>JBAZSD010000003.1 GCA_041662605.1 Desulfomonilaceae bacterium
AACTTACCAAGTAAATGATCTCGCTTCCCGGCAACGACTTCCAGATCGTTGTCCGTGAGTTTGCCCCACTTCTCTCTGAACTTGCCTTGCAGTTGCTTCCAATTTCCCTCAATCTGATCCCAGTTCACGGTTCATCCTCCTTGTTGTTGTGGCGTTAATTCGCCAGGTTTTTCCTGTTTCATGTACTCCACGCCGCCGTCTGAGATTAGTTTTGAGGGTATTCGCTCCGCCCCCGAGTTGCGAATCAAAATCAGGTTCAAGGCCACCCCAGACTGCTGCAATCAAATCGGCAAATAGTTGTAGTTGTTAGGCAAACATCCCTGACCCCTTTTTTAGATGTCAGCGGGGGACAGACAGCTCTAAACATTAGCAACCACAGGTTGCTGCTGAGTTACGCCAGCCGTATAGGCCGCAAAGTATCTATCGACTTTTTCATTCCATTCGGCCGCGGTGAAGTCGGGCCATGTCTTGCTCTCAAAATTGAGGGCCTTTTCCAAGGTCTGCTTGTCAATATCGAGAACCGCTGTTCCCTTTTTATCGCCCGTCATCAGAGCGTCAAACGGAATCGGAATCAACACGTCACCTATTCCCAGGAAACCTCCGTGAGACAGGATGGCGTATTTTAAGCGCCCATCCACGTCCACCATGAAATCCTGTATTGTGCCAAGTTTTTCCCCAGGACGATTCTCCACGGTAGTTTTCAGCATCTCACTCACTCTCATGGGTACCTTAATTTCCATCATTTTTCCTTCTCCTCTTTCTCGTGTTTACATAGGCGTTGCTGATATCTCTATGGCTGGGACGACTGGACGCCATCGGAAACGGCTGCAGTTGCTACACCTGGTCCACAGATCCAAAAAGCGATTCAGATTATCGAATAGTGATTCTTTATAACCCTTGCCCCATATGTAAGCATTTTACGTGCCAACTATGCACAAATGAATGAAAACTTAAATAAAGGCTTTGATGTTAGTTAGTTAGCTACGGTGATGAGCGTGGGGGCGAGATGCCAAAGGTCGGCAAGAAAGGGGGTGAATGTCCTAATAACGGACCACAAAGTTACTGATGTATGTTTTATCAAGGGGTTAACAGTTCTATAGGTGTCTTAATGTCGATCAATCGTCTTGGTCTACGGTCCGTTTTTCGCTCTCAATCACGAAACGCTTCATGTATCTATAAAGTGAGTCACGGGCTATGCCAAGCGTACGGGTAGCGCATCTTCTATTGCCGCGGCAGCGCCGAAAAACATCTAGTGTAGCGTTCCCCACGTTGGTTGGACATTGTTACCTTCAGATAATGCGGCGTTTCCATTCATAAATAGTACCATCAATTTTTGGAACGCCACACTAGACAAAGTGGTTCGATTACCATTTCTACTTTCTTCATCGCTGCCGCTGCTGATTGACGGGGGGCTCCCTTATGCCCTGAGAAAGGCGAGCAGGTCGGCATTGAGTTCGTCTTTGTGCGTGTCGGCCAGACCGTGCGAGCCACCCGGGTAGACCTTCAGTGTCGCGTTCTTGACGAGTTTGGACGAGGCGTGCGCCGAGGCGCGCCGATCGGCACGATCTGATCGTCGTCGCCGTGGATGATTAAGGTTGGCACGTCGAACTTCTTGAGATCCTCGGTGAAGTCCGTCTCGGAAAACGCCTTGATGCAGTCGAGTTCGCTCTTGAGACCGCCCTGCATGCCCTGAAACCAAAACGCGTCTCGGACGCCTTGGCTGACCTTCGATCCAGGCCTGTTTGGCGCCATCAGCCAAGGTTCTTTGCCGCGAAATCCCAATTAATCAGTTTATCCAGCACTGCGTTGACATAGTCCGCGCGCCGGTTCTGGTAATCCAAATAGTAGGCGTGTTCCCACACGTCGATGGTCAATAATGGTTTCATGCCAGTGGTCATCGGCACATCCGCATTGCCGGTCTTGACCACCTTGAGCTTGTCACCATCCAGCGCGAGCCACACCCAGCCGCTGCCGAACTGGGCCATTGCCGCAGTCGCCAACTCCTTCTTGCATGCATCCAAGGCGCCGAAGGAAGCCTCGATCTTTTCCTTCAACACGGCGGGTGGATCGCCACCACCCTTCGGTCTTAGGCTGCGCCAGTAAAACGTGTGGTTCCATGCTTGCGCCGCATTATTGAAGATCGCTGTCTTGTCAGCTTTGCCGGCTGTCTCGATAATTATTTTCTCCAACGGTAGGTCCGCAAACTCAGTTCCTGCTATCAGCTTGTTCAGGTTATCGACATAACCCTTGTGATGCTTCCCGTAGTGGAAACCAATCGTATTTGCGGAGATTACGGGTTCCAGAGCGTTATCCGCGTAGGGCAGAGACGGTAGGACATGCTGCGTTGCGCTTTCAATCTTGCTATTGCTCATCTTTTTCCTCCTATGTAGTGACGTAAGGGCCGAACACCTCTCATCAGCAGAGCCGCCGCGGAGCACTCAGGGAATCATGAGAAATTAGCTTCGGAGCCTCCGCTGCATAAGATTGTTAGGCAGTATCGCTATTATTATCAACTGTTACATGGTTACAAACATCGCTATAGACGCGGCAGTCATAATTGCTGCCGTTGCCCATCCGAAATAACGCAGCGGGCGCGAACTGACTCGAATGCCCATTATTTCGGATTTGCTCGTAAGCAGCGCTACTAAGACAATCAAGGGCGGTGCCAACACCCCATTGAGCACTGCCGAATAAAAGAGCATCTTCACCGCATTGAGTCCTACAAAATCCAGCGCCAAACCTAACAGCATCGCTACTGCGATCAATGCGTAAAACTTGCCTGATAATGGTGGTTGGTCTTCCAATGTTCCGCGCCAACCCGCTGCTTCCGTCACTGCATAAGCAGCCGAGCCTGCGAGGACGGGGACACCAAGTATCCCTGTCCCGATTAAACCAACTGAGAACAACAGGTAAGCTCCATTTCCGGCTAAAGGGCGCAATGCTTCCGCCGCATCCCGCGCTGTTTGTACGTTGGTTTGCCCATGTGCGTGCAACGTCGCCGCAGTAGTCAGGATGATGAAATACATTACGAGGTTAGAAAAAAACATCCCCGTGAAAACATCCGTTCGAGCTACTCTCAATTCCTTGAGGGTCGCACCTTCACGCTGTTTAACTGTGCGTTTCCCTTGCGCCCGGTCGTCTTCAACTTCTTGCGATGCTTGCCAGAAGAAAAGATAGGGCGAGATGGTCGTTCCAAGTATGCCAACAAAGGTCGCAAAAAACGTACTCGACCATTCGCCGCGGGGCACAAATGTCGCGCTTAAGACAGAGTACCAGTCTGGTCCGGCGAGGAAGCCTGCCGCAATATAAGCGAAGAGAACAAGCGTCAGCCATTTGAAGATGCGAGCGATATGACGGTATGATGAAAAAAAAAGCAGTAAGATGATCAGTATGGTATAAACTGGGGTCCAGTAGTACGATTCAATTCCCGTCATCATTTCGGTCACTTCAGCCATGCCTCCGAGGTCGGCGGCGATGTTGAAAACGTTAGCCACAATCAAGATCGCACACGCGGACCACAACACCCAACGCGGATAATAAAGTCGCACTACGCCTGCCAGCCCGCGCCCCGTCACCATACCAAGACGCGCACACATCAACTGTACGGCAGCCATCAGCGGGAACGACAAGAGCGCCGTCCATAAGGTCATATAGCCTAAGGACGCCCCGGCCACCGAATAAGTCGCGATGCCTGAAGGGTCGTCATCGGCGGCGCCGGTAATTAAGCCGGGACCAAGATTGGCGAAGAACCGTCGCACTCTGTTTGTCGAGTGATGCTTGGATTCAGCTTGTTTTTCGATATTAGAGTTTTTCAATGCTTGACTTTTTCCCTTTAGGCCTTGGTTCCTTCGACGTTTTCCTCAACCTTTCCCTTCACCTTTTCAGTCTGCTTTTGCTTCAGCCTCTCTTGTTGCTGAGGCTCGGCTCGCCAGTCTCGGATCAAATTCTTACTTTTCCGCTAATTCCAAGCAGTTCTGTCCAAAATTAGCTAGGGCCCGTAATTCCTGAGGTCTTTTCCTTTTCCGTGGCCAGTTAGGATTACTTGTGGTTCTTCTATTGTCAGGCTTTCTCCTTCGCTTTGAGCCATTTTCGCGCTCCCGGGGTCTTGGCGAACGACAATGTTCATTGGATCGGATTCAGAGAATCCGCTATTAGCGGAAAGCTGAGTGGAACTTTCTTTTGCTAAACTTCTTAGCCGTTCTTTCAATTGAGTCGTCAATCTTGTCCGCACAGATTCTATTAAACGCATGTATTCGGAGCACAGATTTGCCGAATAGAGTTGTTTATAACCAGGGCTCCTAATAAGCGCCCGGTACACCTTGAGAAACCTTTCATATTCGCTGGTTCCAACGAGATGACTAAAGACTCGATTCATTAGCTCGCTATTTAATTGCGAATCTGTCAATGATTGTCGCGACAAAGACGCTATCATCGCTGTTCGTTTCTCCGCCTCATAGCACCTTTGTATATCACGCCCCATCAATTCCAAGTCCTGTATCTGCTCGATTAACTGATAAGCCGTGTCATCAACTGGTATCGACAAGTCCTGTGATCGAACAATACCCGGCATGATGGTGATTGTCGCAACTAACAAAAGCGAGCCAAAGAGTTTGGTTTTAGTCTTCATTGTGTTGTTGCCTCGGTCCCCGTTATTCAGTGAATTGAGCCCAAGAACCAAACGAGACGAGATTTTCAAAATCTTTGGTGGTAACATGATCGGGGCCAAGCATGGCTTCAATGCAATGAAACGCTTGCACCCTCCAATGCTGTAAAGCGGTCCGATCAAAATCAGAGTCGAGCACGTACCAGCCCGCTACCATCAAGTTGTCGATTCGCTGTTCGATAGACATTGGCGCCTCTTTCTATCAAGAAGATTCGACGGGGTAAACTTCGTAAGCACGGCGCCTCGCTGGTTTTACCTTCGAGGTAGCAGCAGTTACTGCGATTGGTCCGGAAAACTCAAAAACGTTTCAGATTATTATAACGAAGATAGTTTAACCCTTGCCGCACCTAAAGCACATTTCGTGCCAACTGTGCTGACTCGAGAACTCTTTGCAGAACAACCTGGCTAATTAGACGGTTAGCTATTTTGACGAAACCGGGTGTGAGTTACGAAGATTTGACAGGAGAAGCGGGACAGGAGAAATGTGTCTGACAAACGCAACACAAAATTCCTGATGCGTGTCTTGTCAAGGGGTTACGGATTTACCTGGTGTCTTAATGCCGGCCAATCGTCTTGATCCGCAGTCTGGTTTTCGCTCTCAATTGCGATCCGCTTTGCTTGCAAAATCGGCTGCTGTCATTGACGCCGAAGTTGAATTGTCGCCGAACAGTTGTTGGACAGCGGTTAGTATGCCGTATGCCGCAAGAAGGTCAATTCTTTGGGCTTGTCTGACAAAATCTTCAAAATGTTTCGTATAATAATGATCGGGACCAAGGAAGGTAGTCAGACAATCAAACGCTTGTAGTCTCCAGCGTCTAAACACGCTTGGATCAAGATCAGAGTGGAGAGCGAGGAGCGTACCTGATTCTATCAAATCGTCGATTCGCTTTTCTGAACACATTGATGACCCCATTTATACAGAAATAATTTCTTTAACCCTTGCGGCGTATTAAGCATTTTTTGTGCCAACCGTGCCCATTAGAGACTTCCGTACAGAAACATTAGGCCAATTAGATGGTTAGCTGTTGTGACGAAACCGGGTGTGAGTAACGAAGGGTTGACAGGAGAAGCGGGAGTCGGAGAAATGTGTCTGACAAACGCAACACAGAATTCCTGATGCGTGTCTTATCAAGGGGTTAAGAATTCACCCGGTGTCTTAATGCCGGTCAATCGTCTTGATCCGCAGTCTGGTTTTCGCTCATGATCCCAAAACGCTTCATGTACCGATAAAGAGAATCTCGGGCTATACCAAGCGTACGGGCTGCGGATCTTCTATTGCCTTCGCAACGTCGGAGCGCCTCCAAAATCAGGGATTTGATCACCTCATCCGTCACGTCGTGAAGCGTGCGTTCTTGCGCCGGAAAACTGGACACGTGAGACCAGTCCTCAGAACCTGCTTTACCAGAAGGGAGCGTCAAGCTTAAGCTATGCCCGTCGGATAGCATCAACGCCCGCTCCAGAGCGTTCCGCAACTCCCTGACGTTGCCGGGCCAGTCATACCTCGTAAGCGCAATAGCAAAGGCCGGATCGACATACGGGAGACGAGTTAGTTGAAGTTCCACCGCCAGCCGCGGCAGGATCCCTTCCAAAAGCACGGGGATGTCTTCGATCCTGTCACGAAGGGGTGGCACAGTTATCCCGAAAACGTTAATTCTATAGAAAAGCGCGGATAGGAATCGGCCTTCCTCAACCTCTTTATCGAGGCTCCTGTTGGTAGCCGAAATGATCCGAGCATTCACAGTGAGGGATTTTTCCCCACCGACACGAAGGAATGACCTTGTGTCCAGAAACGTAAGAAGCTTGGACTGCAACGAGAGAGGAAGTTCTCCTATTTCGTTCAGAAGGAGGGTACCTCCTTCCGCCAACTCCAGGAGTCCTCGTTTACGCCTATGCGCTCCAGTGAATGCGCCACGCTCATGTCCAAACAGCTCTGATTCCGCCAATTCTCTTGATATGGCAGCGCAATTCAGCGAAAAGTATGGGCCTAACGCACGCTTCGAATGGTCGTGGATCCAGCGCGCCAAATAGTCCTTCCCGCTCCCGCTCTCCCCCTGAAGAAGAACCGTACCGTCACTGGCGGCGGCCGAGCGAGCCTCGCGCATGGTCGCCCTCATGGCCTCCGATGGGTAGCTTTCAAAAACTGCTTTGGGGGTAGGCGATACCCTCGAGCGCTCGGTCACATCACGAGAAATCCCGAATACGCCGACAATTTCTCCTTCAGCGTTGTGAAGCGGTCTGAGGACCGTATTCAGTATTGACGAGACACCTTTTATGCGGACAGTGTGTTCTCTTTCGATGGACTCTCCTCCGAGTACGCGGAGATCCAACAGTCGAAGCTGTTTCCCGATTTCTTCGCCATAGACCTCCTCTGGCTTGTGTCCAATGATTTCGGACACATCAAGTCCAAGAACTTTGGCCATCGCGGGGTTGGCTTGCTTGTATTTACGATGACTATCCATCATGAAAATCATGTCCTGGGCACCGTCAAATATTGCCCGGAAACGTTCTTCACTGAGACGCAAAGCGTCCTCAGCGCTCTTCCGTTCGGTAATATCAAGATATGTTCCCGATACCCGCAACGGTTTGCCGTGTTTGTCCCATTCGACGACTGAACCACGGGCCAAGATCCACTTCCATTCGCCCAACTTGGGCCTCAGTCGAAATTCCGCCTCGTAAAAAGGTGTGCGGCCTTCTATGTGCTGATTCAACAGCTCCATGACTCGAGACCAATCGTCTGGATGAGTTAGATTCTCCAACCAAAGGATATGTGGCTGAATATCATCATAGTTGAATCCGAGCATCTTGGCCAAACCCCGGTCGTAAAAGGCCCCGCCTGTCTCAAGGTTGTAATCCCACGACCCGAGGCCCGCTCCGGTCAATACCAGGTTCAGCCTCAGTTCGCTCTCTCTTAGCGCCTGTTCGGCTTTCCGCCGTTCAGTGACGTCTCTGTTACATGCCCGCCTGCCAAATGGTTGCCCATCTTTCCCGTAAACTGGTTGGCAAGCGTGGCTGACCCAGAGGGCGTGTCCATCTCGATGGATGATTCGGAAATCTAAAGAATGGGAGGTTTCATGGTTAACTTCTCTCGCCACATGAAAATGGTTCATCACCTCGTCAAGGTCATCCGGATGGACAATTCTCTCCAACAAGCTTGGGTCATCAACAAATTCTTGCGCTGAGTAACCTGTTACTCGTTCACACGAAGGTGAAATGTATAACAGCGTGCCGTCCGAGGCCACCCAATACTCCCAGTCATAAGTGAAATCGGCAACAGTTCGATAACGCTCTTCACTCTCTCGTAACGCTCTCTCGGCCTGTTTCTTATCCTCTCTGACAACAGCATCCTTGAGTTCCCGCTCGATCGCGGGAATAAGCCGAGGTAGGTTAGCTTTCATGACGTAGTCACATGCCCCGGCCTTCATCGCTTCCACGGCTATCTCCTCGCCAATCGCTCCAGATACGAGGATCAAGGGGATATCCAGACCGCTTTCCTTCAGGACTGCAAGGGCATGGAGACCATCAAAGGAAGGCATCTTGTAATCAGACAGAACAAGATCCCATGGCTTCTCAGCAAGGGCCGAACGCATTGCGTCTTCCGTTTCAACTCTCTCGAAGGATGTTTCAAAACCGCCTTTGCGGAGAATCCGGACGAGCAGCGTCGTATCATCAGGAGAATCCTCCACAATCAACACACGCAAGGGAATGGCGCTCATGTCTCCATCCTTACTTCACTAAAGGAGGCGATTCGTTTAACAAAATCCAGTACAAACCCAGTTGCCGGATGGCTTCGTTGAACTGTTCAAAGTCAACCGGTTTTCGGATGTAGCTGTTGGCTCCCAGGCTGTAACCGTTGATGAGATCGCTTTCTTGTTTTGACGAGGTTAGAATGACAATCGGAATAAGTTTCGTCCTTTCATTACCACGTACTCGTTTAAGAACCTCAAGTCCGTCAATTTTGGGGAGTTTCAGGTCCAGGAGGGTCACAACAGGTGTCACGGAGGTGTCACGGCCCGCATATATTCCAGTGCCGAACAGATAATCAAGGGCCTCCACCCCATCCTTCGCAACGACCACCTCATTGAGGATATTGTTCTTCCTGAGGGAACGCAAAGTAAGAGTGATGTCATCAGGACTGTCTTCGACTAAAAGGATGATTTTATCTTTCATGTGATTCCACCCTAATTGGAATTAGATTGTAAAAAAGAATGTAGCGCCCTTGTTGGGTTCGGCCTCTGCCCAGATCCGTCCCCCATGACGGTGAATGATCCGCTGGACCGTAACCAGACCAATACCGGTTCCCGAGAATTCTTCTGATGAATGAAGACGCTGGAACGCTCCGAAAAGTTTTCCGGAATATGCCATATCAAACCCGACACCGTTATCCTTGATATAGTAAACATTGAGACCATCCTTCTGATTCATTCCAAATTGGATTCTTGGCCGCTCTGTTTTTCCGGTAAATTTCCATGCGTTGTTTACGAGGTTTTCCATCGCTATTTCTAACAGATATTGGTCCCCGTTTACGATGATTCCTTCTTCAACCTCACATTCAACGAAACGATCAGGCTCGTTGTTTTTGAGTGATTCAATGATTTCGGTAATGATACCACTCAACGATACCGGTTCTTGACGCATCTCAGTCTTCGCAAGTCGGGACAGCTTCAACAGATCGTCAATCAGATGGCCCATATGCTGCGTGGCGGCCCTCACTCTCGTCAGGTAATCCCGACCTGTTTCATCAACCTTCTCGTAATAGTCCTCCAGGAGGGCCTGACTGAAGCCGTCAATCCCACGCAATGGCGCACGCAGGTCGTGAGACACGGAATAACTGAACGCCTCCAGTTCTTTGTTGGTTCTCTCGATCTCGTCGCCCCATTTCTGAATTCGCTCCAACATAGAGTTGAATGTTGCGGCAAGAGCGCCGATTTCGTCCGAGGTCTTCACTGGCGCCCTGACTGCAAAGTTACCGGTTTCTACCTCACGTGCGGTAAGACTCAACGCCTGTATCGGTCTTGATATCCTGTTTGCCGTGAGCACTAGGAGTAAGGCCCCGACCATCAGCCCCAAAAAAGCCACTAGACACGTATACAATACACCGTTCCACAGCGGACCGAACACTTCCGCCTGGTCACGTTTTACCACCAATCCCCAGCTTTGGTTGGGCCCTACCGAGACTTGCCGATAAGCTGACAGCACTGGTACGCCACGATAGTCATCGGCGATGATCAAGCCTTCCTCTCCTCGAGCGGCCATCGTCGCAGGTAGAGCATGAATCTTATATTCAAGGGGCTTGGGAATGGTTCCGTCGGGCAAGGGGAACCTAAGTGACATGAGGATAGTTGCATCCCGGTTGACCAGCGCTATGTCATCTGTTCCTCCCATGCCTGTACCAGCGTAAAGCAGAGGCTTGAGGTAAGATTCGGTGTCGATGTAGAACATAGCGACGCCCAATGGGGTGTCTGTCGCGGTATCTTTGGGTGGAGGCCCAAAGACGGCTCGGGAGACGATAAGGTGAGGGTGTGTTGTAGTGGGGTCCAACTGAATGTCGACTGCCACTTCTCGTGGGGACTTAAGGGCCTCATCGAAAGAGGAGTAACCCGAAACGTTGAGCCCCCGACTTTTGTCGTCACTGGAGACTACAATCATCCCCGTGCTCGCATCAGCTATCTGTATTTTTTGATACGCCTTGTAGCCAGCAATAATCTGGTCGAAACGGAGAACAAGAAGTTCATAGCTAGGTTCTTCGGTCAACTGGGCCCAAAATTTGGCGTTTGGTTTCCCATCAGAAGAGCCCCGCCGAATCAGAGTCAAAAAGTCATTCAGTAAAGTTGAAATGTTAATAGATTCTGAGAATACCGTGACATCATCCTTGCGGCCCCCTAACCAAAGCTCGAAGAGTTCTTTCTTCAAATCCGCAACGAGACCGAGAGTTTTCAGGACCGAGGACTGTTCTTCGCCGAGAGTGCCGGTGTATCTTGTGAAGGGGATACCTAACGTCGATACGACAATCACTAGCGCCATAATCCCAACGATAACCGCCCCGAACTCGAGCGCCAGCTTTGAACGCAGGCTGAGTCCTCTGGACTGGAACCCCTTTCCGGACTCTGAAGTCTGATGACTGCGCATTGTGGCTCCCTTGCATCAAGACTGAACTACGTGAGCGGACATTTCTTCGTATTGGCAAGTTTTCCTCATATTATATCAATCGGGGTGAAAAAGCGCATCAAATTCTGTCGCTTGATCAATTCGCATCCATTAGGCTGGAGGAAATATAATGATGACAACAGGTTCCAAAAATGTGTGTCTCGTATGGTAATAACCCTGTCCTTTCCATCCCCAGTGATGGTTCATCCCTCCCAACGCTACCTGACTACGTCTTTTTGTCGGCAAGAGTTTCGTTTCGCCCCATTATGGAGCACCCCCGATGCAGGGGGAAGGGTCTGTCACGACAATGATTCCATTTGAAATTTCTCACGCTTTGTGCTCAGCTAAACAGGTTGAAGGCAGAACCATTCATCGGGTATCACTTAATCCGGCATACGTGTGGCCGTACGATCAGGAGGAATGTCGTGAAAAAGTCTATAGGAGCGAAAACACTTCTCTACCCTACCCCTGTCTTGATAGTGGGTACTTATGACAAGGCTGGGAAGCCCAATGTGATGACCGTCGCTTGGGGTGGGATTTGCTGCTCCTCTCCACCCTGCGTCTCAATATCAGTTCGAGAGGCAACCTACACTTACGGCAATCTCATGGAGCAGAAAGCCTTCACGGTAAACATTCCCTCGGAGAATTACGTGAAGCAGGCTGATTTCATCGGGATATTGTCGGGGACGGATACCGATAAATTCTTGGCGACTGGACTTACACCGTTGAAAAGCGACGTCGTGAATGCTCCATATGTTGCCGAATTTCCATTGGAACTGGAGTGTAAGGTCATCCATCACCACAGGATTGGTATACACACACAATTCATAGGTGAAATTCTGGACATACAGGCAGACGAGGCGGTTGTGGGACAAAATGGCCCTGAGATCGAGAAGATTAAGCCGTTCATGTGGGCGCCTGATTCTTCCCGAGGTTATTACGGCGTTGGTGAGCATCTTGGCAAAGCGTTCTCGATAGGAAGGAACCTTAAATAGCCTTTCCAACAGAGTGTGGGGGCTCGAGATCGGTTATGAACCGACTCGAAGTTCCCCGAAATGGAGCGACCGCCGCATAATTCCGAGAAACCAGTGTTTTTTCCGGCTCTTGCCGGAGAGTGAAGTGGCCAATTGGCAAGCCAGTGAGCGATTAAAGAGAAATATTCGACGGAGTTCCAGCGCATGGCTGCGTCTTCCTTAAAAGTTATCTATTCCGCCCTGGCCGGAAATTGTCTCATCGCAATAACCAAGTTTATTGCGGCCCTCATGACCGGCAGTCCAGCCATGTTCTCGGAAGCGATCCATTCTGTTGTCGATACGGGTAACCAATTTCTACTGCTGTATGGATTACGGCGGTCAAAAATGCCAGCCGATAAAGAATACCCTTTCGGCCATGGCAAGGAGATTTACTTCTGGAGTTTTGTCGTTGCTATTTTACTCTTTGCAGGTGGCGCGGGTCTTTCGATTTTCAAGGGAATTGATCATCTCATTACCCCTGCGGATGTAAAGAGTTCCTACGTCAACTATGGGGTTATAGGCCTCGCCACGATATTCGAAGGAACTAGCTGGTACATCGCTTTGAGGGAATTCTCAAAATTAAAAGGCAAGTGGGGCTACTTCCAGGCCGTTCATAGAGGAAAAGATCCATCCATTTATATCGTGCTTTTAGAAGATTCGGCTGCAATTTTGGGTCTTGCAGTTGCCTTTCTGGGGATCCTTCTCAGCCAAGTTACTGGAAGCCCCTACTTTGATAGTTCGGCCGCAATCGTCATCGGGCTGATACTTGGCGGAACGGCCATTTTGCTAGCTTCCGAGACGAAGAGCCTTTTGATTGGAGAAAGCGCCAATGAAGAGGTCGTTCAAGGAATACGTGAAATTGCCGATTCGTGCAAAGAAATCAAACAAGTTAATGAAATACTGACCATGCACATGGGACCCGATTTTGTTCTCGTGAATGTCAGCGTCGATTTTGTGGACCCCATCCTGGCGACGGAGGTTGAGGTCGCCGTGGCCCGATTAGATGGGTTGATTAAACTGGCCTACCCACAGGTTCAGCGCATATTTGTCGAAGTAGAGACATGGCGAACAAAGGATTCCCGCCAGGGATAACTCGGTATCGGCATACAAACTGTTAAGCATGTGATTCAGTCTTGTTTGCTCGTCATTCCGGACACATGACGAGTGATAGGCGTCATTCCCAAAAAATCTTTCACGTTAATAGTTACAAAAGTTGCGTTTTGTTTTTTACGAAGTAACCGTGGAAAAGCGTCATCAGTTATGACACAATTTGTTCTTAGACCTTGTTCGGATAGGTTCCGCGAGATTACTCTGACCCGGACTCTCCAGTTTACATCTATAAGTCTACAATCGATTGACATCGGTGATTTCGTGATTAACTGGGACGCAGAGTTAAAATGAATCCAGTATTTTTTATTAGGCGCTCCTATCAAGAGGTTTCAAGGTTAGACACCAGGAGGTTCCCATGGTGGATTGCAAGTACATAACTCGGGACATGCTAACTAATCCCGTCAGTGTACGGATAGATGATAGACCTGCGGATTTCCCCAGCGCCAAGTCCTTGGCCGACCAAAAGGCTAAAGAACTGTCGTCGGACCCGATGCTGCTAGCGTGGTTCGACAGGAAAAAAGGGACATTTTCGCCTGACGTAATCTGCTGCGGCGACACTAAACCTAGTTGGCTGGTCTACGCTGATTCGCGCGGGGCTGACATTTCCGTGGACGTCAACGACCTGGATTACGTGTTCGTGTACAAAACGGGTTGGGAATAGCATACCCCGACCACGAAACAATATGAGTCCCACGTGGACCTGTAAAGAATTTTGTGTAAATGGGGTACGTGGTTTCAAAAGTTTGGTAACCAGTCCTTTATCGGCATAGTCCATTTCTTTGCGATGTTAATCAAGGCCAAGTAGAGAAGCTTGAACATGGCCTCGTCATTGGGGAAAGAGCCTCAGTTTTTAGTCACTTTCCTAAGCGTCATGTTCAATGATTCTATGGCATTGGTCGTGTACTTGGAACTTTCATAATTCAGGGGTGTTTTAAAAATCGGATCCGGAGAAATCCGGTTGGAAGATAGATCCGGAATGAGCCTAAGAGTTCGGGAGTGTAAAATAGAAAGTCGACCCTTTTCCAACCTTCGAGTCCACCCATATGCGTCCCCCATAACGTTCCACTATTTTCCTGCATGTCGAGAGACCGATGCCGGTTCCCATGGGACCAGACAAGTCCTTTACCCTTTCAAACAGATTGAAGATACGGTCCAAATACGGAGGCTCAATTCCAATACCGTTATCGCTGACCGAGAATTGATAATAAGACTCTCTGGAGATAAAGCCGACGTGAACTCTAAGAGGCCCTGTTTCGCCGTATTTGATCGCGTTGCCAACAAGATTCTGAAAGATTGTAGCCAATTGAGAGGCGTCGATCTTAAGAGTTGGAAGAGTATCGCTTGTTACAACTGCTCCTCTTTTCTTGATTGACAACCCCAGATTTGAAATGGCGTCTGCAAGGCAAGTGTTGCAATCTGTCATCTCATAAGAAATCGGGGTAAGTGTTAGTCGTGAGTATGCGAGCAAGCCCTGGAGCATCGAGTCCATTCGTAGAGCCAAATTTAGCGCCTTTGCGATACACGTCCGCGCCACATCCTCAAGGGGGTTCTTAGAAAGTCTTTCTAGAACCTTGAGGTATGCAGCGACTGCCACCAGAGGCTCCCGCAGGTCGTGGGCCGCAACATAAGCAAACTGCTCCAGGTCCTTGTTGCTCCGTTCAAGTTCCTCAGTTCTTTGTTTAAGAACTTCTTCTATCTGCTTGCGCTCGGTGATGTCGCTGACCGCCATACGGATCACGTGGGTAACGCTTTTGTCCTCTTGCAGTTCGGCAGGCGCATGCATTCGGATACTTTCAAAACTGGCATAAAACGTCGAACCATCTTCCCGAATGAGTTTCAGATCGCAAGTCTGCCTCTCTTCATGCCCAAGCACGCTAATAATATGCTGATACCAACGGTCTAAGCACTCAGACGCAACAAAACGTCCAAAACCGCGATTAATTAATTTGGAACGAAAAACCCGGAGCAGGGAGGCGCCGGTCAGGTTGACCTCTCTGATGATCCCCTTGTGATTTAAGGTAAAGTATCCTACGGGAGCAAAATCATAGAGATCCTCATATTTGTCCTTGGACTCTTCCAATGCGCGCTGGATTCTTTTCAGTTCCTCATTCTGCGTCTCCAGTTCGATCTGGTGGGCCTGGAGTTCGTGGATGATCGCTTCAGGGGTTTGACCTTTGAGTCCCGAAGGCGCACCCTCACGCTTGCCAAGTTTCTCCGCCGCAACATGCCTCAGAGCGCTTTCGCTTCTAGCATTCTCATCCAGGTCAATTTTGTCTGCCATGAGTTTATATCCTCATAAACGCTTCAGTCAAAATGACATATGCTCTGGATGTCATCTCGAGCAGTAACGTGACGAAATATCTACAGCTTTACGGGGATAGATTTCTCCCTCTGGCGGAGTGGACACCTGTTCGGGTTCGCTATTCATATTTGGAACCTTGTCCAATCAGGGCCTTTTTATATCTAACAATGTAATCCACTAGCTAAGCTAAGCAAATTTTATAGAGTATAAGTTATCAACATTATACCTGCTGATGGGCCGCACCGTTCACCATGTGTCTTTCTTACTCATTGTGTATAACTCCTGAGCGGGCTAGATAAAAAGTCGTTAAAACAGGGCTGGAGAATGTACCTTGGATTGATTCCTTAGAAACACTTTCTTCAATTTTATCATAGAATAAGCTTTAACTTCTTTTTTTCCGATTATGTCATATATCGTGGAGCCTTCCAATGCCTATCTGTAATGGTTAAATCGTATAGTGATTCTGGAGATTGGAAGATTGTGAGGTAGCTTAACGGTCTCAATCCGTCATGACCACCATGATATAATTCCCAATATATCCGGTAGTAATCTAAATATATTTAGATCAGATATTAATTTGTTAATATAACATGTTTATAAATCATAGTAACATATTTAGTGTTTCACTGTCACTACTAAGCGGTAAGAGAAAATCCTGATGGAGAAAGAAGGTATTGCAGATGAAACGCATCAAACAACTTATAATCGCAGCCGACGCCCTTCTGAAAACGAATGTTGAAGTCGATTCCTTCAGGAGTTGGGAAAAGAGTTCTCTATTAGCTCTTGTTGCTCTGTTGGGGCCTTTGCATTACTACACCGAGAATTTTGGAAGATTCACGAAGGAAAAAAACCGAAGGGGCCTGCTGGCTGGAACGGGGATTCTAACAGCGGTCGAGGAAGAATTCACTTAGAATCTGTTTGGGAACTGCCGGTTCAAAGCCTTTATGAATAAATTTATCCCATTTGTTTGTATCCGTTATTCAAAGCATTTCAACTTATATTAATGAAATTTCCGGACGCCTGGTATTTCATTTTGACAGGTGTCTATTAAGAGTTTCAATAAGTTTTACAGCCGCGGGAGAGAGGTGTCCCTTTTTGTGGGAAAATATATCAATAATTGAAACATGTGAACCATAATAAGCTTCATTGGCCTCCCAATCCGCCTCTAAGACCCCTCCCTGTATAGTCAAGCCTGCAAAAAGACCTGAGGCTCGGGAATATGATAAAATCCCGGTGGATAATGAAATATCGGTGTCTGCGGACGCTTGTCGGCCAACAGGACCTGCTGCCACCGATGCGTCTACCCCGATTGTAAACTTGTCCTTAAACAAATTTTTTAGATTAACATCACTCATAACCAACAGAACCAATTCGGTCGATTGCACACCCAGTTGCCAACCGAAACTCCCACCATAAAGAGTGACAAACGCAGGAAAGCCCCATTTCCGGTTCGCAGGGTCACGACGTAAGGCCACACCTTTTCCATATTGCCCACCTATCCCCATACCCGCTTTGATAACTGACGGAAATATAATTATGGCTTTGCTACGTTTGAGCAAATCATGAGGGATCCCCCCATCGGGAGCCTGGAGCATCTCAGTTATGACCTTCTTTGTATCAGTCAATCTATTTTCAAGCTCTAAATTTTCGGCATGGGATATCCTCTGGCTAATATTTCCCACCATAAACAATAGAAACAGGATTTGCAGGACGGTTTTTTTCTTCATCTAATCCTCCTTTGCAAGAAACGGTTTTAGTGTTTACACCAAGAGTGTCACAATGAAAACAATATTGATCATAATCCAATCACCTGAACCTGCTAAACCATATTGAGAAATCGACACCTCATAGGGAACATAGTGAACGGAATTTACACCGAGCCACTGCCGTTTGTGACGCCAAACAATCAGCGAATCCGCTGAATCCTGGCGGCTCCGATGCCGAGGCACGCAAGGCGCTATGGGAGACGAAAACCGTTAGACTATCTCACGGCAAACTCTTGGTGGAGAAGTTCGCCTAAGTCACTTGCCGAAAAGTTTGTCCGCAATCAATCCCAAACCCTGGTGAAGCAAGTCCTGGATTGGTAGGGAGCCTTCAGGCGTTAGTTTGTCCACAATCTGGGGTAACATCTCGGCCAGGCCGCTCGATGCCTCTTCCAGCGAAACCCCCAGCTTTTCCGCGATCCGCTGAACTTGATCTCTTCCCAGGACCTGCTGGATTTGTTCAGGAGAAATCGGAAGGTTTTCTCCTTTACCAATCCATGAAGACATTACCTCGCCAAGCCCGTTCTCTTTGAAAATGTTTAAGAGTCCTTCAGCGCCGCCGGACTCGGAACTGTTGAGGATGCCCATAATGCTTTCCAACATGCCACTCTGGGTATCTTGACCTGAAAAGACATTTTTCAGGAGTTCATCTGCAGCTTCCTCAAAGAACTCCATATTGAACCTCCGTGGGATTTTTTCCTGGACAATTCCGAAATCTTCTGTGAACTCAGTACCCGTCCATGATGGCCGTGTTCGAACAATCTCTGTAGGTTACGCGTGGCGCGACGGTAAGAATTCGGTTCAAATACAGGAAAAGTCCTAGCACAAACTGCCAGGGCCTGAAAAATAATTCCGGAATGTAGGTAGAAAACCAGCGCCTATCTTCCAGGTGGGCTGATAGGTTTACTTGGCTGATTAGATGCTTTAGCGCATTCCTTTCCCTTTGCTTTTACCGCTTCTTCTTTGGTCTTGATTACAAAGTAGCTATCCCCGGCGGCGAAGACGGCTACAGTTGTCAGGACAAAAATCATAGCTATGAAAAAACCTGTTAAACGTCTAACTTTCATTAAGCCGTCCGATGAATGAGATATTATTAGTGGTAGGATAATGATGTAGCAAAAAGCAATTGAAGGAAAACCCAAAATAATTTTGATATTCATAGGTTTCTAGGCCTTTCAAAATCTGAGTCGCTGGTCAGTTTACCTCTGACCGGGGATTTCTCCTTCTGGTTAACTAGTCCTTTTAAGTGTGCCGATAATCTCAATCATTGCGTCTTTCGCTTTTTGTTCACCCCTACCTAGAGCAGTTAAAAAATCGTCAAAATTCTGGAATCCGTAAAGAGCTAATGACCCTTCCCTAGAAAAAATGTCGTCAACCTTTTCCGCGTCCTCCTGGGATAACTTTTGAAAAAGTTTTTCTAATCCTTCGTCCATTGCTTTGTCGTCGGTAAGGATTCCTTTAAAGAGACGGGCCACAATTCCATTGATTTTGTCATCCATACCTCATCCTCCTTTATGTTATTTCACAGTTGGTCCGTTTCTAGCCACAATTATCTCCCTTCCACACACAGACAATCTCCCAGGCGGAACATTTTTTTGAGGCAGATCTCATTGTCTTTATGTATTGGCGTTGAAGGAGGTCGCAATGCAAGGGAAGAAATTGGGATTCACAGGCGTTGGCCAATTGGCGCAGCCAATGGTAAAATACTTATTTGAACAGGGTTACGAAGTCCTCGTTCACAATCGACGCCCAGATCCGCTCGAAAGACTCATATCCAAAGGCGCCATGTACTGTCCGCGTCCTGAAGACGCCGTAGAGAATAAAAGGCCATTCTACATTACAGGAGGCGACCGTTATAGAGGAGCCCTGGAAGGTTCCCCTATATGAACGAATCACTTGATCAACTCCCTAAGACCACTATATCAGCCCGCCACTCTTTCAATGCTTTCTCGCCGCACGTAGGCCTAAACATACAAGAAGCGTTTTCACAATCCTCGTGCCTGTTATAACATTCATCATAACCTTTGTTTCTCTGATGATCATGCACTTTATCTTCTTTTTGTCGCTGAAAACATTCTGGACAAATTCCGTGGCTTATATCAGTTCTGTTTTCTATATCTAAATTTTGGACATCTAATGTTTCATATTTGTCCCTACTACACCAAACCTTATTACAAAAGACACAACCATATATCATGATGTCACCCATTGTTTTCCTATAGGTCTTTCTAATCGTAATGTAGTCATTTTTATGTGTAACGCTCTATCTTCGGGTTTTCATTACGTCACTGAGAAGACGTCCAGCTTTGACTTAGGATAGCCGCAAATAATTAAAAGAGATGATATTTGTTTCTTTTTGAGCCTCTCTTTTAGAATTCGATGAACACTAGTAGCATTACCTTGATAGGACCTATTTCTCGCGAACAAAAAAATAATGTTGACGCTAAGATGAGTAACGGCACAAAAGCGACGTCACAGACGAGCTATGCCAAGCCTGATTGCATTGACCCAGCGCCTCCGTCAAAATCGGGCACAGCATAGCCTTCATCTGCACATATTGAGCAAGTCGGCGGCATTCAGAGAGGAGTACCGAATCAAGCGTTTGAGCAAACTTATTAAAGAGAAACTCGTGGATGGTGGCCGTTTTAAGAAAAAAAGCCCTGGCGAAGAACGCTAACGCAAGTGAGGCTTCTCTCCTAAAGCCTTGAAAAAAGTATAACAAAATACACCATCCACCTCCGTTGTTCTGTAAAGGTCCCTAATCCCTTCCTCAAAGACATGTTGGTCTATCAGCCCCGCTTCAATTGCAGATTCACGAACACCTTCGATCATAGCCGTAAAAGTCTTTTTTGTGAAACCTTCAACAAATTCAGGTTTGCTAGAATCAACGTAAACCATTCGTGGCGAAACTCGAATCGAACGAAAGCCAGCTTGTTGTAAAAGCGGATATAATTCCCTTCCAACCATGGCGTTACCGCCTGATCTCTTCTGTAGTTCTACCTGACATTGAATTGCCTTACGGGCAGAAGGGCTGTCCGGGTAAAAAAAAGCGGAACCGTGATCACCTTCAATGACCGTAATTGTACCGCCAGGCTTGAGAATGACTTTTAAGGAATTTAGCGCATCAAGCGGTCGAGACAAATGCTCTAAAACGAAACAAACGAAGATGTGGTCGAAAGATTCCGGCCTAAAGTGTAAATTGAAGATATCCGCCTGTTGGAATTGGACGTTGGTGAATCCCGCCTCTGCTACTTTTCTCCTGGCTTCGGTTATTGAGGCTTCAGATATATCCACAGAAGTAATAAGCCCATTGGGGCTATTCCGAGCTAGGGTAACAGTCTGAGCGCCGATGCCACAACCGGCTTCAAGTATGCTGCTTCCGGTCGGATATGCAGTGTCGGAATGGAGCAATTCAACCAAGGTGGAAGCCTGGTCCTGAAGGCGTATGTTTTCTCTGGGGTCGTAACCGTGAACGTATGAGATCTTCATGGTTCTCCGTGCGCATGCAATTGTCATGATTTTTTGGGAAAGAGTCGCGTAACCAGTAACCGAGTCTCATTGAGCCATGCCTGTCGCTCGGCATGAGTGCTCGTGACGATGACATTGAACATTCTGCGGTGGAAGATATGGACACCGCATAACCCGAAAATGCAACGTTTCCACAGTGACTCCAGGGGATCACTGAAGGCTGATTGCTCTCGTTCATCCGGGGTGTTAGACGTGTTCAGAACCAAAGCCGTTTTGGCTTTGAGCAGCCCGATGGGGACTCCGTCTCCAGTATCGCCGTCTTCAAACCTGTAGGCTATGCCCGGTCTAATGACCCTGTCGATCCATCCCTTCAGAATGGCCGGCGGTTGACCCCACCAATTAGGGTGGACAATGACTATGCCGTCAGAAGACCGCAACTGTTCACAATGACGCTGTATATTCTCGGGGACCAACCCCTGTTCCGGGATTTCCGCCCTGGTGAGGAGTGGATCAAATCCCTCGGCGTACAGATCATGAAATAGCACACGATGTCCGTTGTTTAATGAGGTTTCGCACACGGTGGAGGCTATGGCGTGGTTGAAACTGTCCGGGTCTGGATGACCAAGAATGACGAGTATATTCATTTGCTACCTCAACTCCTTTAGCAACAAAAGAACATGCCATAGAATCACAACTAAGATTTGAGAGTTATGTCACTTTGAGAATATGAGTTTCGGCTATTTAAGGCACAGGCTTATGGGGTGTCAAGGGGAGATTGTAGCAAGAATTAGTTTTGGGGCAGGTTTCTCTTGATCGGACCGAAACTCAGTTTATCTCATAAAAAGCTAAACCCGCCGTTGAGCCAGCGGGTAAAGCAGAATTCGACGAATGGAAGTTGCGGAGTATTAAAGAATTTGAAGCTCTTACACTCCTGCCAAATTATCTTCAAGCCGGATTTCTCCGGAGTTGTTAATGTAGACACCGTAAAATTAAAAGGGTTCCACTACAACAGTAAAAACATTCAAAAGCAGAAACATTTCTTTTCTGGCGATTGTTTCTCAAGAGGCTAGGAGGAATGGGCAACCCCGGAAGGGGGCCACCCGACTTCTCTCCAAGCGCTATCGCCGATCGGCTGCGCTCCCAGCGGCTTCCATGAGCCGCTTTTCGTCTTCCGGCGTTAGCTTCGGCGCATCAACAGTGATGGTGAGCTTACCAATCTTGCCCGTAAATTTGAAGGGTACCTGGTAGTCCCGGTCATCGACCGGCGTTCCGGTGTCCTCGCCGATGTCGAAGGTGTCGTCCCACTGGAGAATGAGCGGTACTGTGCGCTCCATCTTCTCCGTCACTACGACCTTACCGTCGACCTTCAGCACGCCGACGCCTCCGCGGCCGATACCACTGATGTTATTGAGGGCCAGAGTGGCAAAGCCCAGGCCATCATAATTGAAGTCGAACTCGATGGAGTGTTTGCCGGGCGAAAGAGAGCCATTCCCCTCCCACCGAACCCGATTGAGATTGAGTACGTTCCAGGTGAAAACCGGCTTGTTCTTCAGCAGATAGAGACCATACCCGCCGAACCGCCCGCCGTTCGTATTGATCATGCCCTCAGCGCCACCCTGAGGAATTTCTACCTCGGCGGTGATCGTGTATGAGGAGTTGAGCAGGTTGGGAGCGCCCCCATGTGGGATGCCGGTCACCGTCTCGCCGGAGTACGTAAATACCGTCCGACCGGCTGTGGGGCTGGGACGCGGAGCATCCAACCGTGTAAACACCGCCGCATCCAGTGGTAGGACATGATACTTGGCCATTTCCACCCAGAGCAGTTCCTGCATTTCCTTCAGCTTAGCGGGGTTGGAAGCGGCCAAATCGTCGTTCTGCGTCCAGTCCTTGCTGATGTCATACAGCTCCCATTTGAAGCCATTCGCGGGATCCTGAATTGCTGTTCCCATCAACTGCCAGGGCGGCCGAATCGGGACAGCGCTCAGCATCCAACCATCGTGGAACAGCCCCCGCACACCCATTATCTCGAAGTACTGGCTCATGTGTGTAGTCGGCGCATTCGCGTTGGCTTTGTCAAATGTGTAGGCCATGCTCACGCCCTCGATCGGCTTCTGCGCGACACCGTCAACCATGACGGGCGCAGTAATGCCGGTGACCTCGAGGATTGTAGGCATAACGTCAATCACGTGGTGGAACTGCCAGCGGAGGCCCCCCTTGTCCTTGATAACGTTCGGCCACGAGATTGCCATGCCCTGGCGAGTGCCGCCGAAATAGGCAGGAATCTGCTTGACCCATTTAAAGGGTGTATCGAAGGCCCAAGCCCATGGAACCGCGTGGTGAGGAAAGGTCTGGTCTGTGCCCCAGAGGTCGTACCACTTCATCTGCTCCGCGACTGGCAGTTCGACCCCGTTGAATTGCATAACCTCGTTGGGGGTGCCGTTTGGTGATCCTTCGGCGCTGTGG
The DNA here is from genome assembly GCA_041662605.1 of Desulfomonilaceae bacterium. NCBI lineage: Bacteria > Pseudomonadati > Thermodesulfobacteriota > Desulfomonilia > Desulfomonilales > Desulfomonilaceae > Desulfomonilaceae bacterium. The sequence continues at coordinate 22,927 of JBAZSD010000003.1, forward strand.
CCATTGTCGCCGCTGATGTAGATGATCAGCGTGTTATCGAGCTTACCTATGTCCTCGACGGCCTGGATCACGCGGCCGATCTCGTGGTCGGTGTACGCCAGGTAGGCCGCATATACCTCCGCCTGTCGGATAAAGAGCCTCCTCTCCTCGGCCGTTAACGAGTCCCAGTGTCTAACCAACTCATCCGGCCACGGAGTCAGCTTCGAGTCTTGTGGAATCACCCCGAGCTGCTTCTGGTTGGCGAAAATCTGATCGCGTAGAGCGTTCCAGCCCTTGTCAAACAGGCGCATGTCACTGATCTTCTTGATCCACTCCGGCGTCGGGTGGTGCGGCGCATGTGTGCCTCCAGGAGCGTAGTGAACGAAAAACGGCATCGAGGGGTCAATGTCGTTCAACTGCTTCAGCCAGTGAATGGCGTCATCGGCCATGGCCGTGGTCAGGTTCCATCTGGGATTGCCGACGTACGGATATATAGCCGTAGTGTTACGGAACAGGTTTGGCTGCCATTGGCTGGCGTCACCGCCGACGAAGCCATAGAAGTACTCGAAGCCCATGCCGATCGGCCATTGATTGAACGGACCGGCCTGACTCGCACACCAGTCCGGAACGTTATGATCTTTGCCGAACCACGACGTGCGGTAGCCATTGTCCAAAAGAATCCGGCCAATGCTCGCGCTTTCCTTGCCGATGACGCTGTTGTATCCAGGGAAGCCCGTAGACATTTCGGAGACCACACCAAAGCCCACCGAGTGGTGATTACGGCCGGTGAGTAGCGCCGCTCGCGTGGGCGAGCACAACGCCGTGGAATGGAAGTTGGTGTAGCGTAGCCCGGCGTTGGCTATTCGGTCGAGCGCCGGCGTCGGAATGACCCCTCCAAAAGTGCTTGGAGCCCCAAAACCGACGTCGTCAGTCATAATTAGCAGCACATTTGGGGCTCCCTTGGGTGGTACCACCGCGGGAGGCCACCATGGCTTGGACTGGGTGGCGTTTAGGTTGATCACACCGCCGAACTGCGGTGGCGGGGATGGGAGATATTTCCCGTCAATAGTGGTGGTCGATGAGGGCGAACCGGTTGTCTGCTGGGCGCCGCTAAAACCCGCAGCGAAGGTGATGAGTGTTACCAATGCTGCGAAAATCAGTAGCTGATTGCGAGTTCTCATTGGGTCCGTCTCCTTGGTGATCTCTTTAAGCTAAAAGCGATAGTCCCTCATCGCGTTCCTTTATACGGTCTTGCAAAGAGGTATTCGTTCACTGTCATCTGGGGAGTTCGACCTATATCTGTTGTCCTTTCAGTCTTTGGCATCAATGCTTGTCTTGATTCAATTAGAAACAAGTGACTTGCGCTCTTCACAGGACAAGGCCTGAACTGCTGAGATGAGACATCAAGATATGTGGTACGTTCTTACGCGAGGATCCAAAATTCTCTATGTCAACAAAGCTAATTTCTGACGAATCTCCGTTCCTGAAATCGGCAATTGCAGCGGTGTACTATCCGGTATTTCTCACGGTCGGAACCAGACCTTCAAAACGCCAAAATCTTGACCGTAGCGGCTAGCCATTGCTTTTCGGCTTGGAAGCCACAGGACTTGGGAAGATGCTTCTGATGACAGGCGCAGTCAAGCAATTTCATGCCCAACTCGGTTCAAGGCCCCCTCACATTGGCCGTCCAATTGTCAGGTTTTGGCTCGACGTTACATCTACTTCTTGTCCTCAGTCCACCAAGGGTAGAAATCAGGCATATCAGACGTTGGACTCATGGTGAAACTAGGCGCTCTTTTTTCAAGGAAACTCATCACCCCTTCAAAAGCGTCTTTCTGGAACCCACACCAATAAAAACACCGTGAGTCTATTAAATGAACCGTTTCTGGATCTCTTTCTATGAGCCCATGCCAAAGCAGGCCTTTACTCAAAGCTACTGAAACCGCTGAAGTGTTCTTGGCAATCTCGGCGCTAATAGCCATCGCTTTAGGCAACACTTCATTTTTGTCAAGCACGTAGTTGAAAAGTCCGGAATCCTCCTCCTGCGAAGCACGAAACACTCTTCCGGTGTAAACTAGTTCTGTGGCCCTGGATATGCCTATCAGGCGAGGCAAAAACCATGATGAGCAAGCTTCCGGGACCACTCCACGTCTGGTAAAAACAAATCCTATCTTGGCGTTTGCCGCTACGATACGGATGTCCATCGGAAGTGTCATTGTTATTCCGACACCTACTGCATGACCGTTTATCGCGCCAATAACAGGCTTACGACATTTCCAGATTGCCATGGCGACTTTCCCACCCTCATCCCTGTGTTCATTTATGGCAATGTCCCGGCCCTCCCTCTTGGACACGTCAAAGGTTAAGGCCCCATACGAAAGATCTGCTCCTGCGCAGAAAGCCTTGCCCGCTCCAGTAACCACGATCACTCGGATTGAGTCGTCCTTGTCAGCCTCTTCAAAGATCATTTCCAGTTCCTTGCCCATAGTCAAAGTGAAGGCGTTCATATGATCGGGACGATTTAGGGTTACAATGGCGACTCCATCGCAAATTTCCAGTCGGGTCTCGGTTAAATTCATAGCCTTATCTCTCTCCTTTTTGTATGCCGTCTTCTCAATTGAACTAAGGTGAAAAAATAGACGCCAATGTTTAGATCAAAGACAAGACCGAGGCGCCAGGATAGGAAAGGTAAAGATTCCGTACGGCAAGTACATTGGGTTACTCTGAAAAAATGGCCACGGAGTACCCTGTGAATCTCCTCTGGTATTCGTTTGGTCTCAAGCCAGTGATTCTGACAAATATTTTCCTGAAAAACGGGATGTCTTCGTACCCAACTTGATATGCTATTTCACTGAAAGTCTGCCTACCTTCCTCCAGCAAGAGTTTAGCTCTTTCTACGCGCAATTTCTGTAAATAACCCAATGGTGTCACTCCTAGTGACCGCTTGAAGCGGCGTTCCATGGATCGCCGGCTCATTCCGCACTCTTGCGCCAGCCACTCGTAATCAATTGGTTCAGAGTTATGCTGTTCTATCCACTCCTGGGCTTTCACTACTAAAGGGTCTCCATGGTCCTTTCGAAAAATCAAACGCTCATAGGGAGCCTGCGATACTCTACCCATATCCAGGACCATCGTCTTTGCTGACTCCACAGCCGCCTGCCGACCGCAAAATTTTTCCACAAGGTATAGAGAAAGATCCAGACCAGCGTTTACACCCGCTGAACAATACAGACGACCGTGATCAATGTACATCTTATCCTGTTTCAATTTCACCTGTGGATATCTTTTGCGGAACATATCTACAAATCCCCAATGGAGGGTGGCGGATTTACCATCAAGAAGTCCGGTTTCCGCCAGTAAAAAGACGCCCGTGCAAATGCTGGCGACATGGGCGCCTCGATCGTAATGATGGCGTATCCAGGGTACCAGTTCTGGATTCTTTTCAAGAATTTCCTGAATATATGTAGCTGAGGATATAACAATCAGGTCGGTCTGATGAACATCCTCGATGCTGCAATGGGGTTGGATATAGATATTATTCACGGATCTGATAGGCTGCCCGTCCGCCGAGGCGATTGTTACGTCAAAAAACGGTGTGCTGGGCGATTTAGTCAGACGATTCCAGAGCCGCCCCGCCTGATTCAAAATATCCATGGGTCCAAAAATGGTTGTCGCCATGGTGTTGTGAGGCGCAAGAATTGTGACTTTTTTCATCGGTTACCGCTAGACGGCAAAGATTGGCGATATCGCATATCACACTGTCGATTATGCCACTTTCTTCTCCCTACTGCCATAGTTATGATCATACAAAATACTCCACCGTTTAGCAGGGGGTAATGAGCCCCCAAAGGAGTAACTTGTCTCAATGGAAGGAGAAAGGACATGCCTGATGCAAAAGTCAAAGAGTCAATAGCCCCCTGCGGTCTCTGTTGCGAAACTTGTTTTGCTCATGTTGACGGAGATATACGGAGATACAGCCTCAAACTTTCGGAAAAATTGGGAAATTTCCACATCAACGCCAAACGATTTGAGACGCTTCTGGATGATCCTATTTTTAGCAAATACCCTGCTTTCAAGGAGATGCTCGACTATTTCGCCTCGGAAAATTGTAAGGGGTGTCGCAACGAGCAGTGTAAGTTGTTTAAGAACTGTGGAGTACGCGGGTGTCACCAGGAAAAGCAGATTGATTTTTGCTACCAGTGTGACGAGTTTCCCTGTGAGAAAACTAATTTTGATTCTGGCCTGTATAAAGGATGGGTGATGATAAATGAGAAGATCAGGGCAATGGGTATAGAAAAATATTGCGAGGCTGCCAGAAGCCGATCCAGATATCCATAAAAGACATACCCATACGAAGTTTTTGTTCATATGTGCTTGTTGCTGACTTTTAATTCCGGGACTGAACCTCCCTCGGTGATAACTGTAATAATTAACGCCTCATCAACCAGCGAGTTGTTAGGGTAAGATACGACCGTAAAGGTTACGATTGACCAGGGGAGGTATGGTGCGGTAAGCTCAAGAAAAAATACAATAGAAGCTTCTTTGTCCACGTGACGACGGTTTTGCTACTGTTGGGTCCCGTGGGGAAGCGGAACCAGCTTCTTCAGGTCGGAGGAACCAACCAGCGGCTGTTCAGCGGCCCCCAAAACTTCCGAAATGGCAAGACCACAGCATAATTCCTGATATAAATATCAAAGAATGCAAGCAAGAAATGGCAAATTCAGACCCGCGGGTGTAGACAGTCGAGCAAATCGCCTACAGTCCTGAGGTACATTTTATGGCTAAAAGTTATTATTTTATCAGCGACTTGCACATCGGGGGCGATGAAGCCCTCGGCGTCTGCGATTATGAGGCGGAGTTGGTGGCGTTTCTGCAAATGCTGGCGGATCAGGGACAAGAAGTCGAACTCGTTATTGTGGGCGATATCTTCGGCATGTGGGAATTTACCAATATCAAGGGTCCGGAGAAACTACAGGCATTGATGCAACAGTTCCCCAATATTTTCGAAGCATTCCGGGAAGCCGGTAAGAAGATCAAGATAACCCTTTTGCCCGGTAATCACGACTATGAAATCGCCTGTTATCCCGAATTCGTGGAAATTTTCAAGGATTTCAATATCGGTCTTGAACAACGACCGGCAATAACCCGGGAACTTGACGGCAAGCGGTTCTGGATTGAACACGGCAACCAGTATGATGACTTCAACCACATGCCCGATTTCGGTAACCCGTACGCTCTACCGGCAGGGTATTTTATCACTAGCGGGATGGTGAGCGGGGCCGGAAAACATTCCGAATACGGACGCTACAATTGGCTCAAGGATATCCAGTCGGTGTATCCCACGGAAGAGATCCCATACTGGGTGATCTCGAATTACTTTTACCGGGAAATGAGCGTCTGGCTGCGCTGGCTGATTTTGCCATTTTTGCTCCTGTCCGGCTTGACAACCTTCGTCCTGGCGGGGGCTGCGCTGGAGTGGCTGGGTATAACCCAGACCAATATTTTCCTTTACAACGGCCTGTTCACCTCCCTGGGCTTTCTTGGGAATCTGGCGCAGATCGTGCTAATCATTAATGCCATCGTCTTGTCGGTACTAGGCGTCCTTTTCGTACCGCTAAGCTTTATCCTGCGAGACATCAGGAAAACTCTGAAACGATTTCACCTGATAACACATCCGCATGATTTTACTGCAGGAAAGGAACAGAGCTATCTGGACGCTGCCCAAGCGGTCTTTGAGCGCGATCCCGACACGATCATCTTCATCTATGGGCACACCCACGCCCCCTCGCTGCGGCGGCTTGGGAACCGGATAGTGCTCAACACCGGTACATGGCTGAAAAGGCTGGTCAGGGTACCGCTGCGCTTTGGCTATCTGCCAGATATCTATGTCCCCTATTATTTTTTAGATTATTTTAAACTCAGCGACGCCGACGGCGCCATCGCCATAGACTTTCAACGGGTTGCCAAGGCTCAACCTCGGGAATTGGATCTCTTGCAGCGTCTCCTGATATCCAGGAAACGCCGTCAGACGGAAGAACCCATACCTGCGCGAACGATCCTTGAGGTCTGACGCTGTTTGAGAGTAAAGTTTCTTGATTAGCGCAAAAGATCTGGGATGATAGTGGTCTCCATATAACAATGGTTCATTTGAGCCGAGACATCTTCTTGGACCACACCGCCATTTGGAGCAAATACAGACGCTCCCGCAAACCCTTTCGCACCAGAAAGAGACGGACCGAAAATCAGTGACTTCGCTCAGCTTCCCGAATCTGCGGGAAATGACATGAACGAGACCGTGTTCCTACCGCTGTTCCTGGGCATAAATTGGTTACGCCGGAAAACTTTAATATTTCTATTGCTTCCCTGTCACCGATGATGTATTCTATATTTGAAGCTTAACTTGTATTGCTCCAGTTGCTCCGTCAATTCACGGTCACGGGTGTTATGCGAGAATTAAGATCGTAGAACGTGGTACCCGGCCGTGGATAGGTCCGAATTATCCTGTCGATTTATCCCCGATCACCAAAACCCCGTTATTCATTAACCTAAACGCACTTTCACAGGATTGTGTCGAGCGTTTTTTCAAAAGGAGCTACAAAATGAGTTTTAACATTTATGTTGGTAATCTTTCTTTCGACGCTAGCGAAGGCGAACTAAGAACTCTATTCGGCGCATATGGCGCAGTGGATACCGTAAAGATCATTTCTGATCAGTTTACCGGTAGATCTCGCGGTTTTGGTTTTGTTGAGATGCAGGACCGTGAAGAAGGTTTGCGTGCAGTCAAGGAACTGGATTCCAAGGAAATGGGTGGACGAGCCCTAAAGATAAACGAAGCCAAACCCAAAACCTCCGGAGGAGGAGGGGGCCGTCGCAATGACAGAGACGGCGGTTCTCGCTGGTAAAACCTTACTGAAAAAATAAACCATTGAGATAATCACACAGGAGCTTGCTTCGGCAAGTTCCTGTTTTCAGTTTATTTGTTATATTCCCAAAACAGTCACATCCCCGTAGTCATTGTAAACATCCTGGTCACGATATTTGATTCTAAACACTAATCTTGTGTTGAGCTGTTTATTCTTGGTCTCGAAATAAGCGCTTGCTACGTGGTAGTCTACCTGAAGAAACCTACTGCCCGTATAATCTATGACAATCGGTTGCCACCAGGTCCGCTATTTGTCGAGAATGATCGGAATAAAGCTGAATTGACTCGAAATCAGGCGTAAACAAGAGCTTCTGCATCAAAAGACCATCATCATCGAACCACTGGGGAAGCAATCCACCCAGGAAAAAGCCTCTTGCCTGAAGATCTTTCACTACCTCTCCTATCCAAGGTGAGGTGAGTTTGAGCCATACCTGAATGACGACGGATCCCTTTTTCACTGCTTCGGATTCCAAAGCTGATATACGTTCTGAAAAATCTGAACCGGTTTCATAAAAAGCTATACGTGCCACCTTTGCAAAATCGAAGAGATCCATACTAGATAGGGAATCCGTGTGGATGGGAAGTGACGCTGTTGATTCAGAAAAAGCGCGACCCGACAAGAAATGTTCATACATGAATCTCAGAGCCACTTTGTAGGGCCTTGGCAGAAATATTTTCTGAGGAATGTTCCGGTACACGCGAAAGAACAACAAGGTGCTGACCCTTTGTGAGGTCACGCCCTCACCTGAATAGGTCTCTCCCGGCATCAATCCGACTTCCAACGCCGTAATATTAAAACCATACTTGGCCCCTTGCTTCTGCATGTGAACATGGTTGGTTACCGGCTCACCAAAGACGGTGTGCATGCCCAATTTTGGGACTACATTGTCGATCATAAACTGCTCAATGGCTCCCGAAACCCCCTTAACTCGCCATTCTTTCAATACCAGACCAACCCCCCATTCATACACTTCTCGACTAGGGGCTGACCGGAAGAGGTTGTGAATACCTACGATTTCGCCGTCTGAGGACCTCGCTACTATGCTGTAATAGTCTCCCTTCTCATTGGCCGTGTTGAGTTGAACCGGATCATAGAACATTTTGATCGGATAATCTTCGCCATGCACAGATCGGAACAGACGTGCAACTCCCTCTCCATCCGCAGAACAAAAAAGACCAACGTCAAAAGATCCTGTGACTACGTTGGGTGGGTCCTGAATATTGATTTTCATGGTCTTACTCATACCTTTCGAGAACAATTTATTGAAGACAAACAAGCTGCATCCACAAGAATTTTAACATTCGCATTTTTGGCTCCTGGCACGCTTGCGCCAGAGGCATGGACGACAAGGCCAACTGCTATAATGCGTACGAATCTGATTCTGTGTGTCAGCATATGTAATATCTTTTAGTTTCATTCTAATTTAGATATTCGTAGCTTACCAGTCCCGGACTTTCTTCAGTATTTTGCTCCTTTTTCTCGTGGTCATCAGTTTTCATCATCAATATTATAGCCGGTAATTACTTCCTCTATACCGCCCGGTTTATCCGGATAAATCGAAAGATCCTCGACACGCTTGAAGAGCGGCCACAGTATTTCAGGCAGCGAGTTGGGAGCGCCGAAAAAAAATGTGTGATGACCAAGTAAATAAGACGTTCCCGAGTAACCTTCATGGCCATGACGTTTCAAAAAATGGTCCAGTCTGTTTTTTTTCTCGTCATCCAGCGCCATGTTATCAGGCGAAAGTAAGGGCTTTTCTTCTTCCAGATAGACAAGTTCCAGTTTTTTCCAGTCAAGGGATCTCAACGTCCGTCGAAAACAATCCGCTTCTTTTGACAGATCAATATCTGGGAACTGTTCTTCTTCGATCCTGATTATTTCCTCAATTTTACCGTCCTCCAGAAGATGGAAATTCTGGAGCGCCTTTTCGTGAATCACATAACAAACCAAGTACGTTTTTTTGTATGCATTAACCACCCTGACGTCTTCGTCACTTAACCCGATGAACTGAAAAATGAATTGGGATCCAGTGCCTATGTAATCATCGAGGATTACTAAAGCCCGATTACCAAACCGTTCGGGATCTTCCGACGTTTCGCGTGCAAGCAGGTCAAAAGTCTTGAAATCAATAGATGGTATCAGATTTGATTTTCTGTATATGTATGAAACGACGTCGCCACTCTTGCAGGTAAATTCACGGCTAAAATCAACATCTTTAAATTGTTCGACGTCAAATTGGCTCCCGGCAAGTCTGTCCGACAATTTCTGATGAAGCCTTCTCGTTTCTCGCCTGATACGAGGTTGAGAATGATATTCAATATTGTTAAGCAATAGTAATGCAGTGTCTCTGTCTTCCTCCGCGAATCGATCCAGCCATCTCCTGATTGATTCCATAGGAATAACCGGTTCATTAAATCGTTCAAATATTCTCTCCAAAGTCTCTTCTGCCAAATCATCTGGATACTTCATGGTGATCGGGCCTCGTCAAATATTTGCATCACCAGTCTTATCAGCAAACTGCTGCTTCGGGAGGCAAACGGTTTCATCCTGACCACAGTCGCTAAGGTCACCGTGGGCGTTTATTTGATTCAAGCCCCCAATCAGTCTGTTGAAATATGCAGGGACTTTGGTTTCATAAGTTAGCGGCGCCCCACTAAAAGGGTGTTGGAAAGAAATCGATTTCGCATGAAGCGCCAGACGTTTGTAAACTTTATCCCCTTTTCCGTACTTTTTGTCTCCCACTATCGGGTGTCCGATTTCGGCCAGATGTACGCGTATTTGGTGCTTCCTACCTGTCAACAGGTCAACTTCCAGCAAAGCAAAGTCATTTGCCTGTTTGAGCACCTGGTAAGCCGTATGAGACAGTTTTCCTCTTATGGTATCCGTCGTACAGTACACAACGTAAGCCGTGTTCTCTAACAGATACGTGGTAATCATCTCCGAGTCCTTCTCACACCTGCCATGAACGACGGCGAGATATTTCTTCTTCGTATCTTGCCACTGGCTTTGCAACCGGAACTTTGCATCTTCGTTCTTCGCGAAGATAAGTATGCCTGAAGTTTCCCTATCCAGTCGGTGAACGATGAAAATTCGATTCTTGGACCTTGCGCAGCCCTTGCGGACATAATCCGTGAGAATATAGTAAGCTGTCCGTGATGTTTCCGTATTTGTAGCCATCGTCAAGAGTCCTGGTGGTTTATCCACCACCAGAATATCTCTGTCTTCATAGATCATCACGAGTCCATTCGGCAGAAATTTGGCGCCTGGTTTCACATGTTTATGCATAGTTAGTTCTATCAGTCCTTACCAGCGGCCCTTAACTTTGCTCAGTTGAACAGGCGGCAAGGGCGAAAGAAATACAACAGGTTCAGACCATACCGTTCATTAGAACTAGCGTCAACCTGCTCTTGAGACCATACTCGCGATATTGATCATCCAAACCAACCGGGAAGCGCTCCCTCCTCTCCCAGGACGAAAAGATTCTTTACCTCCTACTTAATATGTGGCACATAATTCGGGGACGGGTCACAGAAGGAGTCGTTTTGAACAAGAACGTCCTGATTCTGGTATTTCTGCTGGTCGCAATTGCAGCCGTGGTAGCTGGAGTGTTTCTTAAGAAGGGAGACAATCCCACCCCCCAATCAGGTTCCTCCAAAGTCGGGAACACCGCTGGAGCGCTCGAAAAACTCGGCCCCATCGCAGTCATACCCAAGGGGACTACCCATTCGTTCTGGAACTCGGTTCTCACCGGCGCCCAAAAGGCCGCCAAAGAGAACGATGTGGAGATTCTCTGGGCGGGTCCGGATCGTGAGGGGGATCGAGAAAAACAGATCCAAATCGTTGAGGACTTCATCGTGAAGAAAGTGGCGGGCATCGTGCTGGCGCCCACCGACGCTAGAGCGCTCGTTCCCGTGGTCGAACATGCGGCGGCCGCCAAGATACCGGTCGTCATCATCGACTCGGACATCGAGACTGACAAGCGGGTCTCCTTCGTGGCCACAGACAACTACGCCGGCGGCGCCCTCGCTGCGAAGCGCATGGCGAAGATCCTCGGGGGAAAAGGTAAAGTGGCTGTCATCAAGTACATGGCCGGCTCCGCCTCCACCACGGCTCGGGAAAACGGTTTCATCGAAACACTAAAGAAGGAGTTTCCCGAGATCGAGCTTGTTGAAGACCGATACGGCATGGACACGGTAGAGACATCGCTCTCCGCCACTGAAGACGTGCTCACCCGCCACAAAGAACTCGACGGTATTTTCGCCTCCAACGAGTCCACTTCCCGGGGCGCCCTACGAGCGCTAGAGAGCCAGGGACGGGCCAACGCCGTGAAGATGATCGGCTTCGACGCTGCTGACGCTCTACTCAGAGGGCTAGAGGCCGGGCGCATCGACGCTCTCGTAGTCCAGAATCCTCAGGCCATGGGATACCAGGGTGTAAGCAGTGTCGTTGCCACGATCAAGGGCGAAAACGTTAAGTCGAGGATCGATACCGGGGTTGAACTCGTCACCAAGGATCGCCTGAACTCCCCCGAGATTCGAGCCCTAATCGGGGGCTAAAATTTATGACGCTGAGCCCTGGAGTCGAGTCTTCCCCGTTCGCCATCGAGATGCAGGGGATAAGTAAGAGCTTTGGCCCCATCAAGGCCCTCGAGGATGTCACGCTACGCGTCCATCAGGGTACAGTTCACGCCCTGGTGGGCGAAAACGGCGCCGGCAAATCCACCCTGATGAAGATCCTCGCTGGAGTTTATCGGCCCGACACCGGAACCATTTTGCGAAAGGGTAAAGCCTGCGCGTGGAAGCGTCCTTCCGACTCCCTTGCGGCTGGGGTCGCGATGATCTACCAAGAACTCAGCCTCGCTCCAGATCTCACCGTCGCTGAGAATGTTTGGCTCGGGATCGAACCCCGGGGACCGCTACCCGGCTCCTACTGCAAAACTCGAATGCTCGCAGACACTCGAGCCCTTGCAGAAAGACATGACTTTGATGTGGACCCCAATCAGAGAGTCCAGGACCTTCCAGCGAGCGCTTGCCAGATCGTCGAAGCGTTGAAGGCTATTGCGCGTAACGCCGAAATTCTGGTTATGGACGAACCAACTTCCTCTTGTGGACAGAATGAAGTGGCCGTGCTCCTCGAAATGGTCAAGAAGCTGAGTCGGGCGGGGACCACAATCATCTACATCTCTCATCGGCTCGAGGAGGTTGTTGAGATTGCCGGGGACATCACCGTTCTCCGAGACGGACGAGGCGTTCACACTGGCCCCATGAAGGGCCTCAAGATCCATGACATCGTTAAAAAGATGGTCGGGCGCGACCTTTGTGACTACTTCCCGAAGAGCGAGGTAGCGGTCGGGCCCACAGCTCTGAGCGTGTCGGAACTGACGTCCCAAAGAGTTAAAAACATCAGTTTCGAGCTGCACTGGGGAGAGATCATCGGCGTCGCAGGGCTAGTAGGCGCAGGCCGCACTGAGCTTGCCCGAGTCCTGTGCGGTCTGGATCCCCCAATTAGCGGCAGCGTCGCTCTCGATGGGAAAAGCGTGAAAATTACAACTCCTGGTGACGCTCTTTCCTGCGGAGTCATGTACGTCACTGAAGACAGAAATCGCACGGGGCTATGCCTCGAACTTCCAGCGGCGTGGAACATGACATTACCGTGCCTTGCCGAATTGGGCATGAAACATATCCTGCGCCTCGGCCGCGAAAACGAAATTGTCGAAGAAACTGCAAAAAAGCTATCGCTCAAGTGGCCCGGGCCAGGAGCGCCGGCGAGCGCTCTATCGGGTGGTAATCAACAAAAGCTGATGCTCGGTCGCGCGCTCATCGCTCGGTCGCGACTATTGGTGCTGGATGAGCCTACTCGGGGAGTCGACATCGCCGCCAAGGTCGACATATACGAACTGATTGGACGCATGGTCGCTGAGGGGAAGGCAGTTCTCATCATCTCTTCCGAGCTGCCGGAACTCTTCGGAATCACCGACCGGATTCTGGTGATGCGCAGGGGCCGCATGGTCGCGGACCTCGTCACCTCAGAAACCTCCCAGGAGGCCGTGATGCAACTCGCTGCAGTGGACGAGGCCCACGCATGAACAAACTCGCTCGGGAGATGCTACCGTTCGGGAGCCTCATCCTGGTCATCGCCATCTTGTCGCTCTGGCAGCCCGATAGCTTTCTGACTCCCGACAATTTCCTCAACGTGCTGCGTCGCTCATCGGTCTACGGCATCATCGCTGTTGGAATGACATTCGTCATCATATCCGGTGGCATAGATCTTTCAGTGGGATCCCTCCTTGCGTTGTGCGGCATGTGCGCCGCAGGAACAATGATCGGCCTCGGCGGCGAAGAACCTAGTGTGGGGATGATGGCCATTGGAACCGCTGCAGGGCTCCTGGTCGGAGCGGTTGGTGGTATGATTTCGGGAACGTTGATCACCAAGCTGAAGCTCCAACCGTTCATTGCGACCCTTGGCGCTATGAGTCTCTACCGCGGGATTGCCCTGGTGATGTATGACGGACAGCCAATCAACGTTTCATCGTACCGCTATCTGGGCGAAGGCTCTCTACTCGGGATACCAATTTCAATCGTCCTGTTCTTGGTCGTCATCGCCTTTGCCGGAGCCACCCTGCAGTTCACTCGGTTCGGTCGTCACACCTATGCCATCGGTTCCAATGTGCAAGCGGCGCACCATGCGGGAGTAAGGGTCGACCGATGTCTCATCGGTGTCTACACCCTCGGAGGCCTGCTCACTGGGCTTGGCGCTATGATTGCCATGAGCCGAACAGTCTCGGCGCAACCCACAGCCGGCGTGGGCGCAGAACTCGACGTCATCGCGGCGGTAGTAATCGGCGGCGCCAGCCTCTCCGGAGGGAGTGGAACCGTCACGGGAACCATCATAGGCACCTTGTTAATCAGCTTCTTGCGTAACGGATGCACGCTGGTGGGAGTCTCGACTAACGCCCAGTTAATTGTGATCGGCGTGGTGATCGTGCTCGCTGTAGCGATGGACCAGTTCACCCGACGCAAAGCGGGTGAAACGGCCTAAGAAATTCTGCGACAGGCGTCGCGTGAAGGAGAAGAAATGTCCAGAACCAAAATCGGCGTTTTCTGGCCAGGCGATTACCGGTCTAAACCCAACGATCTGGCTCGGCCAAACGCTGAGGAAGCTACGGTCCAACTGGAGCGCGCCCTGAAAAGATTAGGTCGTAAGAGCTATCGCATCGAAGGGTTTATCACACGACCGCACGAAGCTATCGAGAAGCTCGGCCCAGTGGATGACCCTCTCATCGGTGTCTGCGTGCATTGGTGCTACGGGCCACATACCACAGACGGCGTCGTCGGCAAAGACAGCCCATTGCTCCTGGCGAGTAATTTCTCAGGTCAGTGGCCAGGGCTCGTTGGCCTACTCAACACTGGAGCCTGCCTGGAGAGCCTTGGCCGTAAATTTTCTCGTGTGTGGACCGACGCTGAAGACTGGACGACAGACGACACGTTCATGGATCATTTGGAGGAGTGGCTCAGCACTGGTCGCATCGGCTACTGCAACGAGCAGATCGGCTATTCAGTTCCCATATCCAAAGAGGCGCTCACCCGATCGAGACGTGTCGCTGAGGAGATTGGGGAAAGAAGGATTCTCGCCCTGATGCTCGGTGATACGTCCATGGGGATGATTAACGGCTATTTTGGCCCGCGGCGGCTAGCTCCCATAGGATTTTCTGAACACAAAGTCGACCAGGCCTGGATCATTGACCGAGGTCGTTCAATCTCCGAGGACCGGCTCGACCGGGCGATGGCCTTCGTAAAAGAAAGCGGCGTCAAGTTCCACTGGGGCGAAGACGGGGCCAACGACTTCGACGAAAACGCAACACGCGAACAACTGCGCGACTACCTAACAGTGCTCGACCTCGTGAGAGAGTTCAAGGCCGACTGTGTGGGTTGGCAGTATCAGCTCGGTTTAGTACCGCTGCGGCCGCCATCGGATTTCGCAGAAGGGCTGCTCAATTCCGTTTGCCGACCAGAGAGTAACGGCGACGTGATCATAACCTCCACTGAAGGAGATCAAGGCAACCTCGTCCCAATGGAGCTGATGAAGCGCCTGCTCAAGATCAAGGGGCTACACCAAGCCGTGATGTTCCACGATGTGCGCTGGGGCGCCGAATATCAGGGACGATTCTTGTGGGTCCTGCTTAACTCGGGTTCCTGCGGAGGGTATGCCATGAGCGGTAACCCTGACACGCTCGTGGGCGTCCACTCGTACCGGCAACCCGCCGAGTACTTCCCTATCCCCGGCGGCACATTCTCCGGCGAAGCGCATCCGGGTAACATCACGTGGGCTAGGGCCTATCTCCAAAATGATGAGATGTGGATGGACGTCGGGCAAGGAGAAGTCGTCACTCTACCCGAGCAAATCCGCGAGCAGTGGTGGCGCGGAACCACACGTCAGTGGCCGTTCATGGCCGCGGATCTGGGAGTCTCGCGAGACACCCTGATGGCCTTCTATCTGAGCAACCACATCGCTGTGGCCTACGGCGACATCCTCGAGGAAATGGCAGCGCTCTCGCAAATGCTCGGCTTCAGGGTCCGCTTTCTGGGAAGGAGCGCATGACATGACGCAGAGCCGCCGCTACTACATCGGCATTGACGTAGGCACGGGGAGCGCACGGGCGGGGGTGTTTGACACCAACGGCAAGATGCTCGGACAGAGTTCGAGCCCCATCAAAATGTGGAAGCCACAGGCCGATTTTGTAGAGCAATCCTCGGACGACATCTGGGGCGCCTGCGCGACGGCAGTACGTCAAGCTGTCAGAGAGGCTGACATCGACACAACAAATGTACGGGGGATCGGCTTCGACGCAACTTGCTCGCTGGTGGCCCTGGACGCTGGCGATAGGCCCGTTTCGGTGAGCCCCACCGGTAAAGACGAACAGAACGTCATTGTTTGGATGGACCACAGAGCCCTCGAGCAGACGACCCGCATCAACGACAGGGGACATGCCGTCCTGCGCTACGTGGGTGGGATGATCTCCCCTGAGATGGAGTCGCCCAAACTCAGTTGGCTCAGAGAGAATCTCCCCGAATGCTGGAAACGAACCTGTCGCTTCTTCGATCTGCCTGATTTTCTGACCTACCGCGCCACCAGCGATGAAACCCGCTCGCTGTGCACCACAGTGTGCAAGTGGACCTACCAAAGTCACTTGGAGCCGAGGATACAGTCCAGCGTGGGGAGATGGGACGACAGCTACTGGCAGTCCATCGGGTTGGGTGAACTGGTTTCGGAAGGCTACCGGCGCATTGGAACTCACATCCGGCCAATGGGCGAGCCTATTGCTATGGGCCTTACCGAAACCGCGGCGCTAGATTTTGGTCTCAGCCCGGGAACCCCGGTTGCGGTTTCCATAATAGACGCTCACGCCGGTGGCGTTGGAATGCTGGGAGCGCAATTCACTGAAGGCGGTGAGGTTGAATTCGAAAAGCGCCTGGCCCTCATTGGCGGCACATCCAGTTGTCACATGGCTGTCTCCAAAGAACCTCGATTCGTCGATGGAGTCTGGGGTCCGTTCTATTCGGCAATGATCCCCGAGTTATGGCTCACAGAGGGTGGCCAATCCGCAACTGGCGCTCTCATCGATCACATCATCTTCAGTCACGTTCGTAGCCATGAACTCGAGCAAGATGCGAAAAACCGTGGGATCACCGTTTATGAAATCCTCGCGGAGGTCCTCGATAAGCTCGCCGCTGGAACAGCGTTTCCAGCCGAACTGACCAAGGATCTCCACGTGCAACCGGATTTCCACGGCAACCGCTCCCCCAGAGCCAATCCGCAAGCGCGCGGGATGATCTCGGGTCTCAGGCTCGGCCACAGTCTGGAAGACCTCGCCCTGCTCTACCTGGCCACAGTCCAAGCCGTAGCCCATGGTACCCGCCACATCCTGGACGCAATGACCGAGAGCGGTTACGAAATCGAGACCGTGCTCACCACAGGTGGAGGCGCCAAGAATCCAATCTTCCTACGTGAACACGCCGACATCACCGGACGAAAAATTGTCCTGCCTAACGAACCAGAGGCTGTGCTCCTCGGCTCGGCCATGCTCGGCGCCGTCGCCGCCGGGGACTGCGCCACGGTGACCGACGCGATGACTAAAATGAGCGCCGCTGACACGGTTATCGAACCCTGCCAAGGGGCTGCAAAGAGATACCACAACGCCAAACACGAGGTTTTCCTCCGGATGTACGAAGATCAGCTACAATACAAAGCGCTGATGGGCGGGAAATCATAGGCGAAAGGCCTCCCACCGAACTTCTTTTCCCATACTGGAAAGATCTTAAATGGCACATTCAGGGAAAACTACGATGGTCTACATCTGACTTGTCGAAAATATACTAGCTCATGACATTTGCCCTTGGCGATCAGTTTCATACAATGTTGAGCTGAAAGGTTAAAACAATTTTAGTCCCAAATCTCACCGTGAGCCAGTACAATTAGTCAAATACCGTGGAGATTATTACATCATGATCCTAAAAACTATCGACCAAATCCATGTTGGAGATGTTGCTGAGTTTGCCAAGACGCTGTCAGAATCCGATGTCTACCTTTTTGCAGGAATCACCGGTGATTTCAACCCGGCTCACGTTAACGAGGTTTACTCGCAGGCCACTTCTTTCAAGACCAGGATAGCCCACGGGATTCTCACCGCAGGCCTGATTTCCGCAGTCATGGCAAACCAACTCCCCGGACCTGGGACCATCTATATTAGACAGGAACTGGATTTCCTAGCCCCGGCTCGCATCGGTGATACAATCACCGCCCATGTGGAAGTCATTGACATCATAAAGGATATTAACCGTATTCGGCTAAGGACTTGGTGTACAAAACAGGATGGTAGTATGGTGTTGAACGGTGAGGCATTGGTAAGCCCTCCTAGAGCCTTTCACCCTTGATGCGGACGAGCTTTTGGTCAATCACCGAAAAAAATCTCCCATTCATGGTATGTCTCTATATTGGCTCTTTTTTTTGGAGCTTCAAAATTCTAATAAAGGAGAACTACCCGGTCTTGTTGCCCCGTTGCAGTTCAGACGAGAAATCAGGGCTGCAGGAAAGAAGCTAAGAAAGGAGGCCGTTACGTCCTGTAGGACAACAATTTGATTCATGCTGGATGCGAGGCGGAGGCGGCGAAAGAAAGGTATCTAGAGGAAAGAAAGGTAACCCTCATGAGGTCTCAAAAACCCGGTAAAATATGTGATGCGTTATGGTACTTAGGACATCCGGAAACCGGTGTCTATTTGTTGGAAGGGCGGAATGAATCCATGATTATCAGCGGCGGCATGAGTTACATTGTTCCTGCGCTGATGGACCAATTACGGGGGTTTGGAATTAAACAGAACCAAATCCAAAAAATGCTGATTCTACACGCTCATTTCGACCACATCGGGATCGTTCCATTTTTCCGACAACGTTCCCCTGATATACGAGTTTATGCTTCTGAGAGGGCTGCGCAAATCTTGGCGGAGCCACGAAATATTCTTACGATCAATGATTTCAGTCACCGTGTAGCCGCTCGAATGGGTATGGACAGGGAATGGTCCACAAGCCACTGTGATTGGCCCGTTGGATTAGGTTTGGAATTGGTGTCCGACGGAGACATAATCGACCTTGGTGGCATTGAAGTAATCATACTTAAAACCCCCGGACATTCGTCATGTTCAATTTCAGCGTATGCGCCAAAACTCAAGGCGCTTTTCCCGTCCGACGGGGGTGGGATCCCTTATAAAGACACTATAGTTCCTGCTGCAAACTCAAATTTCACGCAGTATATTGAAAGTCTCAAAAAATTGGAGTCTCTGGAAGTCGAATATTTGTGCGCAGACCACTTTGGCTACGTTTACGGCGATGAGGCTGGATCTTACATAAGCTCATCCATAGAGTCGGCTCAGGCTGAGCATGCAAGGCTTGAAAAAATCTATCTTAAGTTCAGGGATATTGAACTTGCAGCCCAACAGGCCGCCTCATCTTTTCTGGATGAGAACCCGGATTATTTTTTGACCCGTGAAATCTATGAAGGGATATGCCGTCAGATGATGAAAAACATCTCAAGAAACGTTGACGCTTGAGGTATATTCATTCGCCCTCAGACGAAGTGGAATAAGCGTCAAGTCTCGATCTCTGCATCCGCATAAATGAAAACGTAATCCCCGTCGTTGATGTACACTGACAGTTTTGCTCCCCTTGTCTCGGCGTATTTTACCCAACTGGGTGTCTCTCCTTCTCCTCAACAGACGGCCGGGGAATGCTTCCAGGCCTTTCTGTCAAACCAGGCTAACAGAAGAGGGTCGACCAGTGTTTCCAATGCAACGTGTTCAGCCATTCGTCTGGCATTTGCAAAATCACGCGCATCCTTCACAACATAAAGTTCCACAAGACCAACGAGCATGTCCCTTTCAACTCTTCTTGGGTCTATCATGGCACTCTCCCATTTTACTTTTCTTCTCAATTGGCCAGGACTTCTACTTGAGTGAGAACTGTCGGATGATCCTCTGCATCCTTCTTCTGTTTACTCCGAAATCATAATATCCTAATCGAGAGGCCGAGCGAAAATGTATGAGCTTCGACGCGTCATCAAACTCAAATTCCACATCGTCAATGAACGAGAAGATCGTTGAACGGAATTCTGCCTTTAGGTAGTTTGGGGTATTCCGAACCACCGTAGCTCTATCGAACGTGCGAACAACTTCTAAGAGCCTTTGTCTGGCTTCCTCAATTGAGCCTTGGTACTGGATTGGATCCATCTTTCGAGGTCCTTCCGGCGCCCAAGAAGAAACACAGTTCGGTCGGTTGGGGCAAAGCTTTAATAGAGACATTGAGGACTCCGATCCGCCGGACCAGACTTCAGCGCTGACCATGGCGACCATAGCTAAACACCATACAACAACGTGAAGACTGACTAGGCTTCTCCGTATAGTTTTTAGGCCAATTTCTGAATTCATTTCGGACTGCTCTGATATGGCCCTTATGGAACGCTGCTCCCAAGGGCGATCCACCATGGAGTCTATATCCAACCCTTCCCCAATGTTTATCACATATTCACCGTCCTTTGCAGACATGTCCCTCTCCGTCCCTTTTAGATGGCTGCTATGGATGTGGTAGGTGTCATTTTACTAGCTGTAGAAGAAAAGTCATATGTTCTTAGTCAGTTCTATATAATTCGTGATAGGGCTATGCAACTTAATTAATAGTATTGAGCTATAATCCACTAAAAAAACATTGTTTTTACCTAAGAATTATAATAAACTAGTCTCTAAGCGTCACTACCCCTTTTGGCCCTTGGCGGTCACTATTCTACGCAGATTCCCGTCACGACGTATGACTCTGACGGGATTTCTGTTTTTTTTAGGCGCGGGACTCCGTGTAATCAAGGACCTCCGGGATACTTGAACCAAAATCTTGTATCTCCCGTGGATTTCCTCCGATCTTTTGGCGGGGAAACGTCTTGTAAGAACGGTAAGGTTAAATCCTTAAGTGTCTAGCGCTTCAAGAGGCTCACGCTTCCTGTCATTTGCAGTGGATCCTCGCTTCCGACATGCCAGATTTTTGTTTGATCCTGATAATTCCCAGCAGGATGTGAGCCAATGGTCAGAGTGGGAAAACCTGGTCACCTATTCTGTGGCGTACAGCTAATTCATTCGCAGGACAGGCTTGATCGTGTCGCCTCTCTTGGCGTCGGCGATTGCTTTATTGATCTCGCTGAAGTCATAAAACTTCACAAGGCGGTCAAAGGGAAACTGCCCTGCTCCGTACAGATCGATCAGTTTAGGAATGAAGCGCTGAGGAATGGCATCCCCCTGGATTATGCTGAGGCTTTTCCTTCCGTCTGTCAGAGAGTTTGTACTACCGCTTCCGGTTAGGAACCCGCAAGCGCCAAGTGGGTTCAACACCTGAATCGCGAGCTATCGCATCTTCCGATCACCCGTGGTTTCCACCACGTAATCAACGCCACTACCTGTGACATCGGTAATGCCCGAGGCGATGTCATCATGATGACTGTTAATCACATGGGTAGCGCCCAACTCCAGGGCTACTCCGAGCCGATTGGGCTTGATGTCTACTCCAAAGATTGTCGTGGCCCCCACGATGCGAGCCGCCATGACTGCAGCAAGACCAACAGCCCCCGTACCGAATATAGCGATGCTTGCCCCTTTCGAGACCTTCAAGGAGTTTATTACGGTACCGGCTCCGGTCTGCATACCGCAACCCAGCGGAGCCAAAATCTCCAGGGGCAAGTCTCGGGGAACCTTCACGAGATTGCGCTTAGTGGCAAGGGCATGAGTGGCGAACGAAGACTGGCCGAAAAAGTGCCCGCGAACGCAACTGCGTTGCATCGCATTGCTACCGTCCAGGCGAGCGAAACCAAAGTTCAATTCGTAGAAATGTTCACAGTCTGTGGGGTGTTCACTTCGGCATTGTCGGCAGTGGCCGCAGGACTGGTAAGAGAGCACGACATGATCGCCACGCGTGAAGTCCTTCACCTGCTGCCCAACCTGTTCTACTATTCCAGCGCCCTCATGCCCCAGAACCACAGGGGTGCCAGTAGAATCCCAGTCTTCGCAGAAATCTATATCGGTATGACAGATTCCGGAAGCAACGATTCGCACCAGAACCTCATCTTCCCGAGGACCTTCAAGTTCGAGGGATTCGATCTTCAAAGGGACCCCTCCCTTACGCAGAACGGCCGCCAGAATTATGTGGGCTTGTGTGTCCGTATGGGCTGGCAATGTTCAGTTCCTTTTCTATAGTATATCAGATAGTTGGTTCAAAGAGGATACGTTTCTCAGTCGCGCTGTCGAATTATACAGGTTCGCATTCAACAGGGGTTCGGCATGTCGCCTGTATTCCCACGTAGTAGCCATCATTCGATGTTCGTGTTCAAGAATACCCGCATTTCTATTGGCGCCAAGCACTTATATGGGGTTTGCTTGACATTTGGACTGTCGAAATGGCAAGTGTGTCTGGCAATTCAATCTAATGGAGGCATAGGTCAGTGCCAATTCGTTGCGCATGGGCTGGCAGAGGCCCTTTGGAACAGCAATACCATGACACGGAATGGGGTGTGCCCCTTCACGACGACCGGTTGCTCTTCGAATTTCTAGTTCTGGAAGGAGCCCAAGCCGGCCTGAGCTGGGTGACCATTCTCCGTAAGCGTGAAGGGTACCGAAAAGCCTTCGACGGCTTTGCGGCGGACGTCGTTGCCTCCTACGATCAGCACAAGGTTGAGGAACTTCTGGCTTCACGAGACATCGTCCGTAACAGGCTCAAAATTGAGTCGGCTGTTCGCAATGCCAGAGGGTTTCTTAAAGTCCGTGATGAGTTTGGGACGTTTGACTCCTATATTTGGAGGTTTGTGCGTGGCAAACAAATAAGAAACTCATGGAAGAGGTTTTCCGAGGCGCCGGTTTCAACAAAAGAGTCTGAGGCCATGAGTAAGGACCTCAAGAAGCGAGGTTTCTCCTTCGTGGGAAACAAGATCTGCTATGCCTTCATGCAGGCTGTTGGGATGGTCAACGACCATACGCTGGATTGCTTCCGCTGGAAGGAAATTGAACAGAAAAGCAGGTAATTACGCAAATATATCGTAACGGATCTGGGTTCCCTGGATTCTCCATTGAGGAACCCCTTTCCCTCAGTTGAAAACAAGATGTTGATAGATGCCCTGTCTGTGCAAACACGTGACCATGATCGGAGTGATTCATCCTTTGGGTCTCAGTTGGCGTACGGGTTGCCCCTTAAACCTGGAATCTTACAACACACGATATTGATCCCGACGCAGACGATGCCCGGTATTAGATCTGTTTTTTTGAACTGATTGTTTTCTTGACCTTGGATCCTTCTTTCAAGAAAGTTTTAAGGACTTCTTCAACTACCGAGTAAGGATCAGTCCTGCCGTCAAAGATTGCCTTGATGTATTGGTGTTTCTTGCCTGTGCCCTTCAGCCCTTTGAATATGAACTTCTGGACTTCGTCCTTGAACACCAGGCCAAGCTCCTGCTCAATGCGCTTTGTTTGAACCTCATCTATGGCATGGCTTTGATGAAGGTATTCCTGATGATCATTGATGGCTTTCACCAGTTCGTTGACACCTTGGAGATCTTCTATCTTTACTGCAGCCGCCACCGTTGGGATCAGCAGCGGCCCCCAACTGCCTTCCTTGCGGCTACTGCCCAACTGGATAGTCGCTTCCAGGCTGTGAAGACATGAGATGGCCCCGTCCAGGTCCGCCTTGTTCAGCACGATTATGTCAGCGATCTCCATGATACCCGCCTTCATAGCTTGAATGTCGTCGCCCATATTTGGAGTCAAAACCAGTATGCAGGTCTGGGCTACGTGGATAATGTCTACCTCGTCCTGTCCGGCCCCGAGAGTCTCGACGATCACCACATCGTTACCCATGGCCTCCATTATCCGGACCACATCGTTTGTGGACCTGGCCAAACCACCCAAGTAACCACGCGAGCCCATGGACCGTATATACACCCCATCATCCATGGAATGGGCCTGGAATCGAATTCTATCTCCAA
This sequence comes from Desulfomonilaceae bacterium, assembly GCA_041662605.1. NCBI lineage: Bacteria > Pseudomonadati > Thermodesulfobacteriota > Desulfomonilia > Desulfomonilales > Desulfomonilaceae > Desulfomonilaceae bacterium. Next base: position 46,387 of record JBAZSD010000003.1, read on the forward strand.
GAAGCGCTCCACCTGAAAATGGGCTGCTCGGATCCACTGCCACCACACCAACTCGTTTGCCTTGATCTCGGTACTGCCGGATCAAATGATTGATCAGACTGGATTTACCACTACCACCAGACCCGGTCAGTCCTATGACCATGGATTTGCCGGTATTGGGATAGACCAGCTTCATAACCTGGTTGCTTTTCTCAGACTGATTTTCAACAAGGGTGATCATTCGAGCCGCTGCCCGACGATCACCGGCAAGGAGCTTCTGCGCCATCTCATCGGGGTTATCAGGCGTCTTCTTTGCCATGAATCAGCCTTTTTCCCGAGTATTTTTCTTGATGTAGTCAACTATGGATTCTGTTAGCGACCCTCCTCGAAATACCTCGTCCACACCCATCTCTTTCATTACCGGTACGTCCTCCGGCGGAAAGGAGCCGCCTACAACAAGCAGAACATCGTCAAGCCCTGATTTTCTCATTTCATCGACGATCTTGGGGGTATAAACAAGATGTTCGCCGGAAAGGTAGCTAAGACCTATGACATCGGCGTCTTCATCGATCGCTGCTTTGATGACTCCTTCAGGCGTTTGATACATCCCGAGGTAAACAACCTCCATCCCGGCCTCCTTCAACAGAGTAGCGACGACCTTTGCTCCACGATCATGGCCATCCAGGCCCACTTTACTTACAATCACTTTGATTTTATTCTGGTTCATGCCACACCATTCTCCAGACTCTAAGCTTATTTGAAGGGAGATTCGATTACCTGCATCGGATCATAAGGATAGCCCATTACTTCTCGAACTGTTCCCAATAGTTCCGCAGTCGTTGCGAACGCCTTTGTAGCTTCGATCATTGCTGGAATGGTGTTTTTGCCTCTTGACGCGTCATCCCTGAGACGATCGATGGCATCTCGAAGCGTAGCCATATCCCTGGTTCTCTTGAGTTCCTGTACCTCAGATATTTGCTGTTTGGCTGATTGCTCCGCAATACGCTGGACTCCAAGAGGGGTCTTTGTTTCCGGCTCGGAATCGAATATGTTGACGCCAACTATTAGTTTATCCCTATTATCGACTTCTTTTTGGCGTTTGACGGCCTCGGTCTCGAACTTGCGGTCCAACCACTCGGTCCGTATGGCCTCCTCCATTCCGCCAAGTTCCTCGACCTCCTTCATGCATCTTAACGCTTCTTCCTCTATCTTGTCGGTGAGGCTCTCGATATAGTATGAGCCGCCGAGTGGATCCGCCACGTTGGTAACTCCGGTTTCATAAGCAAGTATCTGTTGCGTTCTCAACGCCTGTAGATGCCCTTTTTCAGTCGGGAGGCACATCGGCTCATCGTAAGAACAGCAATGCAAAGATTGAACTCCGCCAAGAACCGCAGCTAGAGCTTCATAGGCAATCCTAACGATGTTGTTTAGAGGCTGCTGCGGTACCAACGAGCAGCCTGCAGTATGAACGGCAAAGCGGAACTGCATTGACCTGGGATCTTTCGCCCCGTATTTTTCCTTCATGAGTTTTGCCCACATCCGCCTCGCTGCTCTGATCTTGGCTATCTCTTCAAAGAAGTCCACATGACATGAAACGTAAAAGGTAAATCGAGGAGCAAAGTCGTCAATATGGAGGCCACGCCTGAGCAATTCGTCGATGTAGCACATCGCGATCCCGAACCCGTACGCCACTTCCTGGTGGGCGTTAATTCCCTGTTCCCTCAGATCGTACATATTCACTGTGGTGTAATAGAACTTGGGCATATGCCTCGTACAGTACTCCATGACATCTGAACCGAGCTTTACGGAGAGATCTAAAGGGCATGCGGGCCTAAAACCGCAGTATCGGAAGTGAATCGGGTCATTCTGGATGGAACCGCGGAGGAGGCTTATGTCATAATTCTTTTGCTGAGCCACGACCACGTATTGAGCCATGGTAGCTGCGGCCGCCGTCGAGGCTGTAATTAGAGACCAACTCACTTTGTCCAGTGGAATGTCACCAACCAGGGTCTCCATATCTTTGACGGACGTGATATTTACCCCCGTCAAACCGACTTCGTTTTCCGCCCAGGGATGGTCAACGTCGAGCCCCATTTCGTAGGTAACGTCTGCGATGGTGTTCAGGCCTGAGCCTCCTTGCTCGAAACAAAAAGCTGCCCGCTCGTGCGTGTCTGCCGGAGAGCCAATTCCAACTACCTCGCGCCTGGTCCAGTACCGACCCCGAAACATATTTCTATGGAGACCCCTTGTGAACGGGTATTCTCCCGCATCGGCAATTTCACGTTTGTAATCCTTGTTTGCCAGATCATCGGGAGTGTACAGTTCATGGACCTCATGCCCCGACCAAGTCCTAACGCTCTGGGGCTTTTCATAGTAGGACTTGAGATAGTCGTCCCAGCTCACGTCACATGAGCCATCTGGATTCTTTTTCGTTGCATGCCCTTGGTTCATCGATTGTCTCCTCGTACATCGCCTGAACAACGGGGCGCGTGTTCATTTTCAGCCCCGACGACTCTATCTTACCATCACCGGTGGCATCACACCATGGTAGAAAACTCAGCAAATTAAAAGTCCTATACACATTATAAACCCGAATAAGGATAGTCCATAAACAGCCTGGACGCGTCCTATTCCCTCGACCCGCAGCTTTCGAACGGTGTGGTGGACAAACCGACTGAGAAGAAACAGAGACCAAAGAAAAGTGTTTTGAGAGGATTGGCGTGGCCAGTCCCTGTTTCAGCCGCCTTCACGGCAACACTCCAACGGGCTGGAACAATTGAATAAAATTTGTCTTGTTCCATGCAGACTGAAATGGGCAGGCGATTTTGTCTCGAATTGAAATCTTCGGGATCACATCGTTTTCCTGTGGATCCCGATTTCACCCACTCGGTCCATGGATAGCCAGGAACATGAATTTCATTAAAACCTCGCAGGCTTACAAATTACCTCTTTGACCCTAAGTTTCAAGAAGTCAGCGCTATTGGTCGGCTGGAGTACAAGCGCCGTATCTGCGCCTCTCCCGGTTCCCCCCACCGAAATAACATCTTCATCAGTCCTGACTATGCCGGCGTCGGCGACCATTAGAGCCAGTTCTATCGCAACTTTGGTTCCCTGACCAAAAATACGTAAGGTGTAGGCAACTATCTCATCAACCTGATATGCGCCTAATTGCGTCCTTATGCCCCGGCCTACACCTCCAAAAGCGTGCTGCGCCGTAAGCACGCTTATGCCCTTTGCGATCAATCCTTTGCGAACCTCTGCAGGCATCTCCGGGTGATTAGGTTTTACGAAACCCGTCACGTGGCTGACCGCTATGATATTGATCTCCGGAGCCAGCATCTGTCGTGCCCTCAGAGCTGTGTCACCGCTTACAGAGGCCACCAACACCCGTTTGATGTTGAGTTCCTGGGCTCGCCTACGGACGCACTCAAGGACTTGCCCTGTATCACGAGGGCCAGGTTCATTGAAATAAAGAACCGGCGTTTCATAATAGGAAGCCGAGTTTTTCGGATCGTTTTCTTCCACGGGGCACTCCTTGTTTTGCCTGTTTTTCGCAGCGGCGAAGGTGAACAGCGAAAATCACGTACAAATTTAAAGGGACCGCTGTTCTCAAAATCTCGGAATCAGAAACGTCGTTTTCTCTCTATATTCCTCATATTCCTGTCCGAACCGCATTCGCAATTCTTTCTCTTCAATAAACTTACTGTAACAAGTTCCGATTAGAAGAATCAGACAAGACATTATAAACCCAATAGTTATGGAGTCCACAATGGTTCCAACTCCGAGAAAATAAATAATCACTCCGAGTAACATTGGGTTTCGGCATATTCTGTAGGGACCATCTACAATTAATTTTTGAGACGGAGCTACGGGAACCGGCGTACCTTTTCCGGTTCTAATCAACGACACGAACGTCCAGACCATTAGGAAGAATCCAAACGCAAGGCTTAACAGCGCAACCATTATCTGTAAAATCCGAAGCCTATGAGTTAGGAAATATTCTTCAATGCCGTAACTGGCCAGTAACAGGAGCAGAGGAATTATGATTAGAAACAGAGAGGCCCCTACCAATGCTACTACCGTTTTGTAGCCAGTGGACCTGTGTTTTCCAGCGGCTTCTACTATTGCCTCCACCAGTTTATTGGTAATCATAGCGTCATTTCCTCAAACAGGTTTTTTTCTATTCTCGCTGATGAACCTTCTAAGCTTCCTACGGGGTGTATCGATATGAAAAGTTTCCGGCAATAACTCCATGTGTCCTTTTAATCCGGCTTCGGTAATCAACAGAAATAGATCCTCTTTGTTATCAAAGAAATCGTATATTGAGCCTTCTGCAACCCCCTCTAATCCTGCGATCTCGGAAACCTAGGTCTTGTTGAACCTATATTCAGCAAATACCTTTTCCGCACGAAGCACGATCCGGTCTCCCTTTTCAACCGTTGACAGAATCAAAGACATGATATCTTTCCAGGCGCTACTGTTTTTTTCAATCGCTTCGAAATCAAGGAAAACAGGTCGACTCACCGAGGCGCCTTTCTAGGTGGCGAGACCACGGCTGACCCTTCCGCCACTACCACGTCTTTTTGATTCGTCCAAGTTAACGCCACCTTTACCCACTTTTTGTCCGAGATCTTTTCAACGATTTCTCCGGTAACCGTAATCGTGTCGCCAAAAAATACCGGGGCTTTGAAGCGAGTCGAGAATTCGACTGCGATAGTCCCAAGCCCAGGCAGTTTCATTCCAACTAATGGAGCTGACAGCGCCTGTGTCAGCGGCCCATGAGCTACACGGCTACCAAAAGACGTTTTCTTCGCATATTCCTCGTTCACATGCATAGGATTAAAATCACCAGATATTCCAGCAAACAGGTAAACATCCGTTTCCGTAATCGTCTTTGAAACAGAATCTTTCTCGCCAAGTTCAAGCTCTTCATATGATCTACCAAGTTGTAAGTCCATAAATGCCTCCTAATTCAGTCAACTGACTTCTGGGCCCCATGACGACCTGTCTGGTTTGACGCGTTTAGTTTACCTTGGAAATTACAAGAAAGCCACATGCTCCAATCCCTTCGCGCTTGACATTTGTCGTGCGTCATTCGGGCTAGCTACTTCTTTGCCCAAATCCTCGGAGATACGTCTCATTTTTGTCACTAACTGGGCGTGTGGTAGATTTCAAGCTCCGGTTTAGTACGATTTTGTTTCATGATAGTGATAATTTTTTCAAGCGAAGCACAGGTATTGGGGTCGCAATGGATTGCGCCTGCGCTGCAGGATTGCTGATTCGAATCAGATGTCTTCCTGAAGTACACGCATAAATAGATCCATAAAGTCCTCAGCTTCTTTTCGGGAAAAGAGGGAACCCGAAGCCGCCAGAACAAGATTGAGCCTCTTCAGAAATGAATAGACTATCAAAACCAACGGCGTGCTCGTAAGGTGTTTATAGCCTGTTCCATATACTTCGGTTATATGGGTCTCACCTACACCGGTTGGATAAGAATCGAGCGTTGGTTTACCATTCTTCATTTCCGGCCATACAACTCCCAAGAGTGTTACTGCGATCGAGCATTGATGTTTCTGGGTTATCTGATGAACAACCTTTCGCCTCGCATTGAATGGCAAGAGACTTGTGCAGGAAATCATCCTGGCGACATTCTTATAATGCTTCAAGTCCATCTGTTTCCGAAACTGCCTGATTCGTTCAGTTGACAGTGAATGAATTAGTTTTTTAGGGTCTTTTCTCTCATTCGAGCCAGACTCAAAAAATAATGCGCTCACATTGTTCAAGTGATCCAGGCTTGCATATCTGCCTCTTATATTCATAGTCAAGGCCGTTGTAACATTACCGGTTTCTACGTTTCGAATTCTGTTCCATTTTTCTATCGCTAGATTGCTGGAGGCTATCAGGATGTCTACAAGATTTTCCCCTTTTTTTTGCGTAGACATGGTTAGGCTTGCTGTTTCTTCGACGGATAGAAGTCTCTTGACATGATACTGCTTTTCATCTGTTTGTAGCCCTGTCCCGGCAGGCAAAGGAGGTTTTGAAAACAAAGGCTTAATGGCCAACCGGCAAGTATGGACGATGTCCTCCCATTTGCGCACCCTGACCTTCACAGTTCTTTTCCTGGAAGTGGACAGACCATGAGTCATCATGCCGGGAAAATCATCCCTGACACCCGTTAGCAACTCCCGGTACTGCAGAAAGCATTGTCTGCCGAATTCAGAAGCTGTAGCGGCGTCAAAGGCTGCATGATGTGCGATTGCTACTGCTACATAATGATCGTGTGAAATTCTCAACAAATGAATCTCACCTGGCGGTTCCTCGAATAGATCCCAATCCCTGTCCAGTCTAGGGGTTAGATGGTTCAACACGGTGTCAAGAATGGGAACAGCGGCCTGCTGATCCTTCAGATACGATATGATAATGGGAAACTCGACATCAGGACGGGGATGCCAGCACAAGTAATGCCTGCTCTTTTTCCTTGTCTCCTTCAGGCAACAGAGGAGTTGCGGAAACCACTCCAGTGCCCTCATCACGGACGGTTTCAACAAGCTCTCGTCAAATGGGCCTTTGATCTCGAATGCAGTCACCAGAAGGTTCTTGGTATTGGCGAAACTGGTCAGTGCAATCATCTCGGAGTTTGGGTCCAGGAACTTTGATGGCGCCAACGGCTCTAACCCTTTCATGCGCCCCCAAAGGGATCCTCAACCAGAACATCTGCAAGCAGGCTCACAAAGCGCTCAGTCTCGGCTCGGGTGAAATGGTTCGCTGATGCCATGATCTGAAGGTTGAGCCTTTTGCGAAAAGTATATGCCCCCAGAATCAAGGGGCAGCTATATCCAAGTTTATATGGGATCGCATGAAATTCAATGAGGTTGAGACCTCCAGCCTCCTTCAGATATGAGTCTCCAGTCCGCCGCCCTTCCCTGGTTTCCGGCCACATCATCCCGAATGGGGCAATCAGGATTGGGATAAGGGGAATATGGCATACAAAGTGGGCTATGCGCTGTCTTGCTGACAAAGGAAGACCCCTAACAGTGTCAGCCAGCCTGCATCCAGCCAGCCAGGCCCTGATGTCCGCCAGACTGTCAGACTGCTCCCGTCTTCGCTGTGAAACCGACCTGGAAAACAGTTCCGGATTCGTCCGCTCATTTTCACGCAATTTCACAACGAGAGAAGACGTATTCGAAGCGACTTCCGCTTGTCCAAACCTTCCTCTCATTTGTACTGTGACACAAATCACTATGTTGCCAAGCTTTCTTATTTTAAGAAAGGCGTTCCATTTGTCTACTGTCGAAGCCATGCCTCCCAAGAGGGCATCAATGAAGGGACTCCCTCGTCTCGAAACGTTTTTTACAACACGATCTGTCTGTTCCGGGGTCAGGACCGACTTGGCATAGTGTACTCCAATATCAAGTGGTTTTCCGTTTCCCCTTGGAAGAGTAGGCCTGGAGAAATAAGGGCTAAGGACGTTTTTTACAAAGAAAGCCGCATCGCTCCATCTTGTCCTTTTCAATTCTACCATCCGATTTTTCACGCTGGACACATGGTCGTAATCATGGGCCCATTCCGGCTCTCCTCCGGTCACGATCTTATGGTAGCGTCCCAGAAATGCTCGGTAGAATGCCGCCAAGGTCCATCCATCGGCAGCGGCATGGTGTACCATCGTTAGGAGACTACTCCGTCCGTCAGGGAAACGAATCAGGTGAAATTCAGTTGGCGCAGTGTGAAATAGGTCCCAATCCTTCTCCAGGCTTTGATGGAGGCTCTGGAGTAACGAATGCTGAAAACCGAGATGGGAATCAGTTACCGCCATATTTGAAAGTCTAATTTCTGGTTGAAAATCCGAATCCAGAAACCATGTCAAGCGCCTTTCCCCTTGAATCCTGGATTCTTTCACGTAACTCGAAAATTCCGGAAAACTCGGCAAAGAATCCCTCAAAGCTATACTTAAGGCGTCGATGTCGACTGCTCCTTCGACATCAAAGCCAAACAACATGATGTTTTTTGCGTCCGGATAGTTGGAGTAAACCATCAGTTCTGACATTCCATCAAGCGCTCTGGGCAATTCTCTGGACATCAAGTATTCTCAAAGGGTCGCCGAATGGGGGGCTTGGGTTCGCTCACGGACTCCGACGATGTAATGGAAATTTTAATGTAAAAAAGGATACCAGGGGGTTTCAAAGCATAATTCCGGTGATTGATTTAGCGCAAGCAAGAAATACCAGCATCGCAAACATTCCTCAAAAATTCAAATGAAAATTTAGCGTCTATATGTCGTTAGCCCCCCATTTGGACATTCTTGCTGAAGCGAAGTTCTTTTTAATCGTTGGGCCTTATATTGAATATTGTAAAAGCGCTATCCGGGGTCCCTCATGACAAAAGCCTTACACTCCCGATTCCAAGGCAGGGTCTTGAATCATCTCTATCTTCCCCAGACCGAACGTGGTGGCTTTGCCTAAATGCACCTTGGAAGAATATCTGATTAGAGGCAGGAACTCGCTGAGTCTTCCCCTGTATGTGATTTCGCCCACCATACCCCCAAGTTGCATTCTCACCTGCTGTCGATTGGAAAATCTTGTCCAGTCCAGCCATTCCAGTGATGAATCTATTGTCTCAACATCCGAGGCACGTTTTATAAGGCCCACATAATCCAGGTTAGGCTCACCATTGCCAAAGTGGTTATTAAGGCTGGAAATTCGTCGCAACATCGAACGCGTAAGAATATGAAAAGGCAATTCTGTATGGAACTTATTCTGGAATTTAAGCCTTAGCGGGGTTTCAATGCATATAGTAATTTCAAACTCCCGGCCGTCATCTTCGAGACCTTCATCGAAGGGCATGTCAATCTCACATCCCATCAACACAAATCCGTCGGTTCCTTCATAGACTATTCTGGATGAAGACGATACTCGGACAAGGTCATACCCAGGCCTGCTTCCTTCGAGCAACCTGCCAATCCCTATCTTTCCCATTTCTTCAAACGCGTATACAAAATACGGCAGGTAGCCATTGGCAAAACCAAACAACAGAATAGAGAAATTAAATTCGTCCCCATTCGAGAACCTGGTCTTCGCACTGTCGGGCGGCTCGATGACAAAGGGATGAGGCCTTACCCCATTCCCGGCGCCTTCTTGAGGCTGCGCATTTTCAAAAATTCTAACATAAGCGCAGCTCTTTAGTAGCTGACAGCGTCGGCAGTCTTGGTGCTTTAACGCACAGGCTACATTCTTTAGAGCTATCCCGAAAGCCCCCCTGAAAGTGGATCCTTTGTAACGAGGGAGAATAGCGTCTGAATTGAAAACTGAATGGAAATCGTATTTACCAAATTGCACTTGAGCCCCCCTCAATCGTTACGGTTTCAGTATTGGGATGTAAACCGGTACCCTATACAAACCCTAATGCAAGAAGCTCAAACGCTCATGATAAAAGCCGCCTGACAGGTGACAAACAATTTGATGGCTTGATCATGGGACATACCCCTTGAAAATTGTGTTTACAATAAAGTTATCAGTAATTAACTTGCCCAAGATCCGGTATTTTACTATCACTTACATTAACGTAATGTAAAGGTAATAAGCGGGATGCAACACTTTTTGTTTACAGACAGGGGTTCTTCTTTTAGGCTATTTAGATATATCAATGCCGCTGAAAATAATTTCCAGGAGCAGGCTTCCCCCGATAAATATCGTGGGAAGTCGCTTTTCCGGTTACCTTCTATATGTCCAATTCCTTACCCAGTTCTTTGTAATATTTCGGAAACTCAGGCTGAAAATTCTGGTAGAATGTCACAGGATATCTGGCTCCGAGGGCTTTACCCGCGTTTTTCAAGCCTTCAACCATAGTTTCCAAACCAGAAGCTGGTATGGAAATCGCCATCTCGTCATCCTGGGTCATTGAGAAAATTCGATCTCCATTGCCTGGAATGGAAACTCTCGCTGCATTATCCTTGTATGGGCCTATGAGGTATTCCGTGCATTCAATTTTTCCACCAAGGTTTGCGGTGATCCTCTTACCGGTCATGTAAACCCACGCCTGAATCATTCTCATTATCTGGGCCGGATTGCCGTATGTCACTATTGTGTCAGGCTCAAGAGCAGTCTTGGCAAGTGGAGCGAGGTATACCCCCTTGTTTGGGTTCTTCTCGAGCGTAAACATGGAATCCGCTTCCATCCTGGCTGAGTCCATATCTTTCGACAGGGTGACGTTGCATAGCAGTTTGCTCATTACCGCTTTTTGGTCGGATGCTGGAGTAAATCCAAACGCTATCATTGCCGGGACGCAGATGAGGTCTTCTCGTCCAAGCCCAACCGGCCATCCGTAGATTCGAGCCATTGTCACGCCCTGGCAAATCGTAACCCTCTTGCCCAAGACCTGAGAAGGACGTCTGGTTTTTTCTGGGAAGTCCGAAGTGTCCAAGAATTTCACACCAATGGGTTGACTTCTCAGCCTAAGGTTTTCGTAAATGAAGTTGGCCTGCTCTAGACGCGTTTCTCCTGGCATAATGAATCTCCTTCCGATAGATTGAGAAATTGAAACTTTATGGACGGGCCATTATGTAATTAACTGGATGGCGGATTAGAATCTGGAATAGTCGGTCGGGAAAAAATGAATGGCGTCCCCAAGGGGATTCGAACCCCTGTCGCAGGCGTGAAAGGCCTGTGTCCTAGGCCAGACTAGACGATGGGGACGCTGAAATAAACCAGCGACTCTCGGCTGATTTTTTGGTAGGCCGTGCTGGGATCGAACCAGCGACTCTCTGCTTAAAAGGCAGATACTCTACCCCTGAGTTAACGGCCCGCTTGTATTTGGCTGCGCCAACATTTCAATAGGCGTCCCATGACCAGCTCGCAAAGCCCCGTCGCGACGCCATCTATTAAGTAAAACACATCAGTTTTGACGTGTCAATAGTCTGTCCTAAAATTGTCCAACACAAATTTCCCGAATACTATTTCGGCCTCTCTTGAATTGGGACATCAAAAATGATTTCATTCCCTTTCTGTTTTCACGATTCCAGACATAAATTCATTGGTCAGGAGCGCAATTAAATGACTGAGTCGCAATCCAAACGAGTCGGCTGGGCGATTGTAGCTTTACTGCTCTTGTCCGGCGTCATGATCAGCGTATTAATATACCTGGGAGATTGGGACCTGAAGCTGTCCTCGGGGTTTCATGACTCAGGGCCCGGACACACCGGATGGCCGATTGGGAAGCAATCACCATGGCTAGAATTCTATCGTTTCGGAGAATACCCTGCGATCATAATGGCCGTCGTCGCTTTGATCCTGTATCTGCTAACGAGGGTAAACAGATTCCCATCCAAATACTCCAAATCGCTTCTCGTGATAGTCCTAACAGTAATACTTGGGCCAGGCCTCGTAGTAAACGGTATACTGAAACCACTCTGGGGCCGGCCAAGGCCGGCCGACACTGTAACGTTCGGAGGAGCGTATCAGTATAGAGGGGTCTTCAGCCCAGCCGGTCCCAACGATGGCAAATCTTTCGTTTCAGGCCATTGCGCAAACGCGTTCGCCATTGCCTCCGGAGTCGCATTATTCCCATACGCTCCCGGATTGGCCGGACTTTTTCTGGGCGTCGGCTTGGCGTTCGGAGCGCTTGGGTGCTTCGCAAGGATCGTTCAGGGCGCCCATTTCCTTTCCGACACTTTGTGGTCCGGCGTAATAGTGTTTTCAATAATTGCTTGGCTCTATTTTTGCCTGTTTAAGATACCTGCGAAAATTGATGATGATACGGATGACGGCTCTGGACACAGTTGACCCAGATAAAATAATGGTCATTTCAAGACGCCGCTGAGTCGCATAACCACTGATGTGTCTTCGGCTTGACCTTACCAACTCATTTATATATAATCACTTATGATTTTAAGATCTTTATACGAGTTGACCATGTTTCCAAAAAGTTTCCTGTCAAGCTGGCCATTTTTTCTGGTGATAGTAGCGCTCGTGTCGATCCCGTTGATGGGCTTACGGTTGACAAACGCTCAGTATCCAATGGCCCCCTCGCCTCCTCAAGGTCCTCCTGCCGGATATCCTCCACAGCAGGCGCCTTACCAGCAACCCCAGCCACAACCACTGGCTTATGCCTTCCGCCCCAATCTCACCAACCCGGAATATGGGCAATGTCTCGGAATGGAAAAGCGGTGGCAGAGCCTGTACCAGTCATACTATGCTCTCTACAATCAAGCGCGAGGGATGAATCCAAGTGATCCGCAATATGCGCAAACAGCGAATTATGTAAATTACATGAAGAGTCAACTAGACGCGGCGTGGGCCGAATTCAGCGGCAAATGCGTATATTTCCCTGAACGTCGGTAATCGGATGTCAAATTATATAGAGGAGCAAGCAGAGCCGCTTGTTGACACGACCGTTCAAAAGGCTCAGACCAACCGCGAACAGTATTCGCTTAACCGCATACTCAGCTCAATAATTATTTTTTCGTTAGCAGGGGTTTTGCTTTACGCCGGGGCCACGCTCTTTTCCGATCATGAGCGAATTCTGCATGCAATATCACTATTTCCTCTTCGTGACCTGGGCATGGTGTTGGGCCTTGTCACTGCAGGATGGCTCATTAGGGGATGGAGATTCCACTACTATCTCGTAAACATTGGAGCCGGAGTTCCTTTCATGTACGCTACAAGCGCTTTCCTGGCCGGTTTTGCGCTAACAGGTACGCCTGGAAAAGTCGGAGAAGCGATGAAAGGGGTTTTCTTGAAGCGGGATTACGGAGTGTCTGTCACTCGGGTAGTTGGTATTGTTGTTGTAGAACGTCTGATGGATCTCTTTGCGGTCCTGATTCTTGGGTCCTTCTCTTTGCTCTTTTTTGAAGGATGGAGAAGCCTATTCCTGGCTTTGGCCGGAGTCGTCATTGCCGCCGGTGCTTTTCTCTGCCTGGAGAGGCTTTATCGACCGATACTTGAAGCCATGGAGCGCCTGCCAGTTGTGTCATGGTTTGCTGCCAGAGCCTTGAGGATATTGTTGTCCGGCAAGGATTTAATGAAACCCAGAATTTTCCTGCTCGGTCTTCTTGTTTCAGTCATTGCGTGGTCAATGGAATCCCTGTCAATGTTTATCGTGATGAAAGGATTCGGACTGCCGGCAAGTGTGACGGAAGCTAATTTCGTATACTGCTTTTCGACGATATTGGGAGCGCTGTCTATGCTTCCTGGTGGTATCGGCGGAACTGAGGCAGGGATGATGGGTCTTTTCGCTTATCTCGGAATATCCTATTCAAGAGGTCTTCCTGCGGTTATTCTGATTCGGGTCTGCACTCTGTGGTATGCTATTTTTGTGGGAATGGCGGTCAGCGTGTATCTTCTCGCGTCTGGAAAGGCTCGAGCGTCCCATGATTGTCCATCATAGTGAATTTTGTAAATATTGATTCTATCTTTTGAAATATTGACTAAGCCGCTTAAATTCTGCTAGAGTAACGATATTCAGGAGTCCATTGCAGGATTTGAATGATTACAATGGGGAACAAATGCTGGATCGGGCTTTTCTGGCGCCATGATGTTCCGCCCCGAATCTGAGTCGATTTCAAAGCGCCCATCCATCCCCCTGAATAGGGGACTTATTTCATTAGGAGTAGCTAAAATGAGTGACGAATATGATGTTGAACTAACCCAAGAACATATAATGCTACGTGATATGGTCCGGAAATTCGCCGCCAACGAAATTGCCCCAACAGTGGACCAGGATGAAAATGAACACCGTTTTCAGCGCGAACTCGTTACCAAAATGGGGGAACTTGGTCTTTTCGGGTGCCCCGTGCCTGAAGAGTACGGGGGTAACGGCATGGGTTACCTGGCCCATGCGATAGTAACCGAAGAAATCGGTAGGGCGTCCGGCTCGCTCAGAGTGGCGTTCAACATGCAGACAATGGGAACGGCCATGTCGATCTTGAAGTGGGGCAGCGAAGAACTTAAGAAAAAATACATTCCAGCGCTTATGTCGGCTGAAATTCTTGGATGTTTTGGCATTACCGAGCCCGACGCAGGATCAGACACCGCCGCCATGATGACGACAGCCGTCCGGGACGGAGATGAATACGTCCTTAATGGCCAAAAGATGTGGATAACCTGGTCTCCGGTGGCCAACATGGCCATTGTCTTCGCTATGACCGACAAGAAGGCTAAACACAACGGAATGAGCGTGTTTGTGATGGACATGGACTCTCCCGGTGTTTCAACGAAGGCCATCAAGGAAAAACTGGGCATATGGGCCTGCCCTACCGGTGAGATCATAATGGAAGATGTCCGGGTTCCTGCAAAGAATCGTTTGGGAGAAGAAGGCAAGGGCTTTGGCTACCTGATGAAGGAGTTGATTAGCACCCGGCTTTCTGCCGCCGCCGGCGCCGTTGGGTCATGTCAGGCAGCGTTGGATGAAGCGATAAAATACGCCACCGAACGCAGGCAGTTTGGTAAATCTATAGCTGAATTCCAGATGGTTCAGGAAGTGATAGCCAGGATGGTAGCTGAAACGGAGGCGGCGCGGGCTCTCGTCTGGCGGTGCGCTATTCAGAAGGACAAGGGCCTGGTGAACAACATGCGGGAAACTGTGCTTGCGAAGTTTTACGCTTGTAGAGCCGCTGACGAAGTCCCGAATCTTGCTCTTGAAGTGCTTAGCGCTTATGGATATTCGAATGAATACCCGATCGCGCGTATTTTGAGAGACGGCAAGGTGTACAAGATCCTTGAAGGCGCCACGAACATTATGAAAATGATCATAGCCACGGATGCGCTTGGATTGAAAAAGGCGAACAGATGATGGCATAAAGCTCATGTTCCTGGGGGCCTGACACACCTCGCCCCCCATGGCCATTCTTCGGAGGATTGGACGAAGCTTGACAAATTTGTCATCTTTCCCAATCCTCTTTATTTTTCAAATGGCGACCCTTAGTTTCCGGAAAATTGGCTTGCTTAATGGCGTTTAATTTCTCCATCACTCATCAACATATTGGATCTAAAGCTCGAACAGGGCGCCTGTCACTGACTCCCGCTGAAATAGAGACACCTGCGTTCATGCCTGTAGGCACTCTCGCGGCGGTAAAAGCCGTGGCCCCTGATATAGTGTGGGATACAGGATATCGACTCATACTGGCTAACGCCTATCACCTTTACCTGAGGCCCGGCCATGAATTGATCGAACGCCTCGGTGGGCTTAGAGAATTCATGAACTGGCAGGGCGCTATCCTAACGGACAGTGGCGGCTTTCAGGTGTTCAGCCTGGCCAAATTAAGAAAAATCAGTGATGAGGGTGTTCTGTTCCAATCTCATATTGATGGATCAACTCATCTGTTCACTCCGGAACTGAGCCTGGCTGTTCAGGAAGCTCTTGGCGCGGATATAATAATGGTCCTTGACGATGTCAGAGGTTATCCAGTATCTGAAAAAGAGGCGCTGGAGGCTGTCAACCGGACAACAGAATGGGCGGCGCGGTCAATTGCCGCCAAAAAAAAAGTTGACCCTGCGTTGTTCGGCATAGTACAAGGATCGATGTTTCCTGATCTCAGGAGGTTGAGCGCACAAGGGTTGACCTCACTGGGATTTGATGGCTATGCTATAGGCGGCCTGAGTGTGGGGGAACCTCACGAACTGATGGTCGAAGTCATTGACACGACCATCAGTTGTTTACCTGAGAATAAGCCTCGGTACCTGATGGGAGTCGGCATGCCGCTCGATATTGTCGAAGCGACCATCATGGGTGTAGATTTGTTCGACTGTGTCCTGCCCACTAGAAACGCTCGAAACGCAAATCTGTTCACATCATCGGGCCGATTGAACATACGCAATGCGAGGTATCGGGAAGATCACGGTCCGGTGGATCCCCTTTGTGGTTGCGTTTTGTGCCGGAATTATTCAAGGGCTTATCTACGACATCTATTTCGGGAGAAAGAGATTTTCGGTTTTAATTTGGCTACTATCCACAATCTGAACTTTTATTATCGGCTCATGTCTGATATTAGAACCGCCATTAGTGAAAATCGTTTGAATTCTTTGCTGAAGCAGTACTCATTCCAAACGGAGGATATCGATGATTGATTTGGCTTACGCCATGGGTTCTCAGACCGGACAGGCAGGTGGAGACGGGATGCAGTCTTTGATCCAGTTTCTGCCTATAGTTCTCATTTTTGTTGTGTTTTACTTCCTGCTCATTAGACCCCAGCAAAAAAAGGCAAAAGACCACAAAGTGATGCTTGAGAACATTAAAAAAGGCGACAGCGTTATCACCCAGGGCGGTGTTTATGGAAAAGTCGCGGCTATTCAGGATCAGATCGTGGTCCTTGAAATTGCCGACAAGGTTCGGGTTCGTGTAGCCAGGCCATACATCGCCGGATTGGCTTCAACACCTCCTCCCCCTGTGGAACCGAATGCCTGAGGAGACACAGTAGATGATAGAGAGTCTCAAGACCAGATTTGTAATAATATTTTCCGTTTTGGCAATATGCCTTTTTTTGATTTATCCTTCGATTGGCCCAGTGCCCGCAATATGGTCCAAGTATTTGCCGGATAGCCCTATCAGGCTTGGACTGGATCTGCAAGGCGGCCTTTACCTTGTTCTGGAAGTGCAGGTAGAGAAAGCTGTGGAAGCCGTCGTTGATCAAACGATGCTGGAAGCCTCCAGCCTAATGAAGGATGAGCGGATCAGGTATGTAGATTTACATCGAAATTCTGCGGATTCGTTTGTCATATCTTTCAAGGATCCCGACCAGGCTTCCTTGTTTGACCAAAAGGTACTGGAAAAGCTCTCCAGCTTTAAAAAGATTTCATCGGGACAAACCGACAAGGGATTCGAAACCGAGTTGCAGCTTGACCCCAAGACAGTAGAATCAATCAAGCAAAAAGCCGTCAGACAGGCGGTCGACACGATTCGGAATCGAGTAGACGCGTTTGGCGTGGCCGAACCTGACGTTGTCATCCAGGGCACGGATAGGATTGTAGTACAGTTGCCGGGACTGAAAGAGGACGTCAACAGGGCCATTGACATAATAAGACGTACCGCTCGACTGGAATTCAGGCTTGTCGATGAAAAAGGAGACCTCAGCGCTGCTCTGAAAGGGGCTGTTCCTCCGGGTGATGAAATCCTTTATCAGCTTGACAAGAATCCAAGAACCGGAGCTGTTACCCGGACACCTTTTCTGGTCAAGAAACAAGTCCTGCTGACTGGCGATTTGCTTACAGACGCCAGGGTTCATCCCGACCATACCGGTCGCATGACAATCGGGATGGATTTTAACCGGCTTGGGGCGCAGCAGTTTGAAAGAATAACAGGAGAACACGTTCGGGAGCGACTTGCCATTGTACTAGACAACAGGGTCTATTCCGCTCCTGTGATCAAAGACCGTATTTCTGGCGGATCAGCTATCATAGAGGGTATGTTTTCTCCTGACGAGGCTCACGACCTCGCTCTAGTCCTGAGGGCCGGTTCGCTTCCTGCGCCCGTTAAGATCCTGGAAAACCGCTCGGTTGGACCATCCCTGGGGGAAGACTCGATAAAAGCGGGAAGAAACGCGATAGTTTTAGGCATGCTCCTGATAGTCATCTGTATCGCGCTTTATTATAAGTGGTCTGGACTTGTAGCCGATATAGCCCTGTTTTTTAACCTAATATTGATTTTCGCAGTCATGGTGTCACCTGGACTGAGAGCTACCTTGACTCTTCCGGGCCTCGCCGGGGTCGCTCTTACTATTGGTATGGCTATTGATGCGAACATTTTGATTTTTGAACGTATCAGAGAGGAGTTGCGCCTAGGACGGACTCCCAGAGCCGCGTTGGAGAACGGCTATTCCAAGGCATTCTCGACCATTTTTGACTCAAACCTGACAACGATTCTCTCGGCGCTACCCTTGATTCAGTTTGGAACCGGCCCAATCAAGGGATTCGCCATTACGCTTTGTATCGGGTTAATAGCGTCAATGTTTACAGCCTTATTTGTGACCAGGGCTATTTTTGACTATGCGTTTCAGGTTAAACGGATCAAGAAACTCAGTGTTTAATATCTGAGATTCTTTACTTTTGATTTTCCAAGTTAAGTAAGGATTGAGCAGTGGAACTCATACCGCCAAACACTAACATAGACTTTATGGGCAATAGGCGATACGCGTATGCCTTTACGACCATCATGATACTTCTTTCCGTACTCTCTTATCCTATCAAGGGCTGGATCAACCTTGGAATAGACTTCACCGGCGGAGTTACCGTCCAGGTCCAGTTTAAGAATAAAGTCGATACAGAGCACATCAGAAAGGCGCTTGAACCAATGAGCGCCAACGCTACAGTCCAAAGCTTCTCAATGGGGAGCAAGGCTGAGGATTATCTGATCAGAATGGAATCTCCGGAGGAGGGTTCTGAGAAATTTTCCATGCAATTGCAGGAAATTTTTGACAAGTCTTTTGGTAAAGGAACCGCGGAGATAAGAGGACTTGAGGTTGTCGGTCCCAAGGTTGGTCATGATCTCAGACAGGCGGCAATCTGGGCTACAATTGTCGCCCTGGCCATGCTTCTCGTCTACATGGCTTTCCGCTTCACATTGAGCATGGGCTTAGGAGCCATTTTCTGCTTGGTTCATGATTTGATAATAATTTACGGTTTTTTTGTGTGGACCGGTAAGGAATTCAACCTCACCATTCTCGCCGCCATGCTGACCTGCATCGGTTATGATATCAATGACACTATCGTTGTTTGCGACCGAATCAGGGAAAATCTGAGGACTATGCGCAAACAGCCCTTGGCCGAGGTTTTGAACAGTTCCATCAACCAGACACTTTCCAGAACAGTTTTGACTTCAGGATTTACATTGCTTGTTGTCGTGGCCCTGCTGATTTTTGGCACACCACAACTAAAAGACTTTGCCTGGGCATTATTTGTAGGTATAGTTTTTGGAACGTATTCCTCAATATTTGTTGCGGCTCCTTTGATTCTAGGGATTAACAAATATATTCCAGTAAAAAGAGGATAGGATTGTTGCCGGCTCAATTTAGGCCCCAGCGGCCAAGATAGCTGTTTGGAAATGACAAAAATTCTGGGGCATGCTGAGACGCTGGCCATGCTTGAGAAATCTGTGGGTTCAAAAAGAACCGCCCATGCGTATTTATTCTCAGGCATTGAAGGAATCGGCAAGAAGCTCGTAGCGTTAGAATTCGCCAGCATGCTTTGTTGTCCCGCGTATGCTGGTGAAAGGGCCCATGACTGCGGGACATGTGAAAAGATAAAGAGAGGAGCCCATCCTGATGTCTTGATTGAGGCTCCTCTTAAAGGTTCTATAAGAATCGACAGAATTCGGCATCTCCAGGGATTTTTCAAATATTCCCCGATCGAAGCGCCATATCGAGTCATAATTATCGACGACGCACACACTGTGAACCGAGCGGCTCAAAACGCTTTGCTCAAAACCCTTGAAGAGCCGCCGGGTTTCGGCGTATTGATCCTGATAACATCCAAACCGTCTTCTTTACTGCCCACCGTTTTGTCAAGACTAAGGAAAATCAAATTCGGCCCACTGGCTCGATCGGATGTGGCTAACGAGCTTTTCAGAACTAGAGACTTACCTTTGAATCAGGCTGACGCTCTCGCTGGGCTTGCATCTGGGAGCTTGGGCCACGCCATTGAGTTGTTGACACCCAAGATTTTGACATCGAGAAACATATTGTCGCAATTCCTCAGCAAAGGGAGCGAATTCGGATTGGCCAACCTCCTGGAGATGTCGGCGCAACTGAGTTCCGACACCCAAAATTTTATCGACGCCATCGAATTCGGGATGTCCTGGATTAGAGATTTGGTCCTGTTAAGAATCGGCGCAGAAGCTCAGTCCATAGTCAATATCGACTTCATTGACATTTTGGAGGCTTCGGCTCAACATTACTCAGTAGAGCAATTGCTGGCAGCGCATGATGAGATGTCCGACGCGCTAAAGTTCACTTATACGGATACAAATATCAATCGCAATCTCGCTGCTGACGTAATGTTTCTGAGAATTCGGGAAAAGATGAACGAAAAGTGGTCTCAATAGATTCACTTTTTGGGTCCGAGGTACAATCTGATGCCGAATAACAAAAAACGAGGCGATAAATCCTTTATGCCAAGATCATGGGGCGATGCTTCCGGTCGGAGACCGACCAAGGATACTCAATCAGGACAAACTACACCACAAACGGAATCTGAAGTGTCTCCTTCGAGTTCTAAAGATTCTCTTCTGGAAGCTTTAGAGTCAACCGATTCCTGCGTTGGTTCTAATCCGTGTGACTCATCCTATTCCATTGATTTCTCCCAATCGATCGAGAGCTTTTCTGTCGGTTTTTCCGGATCCCCGATGCCTACAGAGGGATCTGAATATTATGACGACGAAGCCATTGAATGCGAAACGATCTCTGATGGGGGAGCAGGCGGTGGAACAACCTGGGGTCCGGAGGATCGGACAGACGCCGGTTTCGGCGCCAGGATCGCCGGCATCAGATTCGGGTATGCATGTAAGGTTTATCATTTCGACGCCGGAGACATGGATCTCGAATACGGTGAGTGGGTCTTAGTCAAGACCGAAAAGGGACTTGGTCTAGGCCAGGTTGCGATTCCACCTTTTGAGAGAATTATTGACGCCGCACAGGCCGACGCCCTCCGAAAAATACTCCGTAAGGGAGGGAAGGTCGATCTTGATCAGAGGGAACGTTGCTGTCAGAGGGAATCGGAAGCCTATTCATACTGTATGGACAAGATAGAAGAACTTGCTCTTGCAATGAAGCTCGTATCGGTTGAGTGTTTCTTCGATTGTTCAAAATATGTTTTTTATTTCACATCTGAAGGAAGGGTTGATTTCAGAGAGTTGGTAAAGCAACTGGTCTCCCGTTTTCCAGTGCGGATAGAAATGCGACAGATAGGTGTTCGTCATGAAGCTAAGATGACTGGAGGAATTGCATGTTGTGGGCAGGAACTATGCTGCTCTCGATTTCTAACGGATTTCAGGCCGGTTTCCGTAAAGATGGCGAAGAATCAAAACCTTTCCTTGAACCCCACAAAAATATCCGGTGTTTGCGGTCGCCTGATGTGCTGTTTGAGCTATGAGCATGATGTCTACGAGGAATTTAGCAAGAACCTTCCTCGGGTTGGAAAACTAATTGGGACTACCAAAGGCGAAGGCTGCGTGATCAAACACAATCCATTGGAAGAAACCGTGCTTGTAAAGCTTGCCGACGATACTATGGTTGCAGTTCGACCAGAGGACATATTGGGAGAACTGGAGGTGGAGAATACAAGAAGGATCTCTCCCTCGAACCCATCAGCCCCAAAGCCCCCCCGGAGGGCCCATAGCAGGAAATCTCAAAACGACCCGGCTAAAGAAGAGATTTGAAATAGCGAGCGCAAAAGAGTTTAATTACTTTCTTTGTGTTAGATGACCTTCGTTGACAGCCAATGGGCTGACCATACGGGATTTCTTTTCTCCTCTACACCTAAGGATAGCTCTAATGAAACGCGTAATTCTCGGCACAGCGGGTCACATAGACCACGGAAAAACCCAATTGGTAAAGGCTCTTACGGGGATAGACACGGACAGGCTCAAAGAGGAAAAAGAGAGGGGAATCAGCATTGAACTGGGATTCGCCTATCTTGACCTTGGTCCGGAGATCCGAATCGGTATAGTGGACGTTCCAGGTCATGAGAGATTCATACGCCAGATGGTTGCAGGCTCAGGGGGTGTTGACATAGCTGCCCTGGTAATTGCCCTGGATGAGGGTGTCATGCCTCAGACCGTGGAGCATTTGGATATTCTTCGTCTACTGGGGATAAAGTATGGGTTGGTTGTCCTGACCAAGTTGGATCTGGTCGATGAGGAACTCGCCATGCTGGCTGAGGAAGATGCGAGGGATTTGGTAAAAGGCACTTTCCTGGAAACCGCTCCGATGGTCCGTGTATCTTCCCGTACAGGGGAAGGCATTGAGGAATTGAAAAAGGTTATCCTGGATCTGAGCGAACATGTAGCGCAGCGTTCGTTGTACGGACTTCTAAGACTGCCGATTGATAGGGTGTTCACATTGAAGGGCCACGGAACGGTGGTGGCGGGAACCTTAATCTCAGGGACAATCATAGTCGGTGATGAGATAGAAATACTACCTCAGGCCGTGAAGTCTTCGGTTCGATCTATCGAATCCCACAAACAATTTGAGAAGCAGTCGTTTCCTGGAGAGCGGGTCGCGGTAAACCTTCGCGGGCTCGAACAGCAGGACGCTCACAGGGGAAACGTCATAACTCATCCCGGTGAATTTCGGCCCTCTTACATCATTGATGTCAAACTGACGACATTAGATAGAAGCTCAATAAAATTGACCAACCTTAAAAAGGTCAGGCTTCATCATTACACCACGGATGTAGAAGCCACCATAGCCTTTCCTGATAGGGATTCCATGGAACCTGGAGAAGAGGTGTTGGCCCAGTTGAGGACGGCTGCGCCCATTGTGCCGGCAACTGGGGATAGGTTTGTGGTTCGAGCCATTTCACCTTCCGTGACCTTGGGTGGAGGTGTGATTCTTAACCCTAGAGCGCCTAAATTAAGGGCAAGATCGGTGAAGTCCTTTATGGAATCCGAAAGGGAAGACGATGTTGGAGTCATATCGTCTCTGGTAAAGGGCTCCGGAGTAAACGGCGTCAACAGAAACGAGTTACTGGGGATGTCAGCGTTTTCGTCCTCCAGACTCGACAAGACGCTCGAAAAGCTTAGAAATGAACACACGGTTATTCAACTGGATTCCACGGAAAAGAGATTGGTGCATCGTGATTATCTTGAACTCGTAAAAAAGAAAATATTGGATAGGTTAGAGCAATATCATAGGGACAATCCTTTAAAAGAAGGGATATCAAAGCAGGAGTTGCGCTCTATGGCTCCGGGCAGCGATCGTCTTTTCAAAATTGCATTGGATAATTTCATCTCAAATGGGGTTCTAGCTGATCAGGGAGACACCATTAGAGCCTCTACCCACAAAGTACGTCTGAAAGATGAAGAAAAGAATCTCAGGGTAAAGATTCTTGAAGCTCTCGGCAAAGAAGAAAATTCTCCTCCAGTGCTCAAAGAGTTAATAGCGCAGGTCGGGACTGATCAAAAACAGGTAAAAGGTTTGCTCACGGTTCTGGAAAAAGAAGGGCGGGTTGTGAAAATCAGGGAGGAAATGTACTTTTCTAAGGATTTTATCGAGAATGTCAAAGGGCGTCTCGTGGAACTGCTAAAAAAAGAAGGATCTATAACCCCGTCAAAATTTCAGGAGATAACGAAATCTTCCCGGAAATATAACATTCCGCTATTGGAGTACTTTGATCGTGAAAAACTCACACTCAGGATTGGTGATCAACGAGTGCTCAGAGGAGCAGGAAGTTCCTCGGAATTGGCCAAGGATTCGTAAAATTGACTGAGGTTTCTGATCTTGTCGAGACATTCGTTTCTAAACGTTTCAAAGCGTTTGGCGCTAGCCGGCGACCTGTCATCAACGAATTTTCCTGCCGCCCACGCTTGCCGGTCGAGACAAATATAGACATTGTCCAGGATTTTCAGCCACTTCCTGTCCTGATCGGAGTTGACCCAACTAAGAACGAGGTTGATTTTTGCCCGGATGACTCGAATTCTTTTCTGGATCCCGGTCACGGTTTGGGCTGCCGAACCCGCATCCAGGGAGCCTGCTACAAACTGATCTCCTACCATGCCGAGCAACAGAAAGGAATCATTGGCGTATGCTGTCGCCGTTTGAGCAAAGGCGTCGGTTAGCGCCGATTGGTCTGCGGACCAGGACATCCCGGCCACTAACACGATGATGATTGCTATTAATCCAGAAATCCGCTTCATTGGCTCACTTATTGGTCTAAATACGGTCAATGCTATTCTACTCAAAAGATACCATGACTAAGGAAAGGAGACAACCCGATTAATGAAAATTCTGCTCCATGCGTGTTGCGCGCCCTGCCTGGTTATTCCATATGATGATCTTTCAAAAGAGGGACACGAAGTAACGGCTTTTTTCTTTAATCCAAATATTCATCCATACAGTGAAAATTTGAGAAGGCAAGATGCCTTTAATTCATACACTGAAGTAAATGATATCCGCGTGATGAAAGATGACACTGGACTTGAAATGGAAGACTGGTTTAGGGAGATAGTTTTTCGTGAACCACAACGATGCCGGCTTTGTTTTAATTTTAGAATGGATGTGGTGGCGCGCCTTGCGGAGGCTAAAGGGTTTGACGCGTTTTCAACCACCCTCCTCTATAGCCGATTCCAAAAACATGATTTACTGAAAACAGCGTGTGAAGCCATTTCGGAAAATCATCGCATACCTTTCATTTACAGAGACTGGAGAACCGGATGGAATGAAGGAGTGAAGAGATATCGAAAGCTCGGTTTTTATCGCCAGAAATATTGCGGTTGTCTTTACAGTGAGAAAGAAAGGGCAAAAAAGATCATGTAAGTTTAAAAAATAGACGAAGGGGTCTTTTCTGGAAATTGGCCTGTTGCCTACTTGCCTCAAGGTGAGTTATAACTATAGTTCGTCACCTTCCAGGGTTGTGGGAAATGGCCTATGTCTTTATTGAAAACATGCGGTGGGCGTAACAGAAGTGTTGTTCCCGTTCTTTTGGTAATATGTCTGGTGTTGATTCAGACAAGTTCCGTCTACCCCGAATCTCCTATCGAAATAAAGAAGAGTGTTGAGGGATTCCACAGACCGTGGATCATGATCGGGCTTTCTCCCGATGGATGTTCAGGCGGCTGTCGCAGGCTTCGTTCAGTAATTACGGAGTTGAGCAAAAACAGTAATGTAGTTACTCTGGACTTTAGGACCGCCACATTTGAAATAATTTCCGATCTTGACCCTGAATTTATCGTCTTGAGTCCGCAGGGAACTCCCTGGTGTCGTTACACGGGAACCACAGGTGTAGCGTTGCAAAATTTTCTATGGTTGGTTCCCCGCGTGGTGGACGAGTTGGACATCCCCATTCTGGGAGTATGCGGAGGGCATCAGGCTATTGCGCTAGCCTTCGGAGGAAAAGTCGGGCCAATTCGGGCTGGAGAAGATGATTGCATGCCTTATACTCGGGATCGCCAATCTGGGGTTACCAGGTTGAACCAGGATACGAAAGATCCCATTTTTGTGGGACTGGATAATCAGATCAACATAGTTGAGAGCCACTATGATGAGGTCAAAGCTCTTCCTCCCGGATTCGTGCTTTTGGCCTCGGACAAAACGAGTCGCAATCAGATCATCAGACATCCGTATAAACCCATTTATGGAATTCAGGGGCATCCGGAAAGCTTTTTTGGATCCAGACCCGATGGAGGATTCCTAATAAGAAATTTTTTACATATAGCTTCAACCTACAATGAAAATGTGCGTTGGCTTCAAAAAAATTCGAATATACAGTTATCTCTAAAAAAACTTGATTAGATACATTAATGGCATCTATGGATTCTCCTTTGTTGGGAATTCGCGGATGTTAACGCGGGCGACATACATTGGTCGCTTTTGATTCTAAACACGGAGGTTGCCTATGGGCGATGAAGATCAGAAGATTCTAGTCGTAGGTGGTGGCATAAGCGGGATGACAGTCGCTATCGAAGCCGCCGAAACAGGCGCTAACGTGGTCATAGTGGAACGGAATCCGTATTTGGGAGGCCGAGTGGCTCAACTGAATCAGTACTTCCCTAAACTGTGCCCACCAACATGTGGTCTTGAAATCAATTTTAGAAGAATCAAGAACAATCCCAACATTTCCTTATTTACTCTGGCTGAAATCAAGTCAATATCCGGCCAAGCCGGAGACTATACAGTCACAGTTCAGATTAACCCCAGATATGTTAACGATAATTGTACAGCTTGCGGCAAATGCGCAGAAGCTTGCGACACTAGCGTTCCTAACACGGTCAATTACGGTATGGATTCCATGAAGGCGGCTTACCTGCCTCATCAGATGGCATATCCATTCAAGTATGTTCTGGCTCCTGAAATTATTGGAACCGATGAAGCGGCAAAATGCCTCGAAGCTTGCCCCTACAACGCGATTGATTTGAGTATGAAACCCGAGACCATCAGTCTGAAAGTCGGGGCAATCGTTTGGGCGACCGGATGGGATCCCTATGAAGTGGAAAAGGTGGATTACCTGGGTTTCGGACGTTTCCCCGACGTTGTGACGAGCGTGATGTTCGAAAGGCTTGCTGCGTTTAACGGTCCTACAAGCGGGAAGATACTCCGACCGTCTGATGGGAAGGAAGTCAAGAGCGTCGCTTTTATCCAGTGCGCAGGCTCCAGAGACGAAAATCATCTGGCCTACTGCTCCGGTATTTGTTGTCTCGCTTCCTTAAAACAATCGACCTACATTCGGGAGAGGGTACCTGACAGCAAGGCTTTTATATATTACATCGATATTCGAGCCATGGGAAAGTACGAAGATTTCTATACAAAAGTTCAGCAGGATGAAAACCTTTCCCTGATCAAGAGTAAAATCGCCCGGGTTTCCGAAGATAAGGAGACTGGAGGTCTACTCGTTGAAGGTGAAGATGTCGGCGCCGGATCGAAGGTGCGCCAGGTAGTGGATTTGGTTGTGCTTGCTGTCGGTATGAGGCCCGGAACTTCGAAGATCAAGCCTGAACTGGACATGAATTATGATGACTTCGGATTCGTGACTGGTTCGGGAGAATCCGGAATCATCCCGGCAGGATGTGTCAAAGCGCCGATGGAGGTCGCGGCGTCTGTCCAGGATGCCACTGCCGCGGCTCTAAAGGCGATTCAAGTGGCGGTGCGGAGGTAACCCATATGGATCAGAATCTTGGTGTTTATATATGTTCAGGCTGCGGAATAGGTGAAGCTATCGATGTCGACGCATTGGCCGGTGTAATTGGAGAATTTACCGTGGCCAAAACTGCGACCCATCCATGTTTGTGCGGTTCTGAGGGCGCTCAGATCATTAGAGATGATATAGCGTCCGGGGCAGTCAATTCAGTAATTATAGCGGCGTGCTCAGGACGCGTAAAATCAGACGTATTCGCTTTTGATCCGATGCAAACCATACTGGAAAGAGTGAATCTGCGTGAACACGTCGCGTGGTGTCAACCCGCTGGCCATGAAGATACTCAGGCCATGGCCGAAGATTATCTCCGCATGGGCATTGTCCGAGTGGAGAAATCTACCTTGCCTACTCCCTTTCTCGAAGCGCTTGACAAAACCATCTTAGTCGTCGGCGGCGGAGTAGCTGGGATGCAGGCGGCTCTTGACGCGGCCAATGCGGGCTATAGTGTGAAACTGGTCGAGAAAGAGCCGGAACTTGGCGGCCATATGGCGAAATGGAACAAGAATACTCCCACAATTCCTCCGTACCAGGAAATTGAAGATATCGATCTTTCCACCAGGATTGATCAGATAATGAACAACCAGAATATTCAGGTATTCAAGAACGCGGAGATCGAAAAGATTTCAGGCGCTCCAGGAATGTTCGACGTCACATTAAAGAATGGCGCCGGATCTATGAAAATTGGATCTATAGTGCTTGCAGCAGGTTGGAAGCCCTACGACGCCACAAAGCTGGAAAACCTCGGATTTCAAAAATTCCCCGATGTCGTGACAAACGTGCAGGTCGAGGAAATGGCGAAATCCGGTTCACTGGCTTGCCCATCGGATGGTTCTTCCCCTTCCGCTGTCGCATTCATCCAGTGCGCAGGTTCACGCGATCAGGATCATCTGCCCTATTGTAGCGCTGTATGCTGCCGAGTCTCTCTAAAACAGGCTTTGTATTTCAAGGAACAAAATGAGGAAACCAAGGTTGTTGTTTTCTACAAAGACATGAGAACCCCCGAACAAGCCGAGGAATTTTACAAAAAGGTCCAGAAGGACGGGGTAATCTTCGTGAAAACCGACACCTCAAAAATTTCCATGAGTGAAGGTTCGGAGAAGAAACTTTCCATAGAAGCCATTGATGAGCTTCTAGGCGAACCTATAATGATGGAATTCGATATGGTAGTTCTAGCCACTGGTATGCAGCCCGCTGTTCTGGACAACCCAATACTTAATCTTGAGTATCGACAGGGCCCGGCATTACCTGAGCTAAAATACGGCTTTCCGGATTCCCACTTCGTATGTTTCCCATATGAAACCAGAAGAACAGGCATATATACCGCTGGTTGCGTACGACAACCAATGACGGCTACCAGATCCTCGAGTGACGGTACCGGGGCCGCTTTGAAGGCCATTCAATGTGTTGAGCTATCAGCTCAAGGCAAGGCGGTTCATCCCAGAGCGGGGGATTTGTCTTATCCCAATTTGTTTATCCAGAGGTGCACCCAGTGCAAACGTTGTACAGAAGAATGTCCTTTCGGTATGTATAACGAGGACATCAAGGGGACACCCCTGCCCCACCCCACCAGATGCAGACGATGCGCCATCTGCATGGGTTCTTGCCCGGAGAGGATTATATCCTTCAACAATTATTCCGTTGACATGATCGGCTCTATGATCAAATCGATCAATGTTCCGGAAGAATATGATGAAAAACCCAGGATTTTAGGATTAATTTGTGAAAATGACGCCTTCCCGGCTGTTGATATGGTAGGGTTGAACAAGCTTCAATATCCTCCATGGGTTCGCTTCATCCCTTTGCGCTGTCTCGGATCTATAAATCTCGTGTGGATTGCGGACGCCCTGTCCAAGGGTATTGATGGCATTGTCCTGTTCGGATGTAAATATGGGGATGACTATCAGTGTCATTTTATTCAGGGAAGCGAACTCGCCAATACCAGGATGAGCAAGGTCAAGGAAACTCTTGACCGCCTGGTCCTTGAATCTGACCGCATCAGACTGGAACAACTGTCGATCGATGACTACTACAGGATTCCTCAAATCCTTGAAGAATTTTCAGCGAGACTCGAGGAACTCGGGCCCAACCCATACAAAGGTTTCTAAACGAAGGACGTGAAATGGAAACTAAAATACCATTCCTAGAAGTCAGTGACGCTATAGTAATGTCAGGGGCGGAAACGCTATACTGGTGCATGCAGTGCGGACTTTGCACCGGATCCTGTCCGTGGAGGCTAGTGTCCGGAGAAGCCTCTGAACAGTTCAACATCAGATTAGTTCAACGTATGGGACAACTGGGCCTTGAAGGGTTTGAGTCGGAAAACTGCCTATTTGCTTGTACAACCTGCCGAACTTGCGCCGACAGGTGTCCACGTGGTGTTGACATAATCGGCAATGTCAGAGGTATGAGAAGTATGCTTGCCGAGGTTGGCACAATTCCCCCAAGCTTGAAGCCAATCGTGGGAAGTCTCCATTCCCAAGGCAATCCATGGTCAGGTCCGAGGGAAAAGCGAACAGAATGGACCGAGGGGCTCGATATTCCAAGTTTTTCCGAGGATACCGAGTATTTGCTTTTTGTGTGCTGTACATCCTGCTACGACATCAGGAGCCGTAAAATAGCAAAAGCCGTGGTGAAATCGCTTAGAGCGGCTGGTGTCAGTTTCGGAATAATCGGAGCTGAAGAGAGTTGCTGCGGTGAATCCATCAGAAAGGTCGGCGACGAGGCCCTTTTTCAAAAGCTCGCCGAATCAAATATCAATCTCTACAACAATAAGGGTGTAAAGAAAATAATAGTGACTTCACCACACTGTCTCTACACATTCAAGAATGAATATCCGGAGCTTGGTGGAAAATGGGAAGTCTATCATTACACAGAGATTCTTGCCGAAGCGCTAAAATCCGGTAAGTTGAAACCAGCGGGAGAGCCTACCGGACCTGTGGCCCTGCATGACCCATGTTATCTTGGCAGGCACAACGATATTTATGATCAACCGAGGGAACTCATCGAAGGACTGCCAGGGGCTGAGGTTCGAGAGTTGTCAAGAAATCGCAAGAACAGCTTGTGTTGCGGCGGCGGTGGCGGACGCGTGTGGATGGAAACCAAGGCTGGCGAGCGTTTCGCTGAACTTCGTATCTCTGAAGCTTTGGAAGCGGGGGCCGAGACTTTAGTTACAGCATGCCCCTACTGTATAACGATGTTGGAAGATTCCTGTAACGTTATGGGGAAAGCGGATCAGCTTAAAGTTATGGATCTGTCGGAACTTGTAGCGGAAAAGATATAAACATTCGCGAAAAGACCATGAGTTGTCGATGGAGGGACCGTAGTAACACGGGCCCTCCTTTTTTTGTCCCGTGTCAACTATTCTGAGATTGCCATGCGTTTGCTCTAGCGCCTCTGTCAGCAGTCTGTTTGAGCATCCGTATTACTTCTGCCATATCCGCGGGTAGCCCAGAGGAAAACTGCAATTCATTTTCAGTAATGGGGTGTTTGAACGCTAGAAAAGCCGCATGAAGAGCCTGTCTTTTCAGAATCATCCGTATCTGATTGAGAAGAGGATCTGTGTTTTTTTGTTTCCTGGATCCTACGCCATAAACCCCGTCCCCTAGGACAGGCAAACCTATTGAAGCCAGATGTACTCGAATCTGGTGGGTTCTTCCCGTTTGAGGACGAATCTCCATCAAACAGACTCCTTCATATCTCTCTTTCACACTCCAACAGGTAATGGCTGTTCTACCTTTCCGTGTCACCGTAGAAATTTTCTTGCGGTCGGACCGGCTTCTCCCAAGTTCCCTGTCAACAATCCCGGTTTCCGAATTAGGAGCGCCGCGAACCAAAGCCATGTAGATTCGTCCGGTCGAATGGCGCCTGAACTGTTCTGAAAGGCCCTCATAAGCTGCTTGAGTCTTCGCGACAACCATCACTCCAGAAGTGTCCTTATCGAGTCGATGGACAATCCCCCAACGTCCAGACTCTCCTACTCCGATCATCTCCGGCCTAGACTTGACCAGTATTTCCATGAGCGTAGGAGCCTCTTTGCCTGCCCCAGGATGGACGATGAGTCCCGGAGGTTTATCCAGGACTATCATGTCATCGTCCTCAAAAATGATTGTCGGTTCTGGCCCTGCGTCAAATGTTATTGCGGTATTCTCATCTTTGTCCGGAATTTTGATCAGAATAGCTTGTCCCGGTCTTATGATCGTTGACGGTCTTATCTTCTCGGCGTCCACCAAAATCTGCCCGGTTCTTATCATTCGGGATAAAGAGGATCGGGTCAGCTTTCCAGTTAACAGATCGGCTAACAACTTGTCGGCTCTGGAAGGGGCAGCGGTTTGAGGCACAATCAAATCTTGAGAAACACTAAGGAATTCATCAGGCGTTGTCTTCAATTTTCTCCGTATTGGCGAGAGCAAAATCTACCACGAACTCCGAGCCACCATTTTCAGGACAGTCAACATAATTCCTGCAATTTGAGCATGACTCCACTACGTCTGAAGATTCGACACCTTTTTCAGTCAGATATCTGCAACGGTTACTGAAAAAGGACAATCTAAATCCATACAGTTCTGAAAACATCTTGATTCTGAGAAGATCTATTCCTTTACCGCCGGCGTTAAAAGAATAGGGTCTGCGACTCGAATAGTTATCAGTGTCCTGCACTGGGTAAAACCCCTCGAAGATAAGCTCCTTGTCTTTGTCAGGTATTCCAACTCCCTTATCCTTAACCGTCAGAAGGTAACGGCCTCCCTTGATTCTCCCAAGGACGTCCACTTTACCTCCATCAGGCGTAGCCTCAATCGCGTTTCTGATCAGGCCCTCCATGATAGCCTGAAGCACGTGAGTAGGAATCAACAGCCTACCTTGTTCCAGGTTAAAGTTGATTGCAACCTTACGCTTTTGCTCATCTGCCTTTTGTTGGATAAATTGGGACATTGACCGGCCAAAGTTCTGTATGTCGATCAAATCGAGTTTATCGTGCCTTGTTGGAAATGTTTTTTCCAGCCATTTGTGAATAACAGTCGCTGCGTTCTTGATTTCTGGTGTCCATTCCGACTGTACATCCATGAGATCCAAGGCTGACTGAAGAAAGCCCGTTATGTATCGTTTTTCCCAGGAATAGCCTGTCATCACTATGCTTTCAACTTGAGATTCCAGTCGACTAAGACTTTGAAGATGACGATTTATCCTAGCCAGAGCGTTGTCAAAGTCTGAAATTCCTTTTTCCAGGAATTTCTTCTCCATATTGATCAGGGTGCCGCGTATAATGGCCAGAGGGGTTCGCAGTTCGTGAGATAAGTGGTTGAGGACCTTGGTTTTAACACGGTTCATATTCTCAAGGTCATGGTAAGATGTCATCAGTTCTTGAAAGAATGTAGCGTTCTCCACCGCCAGCGCCACTACTCCCGCCAGGGATGAAAGCAATTGAACGTCATCCGCAGAGAATCGGCCATCCTTCTTATTCATTACCACCAGACAGCCAATGGTTTTTTCACGCGTATTAAGAGGGACTATTATCTCATTCCGAATGATCAGACCGGTTCTCTTCTCAAAGGTCTTGAAAAACAGAGGATTCTCGTTTGGATCATTTATTAGGGCCGCTTCACCCGATTGAAAAACCTGTCCACTTATGCTGCCTTCAATCGGGAGCCTCAAATCTACCCCCTTGGCATTTATCAGGCCCTTGTTATCTTGCACTTCCCTCCAGTAGAGATCGTTGGCGCCTTCATCATACAGAAGAACTCCTCCAGCTTCTGTTTCCATGGCGCTTCTAAGGTCACTAATGATAACCTCGAGTAGATGATCAAGATCCATGGTGGTCGCGAGAGCCATACTAGAGCGATACAATATTTCAAGAGCATCGCGAGACTGTTTGAGTTTCTTGTAAAATGTAGCGTTGTCTACCGCCAGGGCGACACTTGACGCCATCGAACTTAAGAGGGCTTCATCCTGTTCGGTGAAATCGCCACCAATTTTGTTCATTGCCATCAAGACACCGATGGTCTTTTCAGGAGATCGAAGCGGAACTTGCAAGACCTTGCGGATCTCGAAACCACTTTTTTCTGAAATTCCTGGATAATATCGGGGATCTTTGGATGTATCATTAACGATAGCTGATTTGTTGTTCTGAAAAACCCAGCCGGCGATGCTTCTGTCCATCGGGAATCTTAAGACTTCCGTCTGATGCGCCAGTATTTTTCGGGCGTCCTTTACTTGCCGCCAGTAAAGATCTCCCCTGTTTTCGTCGTAGAGGAGCACACCGCTCCCTTCGGTGAGAAGCGCCTTGTTAACTTCATCTATAACGATCAGCAATAGTTGATCCAAATCCACTGTAGAGGCAAGGGCTTGGGATACATTACATAAAACAGCCAGGTCAAAGAGTTCATGATGTTCCTGATCCATTGCAGTATCTATTAGCTGACCGGTCAGACGTTCTAACTCCTGTACTCTTCGTTCTAATTCCTCATACGTGGGTTTTCGCATGAATCGGTCTCCTGTGCCTCAAAACGCCGGAACTAATACAAACCAAATAACCAGCCTGGAAATTTTATATTCTTGCGGCTGATCTACATATATCTCTAAAATTGTTTACCCCGGTAAAAAACTCTCTCATCATTACCACCCACAAATAAAGTCCTTTACGCGTTAAAAAAAGCATTCTACCACTATTACGTATGGCGCCGACAAGTCTAAAACCAAAAAGTTCTTTCCACAATATCTTGGAAAAAGCACCTTCAAAGAGTTTTTCCGCCTTTTCCAGATCTAAAGAGGCTCCAAACAGAGTCATCATGAAATAATACCTGGCTTGCTCAAGAGAATTGAATCCTTTCCTCGCCATTAAAGGAAATTTGCCGGCTCTTACGCGGTCTATGTAGTCGGGAATTGAAAAAGTATTGGCGAAGCATGTACCATGAACATAGCCGAAAGATCCACTGCCAACCCCAACATATTCATCATAATTGACTATATATTCATCAATCATGGTCTTTTTTCTTGAGAAACACCATGCCGTTCCGGTTGAGTATTCATCACTCAGCGAATCATATATTTCGTTATAAAAAGTCTTCTCCTGCCGATAACTTATTGATCCGAATCGTTTTGCAAGCTCGCTCCTGGTAATGTCCGAAACCATTAGGGGATAGAAGGTGGCCTGATCCGCTTTCATTTCCTTTATGATTGAAACATCATTTCTGAGCATTTTAATAGTCTGAGTAGGGAAATTGAATATCATGTCTATGTTCAACGTATCGAACCTACCCAGAATTCCTGTCAGTTTTTGTATGATTTCATTTCCTGAGCCGTATTTGTGATATCTACTCATCTGCTGGAGCATTGAGTCATCAAAACTTTGGACCCCGACAGACAACCGGTTAACCCCCGAATCAAGGAGGATACTCACTATCTCTTCGGTCAAGTGGTTTGGATTAGTTTCGATGGAAACTTCCTGCACACTAAAATCTTTTCTAAGTTTGTTTAACAGGGAGTTAATTTCTTTGGGCATCACGGTTGGAGTCCCGCCTCCGATGTATACGGATCTAAAGTCAAATCCCAGATCCTTGTACATCTCGATCTCCAACTCCAAGGCCTTGAAATATTCGACTGCGAGTTCTTCTTGGAAAACGTATCTGTTGAAAGAGCAGTAAGGGCATAGTTCCTCGCAAAACGGGATATGTATGTAAATCAGGTAGTTGCAGTCAGCCATAGGGACCGGCGGGATCAAATCCTCAAATTCGTTGAAACTGAGGCTATGTGCAAAATTGTACTTCAGATATTTAGTAAGAGCGGCTTCTAGTATCATCCTATGCCTATTTCCTTTTTAATATACGCTACCGGGGGAACCCTTATGATAAGAGCTAGGTTTTTTACGCATTATAGCAAACAAGCCCATTCCCACAAGGAATCCTCCTATATGAGCCCAGTAAGCGACTCCTCCCGAATCCGGGCTTCCAATCTGAGAAGCGCCCCCAACGAACTGGAAAACAAACCAGAACAGCAAGAAAATGAAAGCGGGTATTTCTATGAAACGGATTATTATGAAAATTATGAGCAGTGTATGAATCCTCGCATGCGGAAAACCAAGAAGGTAAGCTCCCAGCACTCCGGAAATAGCTCCGCTCGCGCCGATCATAGGAATTTTCGACATTGGACTAAAAATGATCTGGAGTAGGCCTGATCCTACGCCACAGAGAATGTAGAATATGAGATAACGAATCCGTCCTAAACGGTCCTCTACGTTGTCTCCGAATATCCACAAAAACCACATGTTGCCCAAGATATGCAGCCAGCCCGCATGTAAGAACATCGAAGTAAACATAGGCGCCACCGCATTGTTCCATACACCTCCCGGTAATACCGTTGAAAACAGGAACCTGTATGGAATGAGACCAAAGTGGGTAGCGACCATGTCCGCTCCGCGCGCCCCAAGTGACGCCTCGTAAAACCACACGCAAGAATTCACGCCTATTATTGAAGCAGTTACTATTGGAAAGGCGCCGGACGGTTCACTATCTCTCAGGGGGATCATGAGGGTCTCTAATAATAGGGTCCAACGGGTCGGGCCATGGAATCACCCTATACGAATGATTCCATGTCTGAAAACTTTTTACGATCTACTCAACGACACGTCTGAAACCATGCTCAACAGCATCTAGTGTTTCTTCAAGCGTGGAGACGACAGGGACAAAATAGGGCCTATGATTTGCTCAAAAGCCTTAGACGTCGGAGAGGCGGGATACTCAGTTACGAAGGGTTTTCCATCATCAGAAGCGGTGACGACTCTAGGATCGATCGGAACTGCGCCCAAAAAACGGAATCCCGTTTCCCTGGCCAGTTTCTCACCACCGCCAGTTTTGAACAACGGATGACTTGCTCCACACGTAGGGCACACAAAGCCGCTCATATTCTCTATGATGCCAAAAATCGGCATTCCAAGACTCTTACAGAAATTTATTGATTTCCTGACATCCCTGATAGCGACTTTTTGTGGAGTGGTCACTATTATCGCTTGGGATCTCGGAGGAGCCATCTGACAAATGGATAGCGGCTCATCACCTGTCCCAGGGGGAGCGTCCACAATCAAGAAATCAAGGTGTCCCCAGTCAACTTCCGATAGGAATTCGTGGATCATTCTGTGTTTCATGGGGCCACGCCATATGACGGCCTGATCTTTGTTTTCACGAATTATGAACTCAATGGACATAACTTTGAGATTCTTTGCTATCTTTATTGGTTCGAGTCCTTTCCCTGTGCCTTGCTCTACTTCCGCCCCTTCCAAGCCAAGCAATGTCGGCACACTCGGACCATGAAAATCAATATCCAAAAGCCCGACTTCTTTATCCGCAGCGGCTAGAGCGGCAGCTAAGTTAACCGCCACGGTACTCTTGCCGACTCCGCCTTTTCCCGAGAGAACGAGGAGGGTATTATCAATTCTGGTAAGGGTATCGGCCAATTTCAAATCTTCTCGAAGTTCTTCAATCTGCTCTTTGGTCAAAGGCGCTTTCTTTTTTTCCAGCATACTGTTTCTCCTACCAATGGACCTACGAGATCCCTATGCTTTCAAGTAGCTTTCTTGATTTCACTCGATGCACATCCGTTCCAACTTCTTTTGGACTCATACCAAGAGACAATCCAATTAGCTGGGTTAAGTAGAACGTGGGAACCTTGACAAGGTCCTTAAATTTTCTGGATAAGGCAATCTGTCCCATGTCAAACTGTTCGAAACACGAAGGGCAAATGACAGACAGAGCCTCGATTTCCCTTTCCCTTATATGTCTAAGTTTTTCTTTGACAATTGCATAACCGGCGTCTTGGTCGGCATTTGCCCCAAGTGGAGAGCCACAACACAGGAATTTCCTGGAATACTCGGTCGGTTCCATACCAATAATGGACAGGAGATGGTCCATACGTACCGGAACGTATGATTCCGACTCTGATAGTTCTTCAGGGTACATTAACTTGGGTGGCCTGAAATAGTGGCAACCATAGTGACAACCGATTTTTACTGGAATATCTCTCACTTTCTCTTTTATGAGCCTTTCAATAACAGTGTCCTGATAGAGAACATCCAAGATATGAGTGACTTCAATTGTCCCTTTGTAATGATGATTTTGTTCTTCAAGTATCTTGTTTACTTTTCGTCTTTTTGAATCACTTTTCTTGAGAGTGTGATTTGCTTCCTTCAAAGTATTTACACACCCTGAACAAAGAGTCATCAAATTAAGACCCTGTTCCTCCGCCAAACAAAGGTTTAAGGCGGCCAGCGCCAGCCACGAATCATAGTGGACCATTTTAAGACTCGTAGGAGGAGGGCAGCAAGCGAAAGGCAAATCGACCAGATCTATGTTTAACCGTTCACAGACCTTGCGTGTAGCAGCCTCGAAACCAGGATATTTTATAGGAATGGCGCATCCTAAATAAAGAGCGTATTTCATGGCTTCCTTGTAATTAAAGGGGACGTTTGTGCGACCCCGGTCTAGAATTCGATGACTTCATCGAGTCGAGTTTTCTTGAATATTTCTCGTATCTCATCAATCGGGACAGGGAGGAGTGGCGCCAAACCATGGTGGGCTCTCATCTCGTCTAGTTGATGCACTATCATCGACCTGCCTGTTTTGGCCAGGAGTTCAATGGCTATACCAAGTTTGTCGGGAACGTTGCCCCGTCTTGCCGCTGAATTTCTTAAGGCCACCAAAAGATCGGAAATTGGGATTTTCTGGGGACAACGATCTTCACAAACATTACATGTGCAACACACCCAAAGTCTTTCGTCTTCAACGACTTGATCGTGGCCGAGATTAAGGCATTTGAGTATTGTTTCTCTGGGGCCGAGCGCAGAAGCGACTTCAAGAGCAGGACAGGAGCCGGTGCATCGGGCGCATTGATAGCATTCATACAATGCCTCCCTAGGGAAAAAATTCCATATTTTGACGGTCATACCGGCTCTCCCTTCTTCGTCGGTCGTTTGGCCAGCTTCTGTTTTGTGTCTTCTATTTGGCGGGAAGTAAGTTTTTGTATACCTTGTTCCATTTCCTTGACTACTTTGGCAAACTGAGCGCCTTCAGAGGCGGAAACCCAGGCAAGCCTTAGCCGATCCTTATTCAGACCCAATTTCTCCATACGTTTCCAGAATTTTTCTACCCGCTTAGACGTGTTCTGATTGGCGTTATTGTAATGGCAGTCCGACGGATGGCATCCGGAAACCAATACAGCGCCAACTCCTTTCATAAATGCCATTTCAATCCATTCGGGGGCGACTCTTGCGGAACACATCGTCCTGATAATGCGAATATTTTCTGGATATTGAATTCTGGAAACTCCGGCAAAATCGGCGCCAGCGTATGAGCACCAATTGCAAGCGAAACAGATAATTTTGCGTTCCGGTTCAGTCTGTAGCGCTGCTGTTATCTGACTGACTATTTGGGCATCAGTAAAATGGGCTTGATCCAAAGCGCCAAATTTACACTCAGGCACACATGCGCCACAACCCTGACACATGGCTTCTATAACCTCGAAGTACCCCTGTTCTTTGCTGCCCTCGATAGCGTGGTAAGGACAAACGCGAGCGCATAGACCGCACGCCGTACACTTTTCAGGGTTGATTCTGGCGGTTACGGCGGGAATCTTGACCTCGCCCCTACTCATTAGAATATTGGCGCGTGACGCCGCGGCCGAGGCCTGTGTCACAGAGTCCTTGATGTCTTTTGGACCCTCAGCGGCGCCGGCAAGAAAAACTCCGCCGGTAGTGGTGTCTACCGGCCGTAGCTTCGGATGGGCTTCCATATAAAAACCATCGGTATCCGTGGACAAATTCAATAGCCTTTGGATCACCGAAGCGTCACTTCTGGGCCTTATCCCGACAGACAGGATTACCATGTCCATATTATATCTATAAGAAGATCCTAGCAGGGTGTTCTCCCCGAGTAGCGTCAGATTGCCCTTGTTGATGTCTTCTATGATTTCACCCGGAATACCTCGAATGAATGTTACGCCTTCCCTTCTGGCCCGCTGAAAAAGGTCTTCAAATCCTTTTCCAAATGCTCGAAT
The DNA here is from genome assembly GCA_041662605.1 of Desulfomonilaceae bacterium. Lineage (NCBI taxonomy): Bacteria > Pseudomonadati > Thermodesulfobacteriota > Desulfomonilia > Desulfomonilales > Desulfomonilaceae > Desulfomonilaceae bacterium. The sequence continues at coordinate 85,227 of JBAZSD010000003.1, forward strand.
ATCTATGTAGAAAACAAAGATTTCCGTCTCAGGCCAGTGTTCCTTTATGAGCAAGGCGTCTTTGATGGTATTCATGCAACAAACGTTGCTGCAATATGGATTGCTTCGCTTACTTCTGGATCCGATGCACTGAAGAAACGCTACTGTTTTAGGCCTTTTTCTGTCGGAAGGCCTTATCAGTTCACCTGACGAAGGCCCGCCTGCATTGATCAGGCGCTCAAATTCCAGTGTAGTAATAACATTAGGGAATCTCCCGTAACCAAGTTCGGTTAGAGCGGTCGGGTCATACACATCTACACCGGTAGCAACCACTATGGTTCCTACCTCAAGATCCAAAATCTGATCCTGTTCAGCAAAATCGATACATCTTCTTGCGCAGGCCTGAAAACACCTGTCACAAGCTACTATTCCCTGATTATTCAGACACAGGTCCATGTCTACAAGATATCTCGACGGTACAGCCTGAGCGAACGGTATGAAGATGGCGTGTCTGATCGATAGGCCTGCGTTAAACTCATCCGGAGCGAGTTGAGGACAGGCCTGAATACAGTCCCCGCAGGCAGTGCATCCATCAGTCACATATCTAGCTTTCTTGAGAACTTTGACCTTAAAATTTCCAATGTGGCCATTGACTTCTTTGATCTCTGAAAGCGTAAGCATTTCAATGTTGGGGTGACGACCAACCTCGCTCATTTTTGGGGCCAGAATGCAGATGGAACAATCCATTGTCGGGAACGTCTTGTCTATTTGGGCCATTCTGCCGCCAATACTGCCGCTTCTCTCCACCAGGTATACCTTGTATCCGGCGTCGGCCATATCAAGCGAAGCCTGAATCCCGGCGACTCCTCCACCGATAACCATTGCAGTGCGTTTGACCGGAACGGTCAGTTCAAATTGAGGCTGCAATCGCGCCGCTCTTGCGACCGCCATGGATACCAGATCTTTTGCTTTAGATGTAGCCGCTTCCCTGTCGTGGAGATGAACCCACGAGCAATGCTCCCTAATATTAGCCATCTCAAGCAAATATGGATTCAGTCCGGCGCTCTCACAGGCCGCCCTAAAGGTAGGTTCATGAAGTCGGGGCGTGCATGAAGCGACTACAACGCGATTGAGTTTCTGTTCGCGAATGTCTGTTTTGATCTGCTCCTGACCAGGCTCCGAGCATGTATATAGTGAATCCTTGGCCAGGATCACATTTGGAAGTTCTCCGGCAAAACTGGCCACGTCTTCACAGTCAACCGTACCACCAATGTTTTTCCCGCAGTGACAGACATATACCCCTATTCTCATATCTCTGGAATCCTTGTCTTTCCTCGAGTCTTCAAGCGCATGTTTCAATTCAGATTTCTCCTCGCGCCTCTCAAACCTAAACTTCGACGTTTACTTTTCGCCCAACAAAGATTGGCCGTATTCATAACCCTTATCAAAAGCGCTCAGGTTAAAGTCCTCTGTTCCACTTGGTATGGAGGCCAACACAGCCTTCTTCATCGAATCGTATTGAATTGTTTTCCCCAGTGAGGTTAGGGCTCCAAGCATGACAATATTTGCAACGATGCGTCGACCCATGCTCTCAGCTATTCTTGTCGCCGGGACCCTATATATGGTAAGGCCATCAGGATCTCTGTTGATTTGCACCAAGTCTTCATCCAGGATCAGAATTCCTCCCGATCGGATGATTCCTCCGTATGTTGCCCAGGCCCCTTGACTCATTAGAACCAGAACATCCGGATCAACCACTTTTGGATAGTGAATTGATGCGTCGGAAATTACAACATCAGCGCTGCATGATCCGCCTCGCGCCTCAGGACCGTAGCTCTGGGTGAAAACGGCGTTCTTTTGCTCATGAAGAGCCGCTGCCTTGCCCAATATGTGGCCCGACAATATTATCCCCTGTCCTCCAAATCCAGCGAACCTTATTTCTTTCTTGGCCATCAGGCGGCTCTCCCTTTGCCTTGGCCGTCAGCCTTGCCGACAACCCTCGAGACCACATTGGAGTTATAGTTTTGTATAAAATCCGGACGGTCCGTATTCACGAATGTTCCGACAACGAGTTTGCCTCTTAACTCTACAATAGCCTCACTGGGGTTCGCTCCATTCCTGATTTCGGAATTGTCTCTGTAGAATCTCATTTCATCCAGGCCGGAGCCAAGTTTGTTCGGTCTTCCAAAGCCCGTGGGACAAGGAGCGATAGCCTCGACAAAAGTGAAGCCTTTCTTATCCAGCGTCTCAGAAATTGAGTGAACTAGCTGCCGAGGATGAAACGTGGTCCATCGAGCCACATATATCGCCCCGGCTGCGTGCGCCAGATACGGGAGATTAAATGCAGGTTCCGCGTTCCCTGTTGGCGTAGTTGAAGTCTTGGCCTCTAAGGGGGTAGTAGGAGCCGCCTGTCCGCCGGTCATTCCAAAATTGAAGTTGTTGACACAAATAACCTTGAGATTAACGTTTCGGCGAGCAGCGTGTATAAGATGGTTTCCACCGATAGCGAAAAGATCTCCGTCTCCTGAGAAAACCGTTACGGTTGTGTCAGGTCGGGCTAAGGCCAGACCAGTAGCAAACGGAATGGCTCTGCCGTGAGTCGTATGGTAGGTATCCATGTCAAGGTATCCCGCCACACGTCCCGTACAGCCTATTCCAGAAACGACTGCGCACTTGTCTATCGGTAAGCCCTTCCTGTGTATGGCCTCAATAAATGTTGTCACAACAACACCCAGGCCGCATCCAGGACACCATATGTGAGGGATCCTGCCTGGTTTTAGATACTTATCGTCTGGATGAAGCCCGTGATCCTTCTGTATAAGATCATCCGCAGCTTCTTTGTTGAATGGCTGAATTGGCCTGCATCTTACTCTCATCGTCGTTTCCAATCCGGATCATAAGAATGTATGATTTAACGGGAAGGTCCGTTGCCGCGTAAAATGGCTTAAAGAAATTCTCCAACAGCTTCTTCGATCTCTTGAGGCGTATGGATGGACCCGCCCATCAGGGCCATCAATAAAACTTCCGAGCGCCCACACGATGTCCGCTCAACCTCATATGCCACCTGTCCGTAATTTATCTCCGGAACCACGAACCCCTTTACTCTTGGAGCAATAGATCTAATGAGATTAGACGGAAATGGCCAGATGGTGACAAGCTTCAGCAAACCCACTCTGCAGCCCCTATCTCTCATATCTTCCACGGCCTGTCTTGCCGCTCTTGCCGTACATCCGTAGGCAACGACAACCACTTCGGCGTCATCCAGCCCAACCGTCTCAACACGTATTATCTTTTCAGCATTCTTCCTGATTTTATCAACAATGTGGCGAACATTCCTCTCCTGAACCACATCTGTGATAACCGGATAGCCTCGCTCATCGTGAGTCAAGCCCGTAACATGAACGTGATAGCCTTGCCCCGCAATTGCCATTGGAGAAGGCATGTTTGAGGAAGTGTCGAAGGGAAGATAATCTTCCTTCGAGGAGTCCGGTTTCGGGCGATTCACCACATTGAGATTTTCTTTTTTCGGAATCACTACCTTTTCAGTCATGTGACCCACGACTTCATCCGCAAGCAGAAAAACTGGCAACCGGTATGTTTCGGAAAGGTTGAAAGCGTGTACGGTCAGATCGAAACATTCCTGAGGCGAAGATGGGGCAAGGGCTATACATCCGTAATCCCCGTGAGAGCCCCAACGGGCCTGCATTACATCGGCTTGTCCGACCAAGGTGGGAAGCCCCGTTGATGGCCCTCCTCGCTGAATGTTTACAACCACACATGGCGTCTCGGTCATCATTCCCAAACCGATATTTTCCATCATTAATGAAAATCCAGGACCGGATGTAGATGTCATGGATTTAACGCCACCCCAGGACGCGCCTAGAATCGCCGCCATGGACGCAATCTCGTCTTCCATTTGAATATAAATCCCGCCGACCTGAGGCAACCGCCTAGCCATACGCTCCGCAATCTCAGTCGCTGGGGTAATGGGGTATCCGGCGAAAAAACGACATCCCGCGGCAATTCCACCTTCGGCGCAGGCAGCGTCACCATGGATAAAATGTTCGCCGGTCAAGAGTTCTTTGCCCATTTCGAACTGTCCTCACAGTAATAACCCTCCTCAAAATCTTGAGAAGGGTTTAAGGTAGAGATCATATAAGAAAATTTAATTCAAATAACCGTGTAAACTTCCCTTACCAATCAGCTCTTCACATATCGTTTGTCTTTACGGGAATATCTTGTCGTAACTTTAAGTATATCGTTCTCCGTGATCTTCTTTGCGTCTTTGAGTTCTGCAAAAATAGCGAACTCCGGACATATAAGACTACACAGTCCGCATTCCACACAGTCTTCCGCCTGAGAAACAACTTCAGGAGGATGGTAACCCTTGGAGTTGAAGCCCTTGCTCTGCTTGAGACAACCATTGGGGCAAAATTCAATGCAGAAACCGCATCCCTTGCATCTGTTTTCGATAATCCTAACGATTCCGTGGGGAATGGAGTGGGCCTCGGAATCAAGAGGTAGACGCCAGAATTTCATTACAGTTTGGCTCCCATCCAGAGATTAAACTTTCCTATTATAATGTTTTTCACGCGTGAGTCAACTTCCAGGCCAATCTCACTGAAATTTTTTATGCTTCAGTTTCTGATGACTTCACTGTCAATACCGGGCATTTAGCGGTTCTCACAACGTTTTCAGCAGTGCTCCCGAGAATCAGATGCTTAAATCCAGTCCATCCGTGAGTTCCCATAACTATGAGATCAATACCGTTTTCCTCGACGAATTTCTTGATTTCTACCGCAGGAACTCCCACTCTCGATGTGGTTGTGATTTCGATGAGTTGGTCTTTGAATTCAGACTGGAAATCATCGAATGCCCCTTTAACCGATTCTTCGATATTCAACAAAACAGACTGAAGATCAAAAGGCACCCCGGCCTCGAATGCGGGATAGCCTAAACGGGAAGAATTGACAACGTGCAGGACCGTAAGGCTCGCTCCGAAGGCCTTTGCAAAATCTACCGCGTACATTTTGGCTGGAAGCGAGTTTTCTGAAAAATCAGTGCAGAACAAAATTTTTTTCGGTAACATGGCCATTCCTCCTCGATTCCCAAGTTTTTATAATCATAACACATTATCATGATCTCATAGCCAGATTTCAAGCGCAAGCGGCTTTTGGCCGAATCCGGAGTCAGATAGCCCTTTTTATCTTTATAGCGTTCAATTCGATCCACGTTATGATATAAGAGTTACATCACTGTTTTTCGCCCAAATAATTTAAAACGAAACGGAATTGCCGGAGTTTATACAATGAGCAATTGGGATTTTGGTTTTACCATGACCTTGGTCGGACTTACCGGGACATTCTTAACAATAGGAATTCTTATTCTGTCGATGGACATACTGAAGAGGATATTTCCGCTCAAACAGGACAGCCAAATCTCACAAAAATAAAAAACCATAGAGGGCAAATCATGTTGGAGAGCATCATCAGCGGTCTTTCGGGACTATCGCTAGGGGTTAGATTTTTATTCACATCAGGAGGGCCGAACCTGGTCATGCTTGCAGTTGCGGCCACTCTTTTGTACCTGGCCATCAAAAAGGGGGTAGAACCACTATTGCTACTTCCCATTGCGTTTGGCTGCCTGCTCGTAAACATGCCACTTAGCGACATGATGGATCAAGGCGGAATCCTGAAGTTTTTGTACGACATTGGGATCATTACGGAAGTGTTTCCACTTCTAATATTCATTGGCATTGGAGCCATGACGGATTTTGGACCACTTTTGGAAGATCCGAAGATTCTCTTGTTCGGCGCGGCTGGGCAATTTGGAATTTTCATGACGTTGCTATTGGCTTTGGTTCTCGGGTTTTCACAATTGGAAGCGGTCTGTATAGGAATCATAGGGGCATGTGACGGCCCAACGGCTATTTATGTCACATCCCAGTATGCTCCTCATTTACTGGGAGCAGTATCAGTGGCTGCTTATTCCTACATGGCCATGGTTCCTATAATTCAGCCGCCTTTGATGAACTTATTGGTCAGCCCAAAAGAGCGGGTTGTGAAAATGAAGGTCACCACGTCGAATGTTTCAACACAGACGAGACTACTTTTCCCGATAGCCGTAACGGTAGTCACCGGCCTTATCGCTCCAAAAGGCTTGCCTCTGATGGGTATGATTATGCTGGGCAATTTCATGAAAGAAAGCGGCGTGGTTCAAAGACTTACGGGCGCTTCAGAGAATGAAATCGCTAACATAGTCACTCTGTTCCTTGGTCTGGCCATTGGAGGAACTATGGAAGGGCATGCGTTCCTGAAAGCTGAAACGCTGGCGATTTTCGGTCTTGGATTCCTTGCTATTTGTACCGACACAGTGGCCGGATTACTATTTGGAAAGTTAATGTGTCGTTTGTCCGGTTGGAAAATAAACCCTTTGATTGGATCTGCGGGGATTTCGGCCTATCCGATGGCTGCCCGTGTCTCCCAGTTACAGGGTCAAAAGTACGACAAAAGAAATTTTCTTCTTATGCACGCAATGGGAGCGAACACAGGCGGACAGATTGGATCAGTCATGGCTGCTGCGATCATGCTGTCCGTGCTGAAAGGAATGGGCCTAATTTAGGGGCGCTTAGTCATTAGGACGCTGATGTTGCATTTCTCGCGCCCGCACCTGTAGATCTACAACCTTGTCCGTTTCATCCACTATTTCATCACCTAGGAGGGTTTCTATAAGGTCTTCTAAAGTTACAAGACCATCCACTCCACCGTATTCATCAACCACAACCGCTATGTGTCTACGCTTTTTGAGGAAGCTGCTCAGTAGCGCTAGGGCGTCCCAGGTACTGGGCACAAAGGAAATTGGTTTAGCTATCGTTTTGATGGTCGCTTTCGGGTTTGAGAGGGTTTTCACTGAGAAAAGATCATGAATCATGATGTATCCTATGATGTTTTCCTGATCTCCCTCATAGATAGGCACACGTGAAAAACCCTTCTGATCCAAAGCTTTTGAGGCTTCTTCTACCGTAGCGCCGGCCTCAAGGGAAAAAATTACGGTTCGAGGGGTCATGATCTCTCGTATGGCCCTGTTTTCAAGATTGATAATGTTATGAACCAGAGCGCTTTCTCCTGCGGATATTTCTCCCTCGTGAGCCCCCATACGTACTGCCGCAAGGATTTCCGCTTCCGTGATATAGGGGGTCTTGTTTTTTTTTGTGAGAAAATTCGTGAAGGATCTTATCATTGCTACAAGCGGATACATCGATATGGTGAGCCAATAGACCGGCCAGACGACCACATGCCACAAATTCCTCCAGTAAACCGCTCCTAGTGTTTTTGGCCCAATCTCTCCGACAAACAGTATTCCAAGAGTCATAAACACTGAAAAAAGTGGAATAGCCGCATGCCCCAGAGCGTAGTTAGCGTAATACCCGGCTAGAACGGCTCCTGCCGTATTAGCCACTGTATTTAGAATCAAAACGGAAGAAAGTGGTTCCGCTATCGACTTTTTCATGGCTATGAATCTTTTGGCGGCCTTGGACTCATGATCTCTACTTACCGCCACCTCGAGAGTACCTCTCCTGGTGGAATAAAGGACCGCTTCGAAAAGAGAACAATTCGCCGAAATGAAGATTGTCAAAAATACTACTATCACCAAAATGGTCATGTCGAGCCCCTCGCTCTATGAAGCTCAATTTCACTTCTTGTCTCAAATGATGAGACTGGATTGACAATTGGGATGTGAATCTTGAGAAGAAGGTGTTGAAAAGCATGACGCGACGGTAAATCTATTTCCGCCACGTCAATCTGATTTGTGTCTGGGATTATCATCCTAATCTCTATTGCTAGAGATGCGCAGCTTCTTTCGCTTATTCCATGGGGTTAGGTGAGAGTTCTTGGACAAAGTTTCTCCATCTTCAAGCTAAGATTACGGTCTACCGTCCTTTTTTCAACCGGTTTTAGCCTAATGACACCGTATCCTTTTTGTCTATATCGCTCGTCATCGTGCATTACGATGGCCTTAGGTATAAATTTCAACTGATATCCCGCGTCAAACAACCGTCTGGAAAACGACACATCTTCTCCCTGATAGAAACCAAGATCATCGTTCCACGAATGCTCATCAAAAAGGTAGTCTTTATAGATTCCATAGCCACCAGTAACATACTGGCATTTGTCGAAAGTTTGATCATAGGTTCTAAGGAATGTGTAATTTTCAATAATATTAACCCAGTCGCAGTAGCGTGACAGATCCGGGTTCAGAATTATACCTGTAGCCACGTCGAAATCACCTTTGACATCATTGATGGCTTCCGCCCAGTTCGGGTGCAACAGGAAGTCATCATCCAGACAGACGAATTTGTTGAATTTGGCGGATTGAGCCAAAACGTTTCTCATAGCTCCAAGCCGCCCCGTGTTGGCGGCGTCTTCCATAGGGAAAGTCCGTAGCCCATCGGATGCGTTGAGACCTGAGACGCAACCAGTGACCATTATCTCGTAATAATCAGGATAAAGTTTTTGGAATCTAATTGAGTCCACCAATTTAGCAAGCTTTTCCGGCCTCTTACCGTTAGTAATTATTCCAAAACTGAATCCTTGAGGTTTGTGTGAAGTCCTTGTTCGCCCAGGAACAGTCGGAGGTAGCGCTTTTCCGAACTCACTGAGAAGGTCCATGCGGGTAGAGAGTGTTAGAATCTCCAGCCTGTGTATTGCGGCAATATTATCCTGCATTTCGTTTCGCAGAATTTCTATTTCCTGTTTTACGAGATCAAAATCTGTGTCAAGGTCTAAAACACATGGGGTTGGGGCCACCATACCGGCCCCGATGTCGCTGGAACTGGAATTGACTATTCTGAGAGACTCCACATCCCGTTTCAACCCTTCCACTTCTTGCTTCAGGGCAATTATTTCATCCGATCCATTTCCTGATCGCACATTATTTATTAAGGATCTCAGTTTATTTAAGAGACTCTTTCTCGACATCTTTTTCCTCCGAATTCTAACTGTCAAGAAATACAAACATGTCTACTGACTAGCGCCAAAGACCATTGCGCCAATCGCTTGTTCTTTACAATCGTAGCCTGACAACAAAGGGGCCGACTTTTACATGCGACCCGTCCGATATATAAATCTTTCAGATCATAAGAAGTAACATAAAGAAATTCAAGAAATAATTCGACACTGTATCAATTATGACTCAATCGTCCCTATATCTTCTAAGATGCGTTCCAGCAGATCCGTTTTTTCCTTGCTATCAAGACGGTATTTTCCGGCGAATGTCTCCAAGGTCTTAAGGGCCAAAGACCTTGCAGTCTCAGCTATATTAGAAAGTTGGAACTCCCAGTACAGGGAACGCAACTCTACAATTTCCGCATCAGTCAAAGATGGATTAGACGCCCTGAGGTTCCTGTCACTGATCCAGATTGCGGATTGCAACTGATCGTTATAATTCTTTACAGACGCTTGAGGGCCCTTGCCATCCACTCTATATTGGTAGAGGAATTCCGGTATGATATGAGTATTGTCTTTTCTTGAGATCCTGGACCACAAATCGTAGTCTTGCGCAAATCTCAGTCGGCTGTCATACATTCCAGCGGCAATCACTGACGCTTTTCTGAACATCATGGTTCCATGGCCGTAATTATTATGAAATTGCAATCTCCAGAGCCTGTAAATAGGTTCTGTGATCAAATATTTTCTCTCTATTATATTCTTGCTTTCATCCATGATTTCAAAGAACGTTCCGATGAGATCAATGTTGTGGGTTCTCGAAATGATGTGAAACTGCTTTTGCAACCTATCTGGGAGGCTTATATCGTCCGCGTCCATTCTTGCTACATAATCACATTCCGCAAGACTAAGTCCCCTGTTAAGTGATTTGGTGAGTCCCATATTCTCCTGTCGAATTATCCTCACCCTATCGTCTTTGTAATTGAGAATTTGTTCCACAACTGGTTCTGTAGAGCCATCATCCAATATGAGAAACTCAAAATCACCAAAAGTCTGTTTCAATATGCTTTCAACCGCGGGTCCCAGATGAACCGAACCGTTAAAAACCGACATGAGCACTGTCACTTTTGGGTGAAACATCTACTGATTACTGGCAGGAGACTACTTCAGCCGAGATTTCACTCCGACCGGAGTTTTGATAAGTAATTTTGAACCTAGCCGAGTCATCAGCTTCAATGGATCGATGCATGCCGATGCGTCTCCTTTATCAGGGAAAGTTCCAACTGGGAGATAGTATTGAGGGAACAATTTCTTTGGACAAATTCCGAGGCGTTTCGACCCATTGTTTCTGCGAGAGCCTTATCTGACAGGATCCTGGATATGGCGCCGCGTATGCTGACTGCGTCCGTGCCGCAAAGTAGACCATTCCGACCATCTGCAATAACATCCCTGATGCCCGGAGAATCACATCCTATTACCGGGGAAGCGCAAGCCATGGCCTCGATCAGTGATTTTGGATGCCCTTCGTAGAGTGATGGCAGAATAAACGCTTGAGCGCGGTTGATATATTCAGGAAGCTCGGAATTTCGGACTCCTCCTTCCCAATCAATCATTTTTCCCATATGGGCATATTTTTCCTGAAGGCTGGGTCGAAGTCTCCCCTCACCTACCACAATCAGCCTGACATCCAATGGCTGTATCGCTTCAAAAAGCGCCTCCAGATTTTTTTCAGGAGCTATACGTCCTACGAAAATAAGTGTGTTAGGCCTTTTTGGAATACCCAGTGGGCGAAAGACATCAGTGTCAACATAATTGGGCACGACGTTCAACTTGTTTTCAGCCCACGGAAGCCTTAATAAAACATCCCTTGCCATTTCAGATGTTGTCACGAATATGCTGTCGGCGCCATCGAACACTCTTGCTTCAACCCTCAGGGCCTCCTTTGTAATCGGAGAATCAGGTCCCTGTTCCCTGAAACAATTCTGGGACCACATGTAACCACACCGAGCAATGAACGGTTTCCCAAATTGCTTTGCAATCGTTAGGGCCAGCTCGGCGCCGTACATCTGGTTAGTCTTTATTATATCAAAATCCTTAAACCTATCCTTGTGAATCTCGTGTAAATTAGATTCATACTCCTCAAGACCAAGATTCTTTTCATTACACAAGATCGTGATTCCACCCAACCGGCCCGCGTAATTCAAATCGCTCACGTCTCCATAGGTTACGAAGCTGACATCGTTCATGTCCTGGATCATTCGCCGATAAACAGCGACTTCTCGATCCAGGTTTCCCACCATGTCCCATGTTTTCAGCGATACCCCTCTGGTAAAGAACAGACCAATCCGGAGGTTCATGCAGCAATTTCTCTAGCTATGCTCAAGTATTTGGCAGCCACTTCATTCAATCGAGACACTGTGATCAGGCTTTGAAACATTTCATAGTTATCAACCATATTCTCAAGTTGCTCCAATAACTCGTCCTCGGTACGAAACGAGAGACCTCCCGCTGACACCAGTTCAGGGTGTCCGCCATCCTCGTAATATAATGAAGGAAGGCCACAGGACAACGCTTCAATAAGAGCGTTGGAACAGGGGTCGTTCTTGCTGGCTGTGATATAAATATCGTGATTCCTGAGCAAATCAGCCAGGTCTTGTGACGGAACAGCCGGTATGTGTTTTATATGTTCAAACTTCTCTGAAACGTTACCAACAAAAGAGTAATCGAAACGATCCCACTCCAGATTATCTTCAATCCACTTATAAACAGGTCCGCCTTTACGCGGATTGTTTGACCAACTTGTCGAAATAAGTCGAACTTTTCGGTACCGGTCAAATTTGACTCGCCCATTCGAGTTAAAGATTTCGTCATCAACGGCGTTGTGTATGATCGTGGGGCTTACGGGTGTGTATCCCATGTCCGCAATTCGCTGAAAAGTCCAGGCAGATTGAAGCACAGTAGCTGACGCGAATTTTTGATTCAGGTTAAAACACAGTTCATCTTTTTCACGATCATAACCCCTGATAAGGTGAATGGGTCCATCTATCCTGTGGACTACATTCAGGCGATGACTCTTGCTGAACTCAAGAAAACGTTCGACGTCAAAATGAACTGAATTAAGAATATATGCGTCAATAGATTCATCCAGCTCATTTTCCCGGACGTCCACACCAAGGCCCAACAACGCCTTCTTGAGGGCCATCATGAACTGGTTGCCACCACCATACGGGGGCTCATAGAAACTATGCCAAAGGCAAATTGTGAATTTCGATTGAGATTTCGAGGTCGACGCTTTCTCGCTGATAAATGGATTGGGGCTCTTGATCGTTATGGCCCTTTCAGGCAAGGCGTCGGTTTTCCCCAAAGAAATAGCTATCTGTTCGTATATGCTTCTCAAAATTGGGGCCGAGGACGTTGGGGAGTGTTTATCCAGAACTCTCTCATGGAACCCATCTACCAAATGAGACAGGTGGTTTTCTGCAATATCACATTCTATGATGTCGGAAGCTTCGAGAGGATTGTCGAAAATGCAAGCCGGCTCAAGAACGTCTGCGGCCAAACCAACCCTGGAGCTTAACAATTTGGTTTTAGAAGCGCCCGCCTCGAGAATGGAGTGAGGACCTCCTTCCGATCTGCTACTAACCACATATAAGTCAACCAGGTTATAAAGAACATTAAGATCATCACGTGAAAGGGAATTGATCTGGATATCGTCCGTTTCGATTTCCTTCCCCACATATGTTAATGGAATATCCCTTGATCTAAGCTGTTTTATGAGCCAGTGGCGCCTAGGACCGGCAAGCAAAGCATGGATTCGTGATCCCCTGTGTTTTAGACGAGTCAGAATTTCCAAAAGAATATCTGGGCCCTTCACCAGCTTTGGCTTAGCCAGATCCTGTCCCTCCGTATCTCGCTGGAATGAACCAATAATGTAAGAGTTAGACGGAATACCATAATCACTCTTGAGCTGCGCCAATTCGTGATCGTTTTTGGACAACGGTCTGAAAACGCTCGTATCAATAGCGTATGGGACCAGTTCACTCCTGATTCCGATCGATTCCAATTGGCTCCTCGCCTGAGAGTTCCTCGCAATCCAAGTGGAAATCATCGGAACGGCATGACGGTGCCGTGGAACAGAAAAATAGCGAAACGGTTCTCCAGGAACGTGGCAAACTATCCACTTTCCTTTTAATTTGTCGGGGGGCAAAAGATTGAGATGTTCCCACCAGGCCAAATGGACGACTTCACTCTCTTCCAGGTCAACGAAATCCACTATCCCTTCCAAGGCGAGCGCAGTCAGTCTCAGGTCCTCGTCAATTGCCCAGCCAATGCCATCTCCACCCGTGAGACACACTTTTAGTTTTTTCAAAGTTTGCATGCTCTTACTCCAAACCCTGTAGTATAATTCATTGATTCCTTTCTCACAACTTGATTGCGCCGGATATCCAGCGTGATAGCCTTACGTTTAAGCATACCTAGAACACGGCCTATAACCTCAAGGCTTATCGCCCGTTCCTTTCCCCATTCTCTCGTCTTCGAATATAACCAGTGCCGGCTCATGTCAGCCATAACACTCCAAAAACCCCCTTGAAATTCGATAACGATATCGCCAAACCCACAGGACTCAAGGACTTCCTTCCAGTAGAAGTTTGTGTACCTGCCGTAATCGCTCGGGTCCCCATGTATGGGAAAGTTGAATGGTGAGCAAATCACTACGACTCCCCGTCTCTTGAGCACATAATGAATTTCTCGTATGACAGATACGGGATCCGGCACATGTTCAAGAAGCTCGGAACAAATCACATAGTCGAAACTTTCTTCTCTAAAAGGCAGTCTGGCGGCGTCCGTCCCGACATGAGGTTTCTTGGCCAGAGACAGGTTTGCGTAAGTGACATCCAGCCCAAATCGTTCTATGTCAAACTGTCCTCTTTTTGCAGTTCGGTTACCACCAAGATCAAGTGTGCTTGAACCGGCTTTGAGTGATACCGCCTGCCTCAAATGAAACTCGTCGACATAATAGCGCCGAAGGGAATAAGAAATGTCGCGGGATTTTTCAATGCTTATGGATCGATTCATATCTTATGGACAGAAACAGTCAGAACAAGCTCAAGTCTTGGGATCGACCGGAGGACCGGGTTCAGACATTCTAAACTGTTAGCAGTGAATTGTGAATGACGTCGAGCCATTTTTCCACGTTCACGCCGGCTTTGTGTTCGCCAGTTGATCTGCGGACACCACGGCCCAAGTGTAAAAAGATAACGTTCCCTTCATCGTCAAAAGACCTGTCTATTAGCAAACCCTTCAACGGAGAAGAACATGGAATTTCATCATCAAGCTCAGGCGACCACAATGTGTTGTTGCACGAAAAGATTCCATAACCGGCTTCCCGTAGCCTTACTGTCACATTGTCCCCAACATCCAATCGAGGAAGATCGGGGAAAAAATTTAGCCCCAGATCTTTGAATACTTTGAAATCCACCATATACCCCAGAACGTGAAGCACGCCTTCGGCCGTCCGGGATTTGTCCATGCGTACCCCTGAAGCCTTCACATGACTGTCAATTTTGGATCTCAGGAACGTCAACCATCCACGGTGGCAAGGGCAAGTATCCATGTGCATCAGCATCAAATACCTGGTCGACGGATCTATGAGTCTTGTCCCGATCTCGAGGCCGATGGCGTTGGCGTAACTGCCCCAATTCTTCTGATCCTGCTTCTCCGGAGCCCCTGCGAAAGAGTTACCGGCATCTGGTGGAACTGGTTCAACGCGATTCAGGGCAACATTAACATCATTTCGATCCAGTAGCCGGTTCAGGTTTTCTCTGGGAGAATTGTTGTCAATTACCCAGACCTCATGGTCTTCTGGTGTGAAGTGTCTCACGCCATCAAGACAGGCTTCGAGCAATTCTGTTCCCATACCATTCACAATATGGGAAACAATTATTATTCTAGGCGCTTCCACAGGCTGAACTACTCTTTGTATCACCTCAACGCTGTATACCTTCGAGTCAATAGACAATTCAATATGTCTAGCCGTTCCCTCCATCGATCACTTATCTTTCAACATGGTTGCGCCACCAACAGGCTTGACACCGGTAACCATTATACTGTCACACCAATCGACTCTAAATTCCTGGCAAACGGTTTCGACTATCCATCGTTTAAGAGGGTCATCAGTCAATGGAAATTTGTTGTACCTGGCTACATTTTTTATTTCAAAGCCGACGTGTTTCAGTAAGCTATACAGATCATTCGCCGCCCACGGTGTGATATGTGAAATATCCCGCTGACGAACCGGATGAGCGGCATTTGGCACAGTCGCTATGAATTTGCCGTTTTCCGCCAGTCTTGACAAAGTCATTGCGGCTACATTTACCGCATCCGGAACTTCAAGGTGTTCCAGGACCTGATTTGCTATCACCAAGTCAAAAAACAAATCATCAGGCATGTCGGAAAAAGAACGAAAATCGAAGACTCCGTCTGGGTCAGTGTCGAGACAATAATAGAATGGCGTGACAGCCTTGATCGATTTTTCCAAAGGCTTATGCGCTCCCGCGCCGATGTCGAGAACCCTTGAGTCAGGTAGCAGGAGAGCTGTGATTTCCTCTTGCGGAGAAACAATTCGGAACCCGTGCACAGCGCCAAACCGTTTGAAACATTCAGAGCGCCACTTCATGAGCCGGTTCCAGGAATGGGCGAGCGGATCAGTCATGGGCCCGTTCCTGCGAACCACTCCTCGGATTCAACTGATCAGGCCGACCTCTGTGACGTCCTTCATCGAATGGTATTAGCCGCCAGTCAACTTTCCCGCGGACAATACCTCTGGATCTCTCGGGCCCTATTACAGAGAAAGTTACTATACCGGCGATTCTTTCAAGGGTTTCAAAGGAAGCGGCGTCCCTCGTCGCAAAATGAGCCTCATACGCCCCAGTGGACAAATTATTTTCAGGGTACCACGCTTTGAGAATGTAATGATTCTTTGGTCCTGGTCCTGTCAGGCCATCCTCTTTTGAAACGTTCCATTTACATAGTATTCCCGCAGCGTTAAGAATACCGAGCGAAAACATTGGATGCTCTAGGTCCCGGTTGATCTGAAGATCAACTTCAATTCCAAAGGGGTGTCCTGCATGGAGTTCTTTCAAAGTATCCCCATTTTCGTCAAACATCCGTGCCCCAAAAATGTTGACGTCTTCACTTGAGATACGACTTCTGACTCGATGTTCCAGACGTTTTTGTTCCGAACGAAACACCAGGGTCTCATACGCGTTTATCGCATGCAGAGCTGTACCGTCAGATATAATCGACCCTTGTTCCAGTAATATTCCGCGCTTTGCCACAAATTGAAGTGTTTCGAGGCTGTGGCTTACCAATAGTATGGTTGCGCCGCTTTCACGCATTTCTTTGACCCGCGCAAAACTCTTATTCTGGAATTTCAGGTCCCCAACAGCAAATGTTTCATCGATCAACACGACATCGCTCTTTATGTTTACGGCGACACCAAACCCCAGTCGACTCAGCATACCACTCGAATACATTCGGACTGGTTCGTCAAACCATTCACCAAGTTCGGTGAAATCTTCGACTTCAGGCAGGATGCGCTCGATTTCCGTTTTAGAGAGCCCCATTACAGCGCCCAGGAGGCGGACGTTTTCCCTACCTGTCAGTTCAGTGTGAAGCCCCGCGTTGAGTTCAATCATGGGAAAAATCCTGCCAAATATTTCAACCCTTCCTTTAGTGGGAGTTGTGACGCCAGCCAGCACTTTTAGTAGAGTGCTTTTTCCAGCGCCGTTTCGCCCGACAATTCCCAGAGTCTCTCCCCTGCGGACCTCAAGGTTCACGTCTTTCAAGGCCCAACGTTCTTCCTGGTAGCCGGAACTCCTCCTTTTGATCAGATTCAATCCCCTTTGGACGAACCGAGGCACAGGCAGACCGTATCTTTTCCACAATCCCGTTATTTTTATGGTTACATCGCTAGACATGGGCAAACTTTACAATACATCGGCAAAATAGTCTGAAAGTTTTCGGAATAGCGGCCAAGATAGACTCATGATCACAACCATCATTATGGCGGAAAGAATCAGGGGCTCCAGTTCCGGAGATTGGCCCTTAATTAGTACGGAACGAAAACCTTCTATTATTCCGACCATTGGGTTCAACATATAAAAAGAGCGCCAACTTTCCGGAACGCTGCTTAGAGGATAAATTACCGGAGTTATAAACAACCATGCCTGAGTCAGGAACGGAGTCGCAAAAATGAAATCTTTCCTGAATGTCCCCAGCCCGGCGATCAGTATTCCTATAGCGAACGAGGTTCCGACCATCAAAACGAGCAAAACTGGAATCCACAGGATTACCAAGCCTATTGATACCTTGTACCATATCAATAATAGAGCCAGTATGATCGCGGACATTGCAAAATCAAAAAGAGTAGCGAAGACGGCCGCAAGAGGAAAAACTTCGCGCGGCATTGATATTTTTTTTATGATTTCAGCGTTTTGGATAATACTTGGTCCACAAGCAGCTATAGCGTTGGTAAAAAAAGTCCATGGGACCAGTCCGGTATAGCTGAACAGAATGTACGGGACCCCGTCACTTGGAATGTTTACAAAACCTCTCAACATATTAAAAAGGAGCATCAGAACCAGGGGTTGGATAAACGCCCACCACATTCCCAGAGATGATCGCCTGTAGCGGCTGGTCACGTCCCGCACTACCAGGGCTCGCAAGAGAGTGGCAAATTGACTGAATCTCTGTCCCGTCGCAGATACGTTTATATAAACCCCAGGTTGGTACAAAGTTGTTCCCGGCAAATGGTTACTCCGTCTTTTTCACATAAAAACAGGACTCGAAGTTATTACTACGAGCCCTCTGTAAGTTAGTCCTTGTTCTTGGTCGCTCAATCAGGCTTTATCTCTTGGTCCTTTGTTAGCCTTAAAAAACTCATTAGTCATAAGGTGTGAATAATATCACTCTTTGTCAATTTCAGTTTCAACTTCTTCCGCCTCGGCTTCCCGACGCCGTTTTTTCTCTATGAGCCCAAGGATAAAAATGCCGGTTTCATAAAACAGCAACAGTGGGATAGCCATAAGAGATTGATTTATAACATCCGGAGTTGGAGTCAAGATAGCTCCTATAATGAAGGCCAATACAATGAAGTATCTCCGACCCTTCTTCAAGAAGGCGCTGTCCACCACTCCAAGTAATCCCAAAAACACTATAATTATTGGGGTCTCAAAAACCAAACCGAACGAAAGCATCAGAACCATCACTAGGGAAACATATTCCCTGATTGCGATCATAGGTTTGAGTTCTGCGGTCGAATAACCCAGAAAAAATTTGAACGCGGCCGGGAATACGATAAAATATGCGAACGCCGCTCCCAAAAAGAACAGACAGGTCGCAGCAAAAACAAAAGGAACTGAAAGCTTGCGCTCTTTTTCAAGCAGCCCCGGAGCTATAAACAGCCAGATTTGGTACAGTATGAATGGTAAAGCCACAAAGAGGGCCGTTATAAAATCAACTTTTAGATACACGAAGAAAGGATCCGGCAAACTGGTGAAAACCAGAGATGCGTCTTTGGGTAATAGTTTTATTACCGGAGCCGCCCAGAAGCTGAAAAGCGTTTCAGAAAAGGCCAGGCAAACGAGGAAAATTACGCCTATTCCTATAACGCCTCGAATTAATCTCTTCCTCAGTTCTTCAAGATGATCGAAAAACGACATTCTTGTTTCGTCTTCGCTCACTGCCGTCCTTTCCTTGTGTAGTCTAGGTAGAAAGCAAGATTGGGATTAGAGGGCAGACTTCCCATTTCAGACAAATGACTGCAGCCGAGGATGGGAGTTGAACCCACTATTTCATAGGTAGAATCATCAATCTTTACAGCGTATCCTTTTAGAAAATACAATGAATGAAATAGATCGTCAAGTTTCAAGCCTATTGATACATAGGCCATATGTCCTGAGTTCAACGACAATTGCATTTGTGCATTTTTGGGGAACAGTTGTCACTGTGTGAGTTCTTTCAATTTTACTTTTAACATTTCAACGGGATATCTGTAACCTACAGGCATCAGAATGATTCGATTCAATTTTGTTTTAATTCGAAATGAGTACCGGCGCGTCCCTGCCATCCTGACTTTACTTCTGTGGTTTACCGAAAAGATCCCTCATGCGGATCAACAAGGACAAATCACCGATGGCCCTGTACTCCTGGTCTAGAAACATCTTCTGCCCGTCAGCTTTACCGGCCATAATATCTATCCAAAGATCGAAAGGCGACTCTATGGTCAAATCTGGATTTTCAGTGATCCCTTCGTGAGCCTCGATTTTCCCATTCGAAATCTTAAAGAAGCAGTCCCCCGGAAGCGCTCCGGAGAAGTTGAACTGCATGACAGCCCTCACACTCGCTGCGGACTCTGCGTTAAAGCCCATCGACATGATCATCATGAACGTTTCAATGGAATCGGGACGCGGCGGCAGATTCCTCTGATGAAACTCTTTGGGCGTTAATCCCTCTTGAATACAAGATTTCCAAAAGACATTCGCCAGTCTCGCCATGGGATCAACATCCATGATAGGCTTCGTAATACGCTCCATCGTCGCTTCAGAAACTCTCAAAGAGTCTACCAGTTCATGCCCGGCCTCCTCTGTTGCTTCAAGAATAGCCTTGGTTGCTTCAGAAAATTCCGGCAGCGTCATCATTTCAGACCCCGGACGGTAGATCTCCGCCGTAAGCCTCTCGCCAAACAGGAATCTCACGTATGAAGACAGTTGAGTGAAAACGGTTGATTCCGGGAAGCCCGCGACGGACAAGGCTACTGCTAGTGGCGGCGTCTGCCGCAGTGGATGGGTCGTCTTCCCGTCATGTTGGACAAGGAATGGCTCCAAGACCGGAAGAGTACGTTCAATGAAAGCTTTCATGGTGGCATTCATCGTGAAATGGTACAGCGGTGTCGCATATACCGCAATATCAGCCTTCAGCCATTTAGGGAACAGTTCATTGGTCATGTCATCCATGTGGACGCACATCCCGGGGGTTTTGGTCCAGCACGTGTAACAACCGATGCAATTCCTGATTACCTTCTCACGAAGGTGAACCGTCTCCACATCTGCGCCGGCCTCACGCATACCTTTGACCAAAGCATCCAGCAATAACCGGGTCTTGCTGGTCCCGTGACCTCTCGGACTTGAGTTGAAAGCGATAACCTTCATGGTACTTCTCCTTTTGGGTTGTAATTGAAGTGTGGGCATTGTGTTTCTTCCCACTGAGTTCCGGGGCTGGTTCGTACAAGGGGCGTCAAGAGTCGTGGCCGACGAGCAACGAACCCGTCCACAGTCCGCAAGGGAAGCTGGATCTTTTTTGGAAAGGAGATGAGACCCGCGCTGGTCAGCTAACGGGGGTAAGCCTAGGCGTTTCAGGTAATACCGGGGAAACTGGCGATTGAAGGAAAGCATCGCACCGACGATTATGACAATCGGGACCACGGCACGCGTAACAACCGAGGGATACAGGCTAAGTATAGCGCATGTAGCGAAGACGCCACTCCACACAAAGGTCATAATTCTATTGATGGTCAAAAAGATCGGGCTGCTCCACACCGCTTTGGGAGCTGATTTCTTGGCAAAGTGATATGTAAACGGGTCCATACCGAGGATCGGAGGAAAGAAAGCCGCTATGAACAGGCAGAGGTAAATCCCGGTCACCGCATATTCGGTGATGATCTCCCCGGTTGTCTCGGGCCACAAAGCCAGAGACAAGGTCAGCGCCAGGAAATAGCCACAAATTGTCGAGTGAAAATAGCTCGGCTTGTCGAAACGCGCGGCGAGCCCCAGAACAAACAGGCAGTAAATAAACATCGCGCAGGCTGCGATCAATAAGCTATGGGTATCTCTTCCGAGAGAGGTCCACACTTGGAAAAAAACCAGTGCAGGAAATGGCGCGATGTAGAGAAAAATTCGTAGAAACTTGGTTAGGCCTGGCATTGTTGTTTCCTCAAGAAAATGTTCATTTCACTCTCTCATCCTGATCTTCGTCCAATGCGTCGATTATCTGGGACAGATTGCGAGCCATGTCGTCAAAAACACAAAGACCGAAGTCGAAGCACAAGTACTGAAAGCGGTCCGCATGGGCCTGGACTTGGGGCCGAGCAGCCTCTAACCGTCTACGAACCTGATTCACGGAATCAAGTTGCCTGGTAGTGATTTCCTTTCGCTCTTCGGGAGTAATGTCAGCAAAGAAGAAAAGCCTCATCAAGAAAGAGCTTTTGGGCTGCTCAAGGGCCAACGGTGATTTCAATGATTCGAGGAAAGATTTTCTGCCGGCCTCGGTAATTGTGTAGATTTTGCGGTTAGGGGTCCCATCCTGAATCTCCAAACGTTTCGAGATCAGGCCGTTCTGTTCCATTTTCTTGAGAGCTGGATAGATAGTTCCGTCGCTCAGGCCCGAGAAAAAGGCGAAAGATATCGAAAAGGCTTTCTTCAGATCATACCCCGTCATGCTCTTGCGCACGAGAAAACCGAGCAGAACCGACTGAATATCCATGAGGCCTCCTTTTATTGCATTGATATATATCATGCCGATATATATCAATGCAATAAATTAACTCATTTTATTTCAACGTTGACGGATAGACTGCGATCGTTCTTCGTTAGGGCGGCGCTGGGCCGCCCTCGCCTCATTTGCTAATATCAGCGTCAAACGGGCTGTTGCGTTCAAACCTTCGCCTGCAACTCGTCCGTAGCGTCCACACGTTCACATGTAAATTCTACATCGCTGCGACCGAAGTGCCCGTACGCCGCCGTCTTTAGATAGACTGACTGCCGTAGCTTCAGGTGGTCAATGATGCCTTTAGGCGAGAGCGGGAATACCTCTCGCAAAAGCGCCGACAGAGCGTCCTGCGATAATTTTCCCGTCCCATACGTATTTTCACCATCACCGAGACCGGGTCAACTAGCCCTATGCATTACCCCAACTGCGCCAGACAGTCATTCTCCAGTCCGGCAGCTACGATATTCTTCGCAATGTATCTCGCCATGTACCCCGCGCCGAGCGATCCTCTTTGTAGACACGAGTAACTATGTCGGCCAACCGATTTTTGATCAGAAAGCGCCAATGGACAGGGAGAGAAATTGCTGATAGCCGTCATCACAAAGAACTGCATTCCTTGTCGCGAACAGGAAATCAGGGCCAGCGCAATCGAATATATCGTAAAAATTGTGACCAAATTACGAAAATGAAAGTAATAATCAAAATTCAGCGCCGTCAGTCGATTCTAAGAAACACAAGCTTTAAACACAACAGAGGGGATTATCAACAGTCTCCCTGAAGATCTGGGAATAGGCGCCGCCCACGTTCAGGCCCTAGCCCGCTGATGCGATCTTGTGACTGGATTATAGCCGGCCCCGCGCTTCTTCTGTTGCCCGTCCGTTCGAAAGTTCCATCCCGGCTTTCAGCGCCAAAGCAAGTCTAAAAGCGGCTTTTTCGGCAAGTGATTCAGCTTGTAACATGCACTCAGTTAAACTAATTGGCCCTTGCGTTATGCTTAACAATGCGTGAATTCCATGTTCCAAAATGGCCTCTGCGCCATCGCCCAAACTTCCCGACAAGCAGACCGCAACTTTGTTATATTTTTGTGCCAATTCACCCACACCAATTGGAGCCTTTCCAAATGATGTCTGCGCATCTGTTTTACCTTCCCCTGTTATTACCAGTTCAGCATTCTTCACCGATTCTTCCATTCCAGTTGCTTCTATTACGATTTCTATGCCCGGCCTTAATACTGCGTTGGTAAAATACATTAATCCAGCCGCCATTCCTCCGGCAGCGCCGGCTCCAGGTTTTTCAGCGACATCTTTTCCCGTGAAAGTGCGAGCCACTTCTGCAAATACCCTCAATGCGTTGTCGAGTTCGATTACATCTTCTGGCGAAGCGCCTTTCTGGGGCCCGTAGACTTCTGAAGCCCCATTTGGGCCAAACAAAGGATTGTCAACATCACATGCCACCAATATTGAGGTGTCCTTGATGCGATTGTCTATTCCTGAAAGATCAATGTGTTTCAGGTCAGATAATGCTGCTCCACCAGAAGCAAGCTCGTTCCCGCTAGAATCTAAAAATCTAACCCCTAGAGCAGTGGCCATTCCTGATCCACCGTCATTAGTAGCGCTTCCTCCCAATCCGACAATTATTTTCCTGCATCCATAATCCATAGCCTTAATTATGAGCTGTCCGGTTCCATACGATGAAGAAATCCTAGGATTTCTTTTGTCATCAGGGAGCAAAGTTAGTCCTGATGCGGCGGCCATTTCAATAATGGCCGTCTGCCCATCCCCAAGAATACCCCAAAACGATTTTATCTTATCTCCTAACGGTCCCTGAACGTAACATTGGCGAACGATTCCATTTGTTGCAGCGACCATTGCATCGACTGTCCCTTCACCGCCGTCGGCAATTGGAATTTTTACTATCGATGCGGACTGAAACACTTTTAACAGGCCCGTTTCTATGGCGTTTGCTACCTGAAGAGCTGAAAGACTACCTTTAAACGAATCTGGAGCGATGACTATGCGCATGATTTTCCCGATCAGTGGTAGTGAAGTTGATTGTGGATTCGCCCATTTCAATCAATGGCAGCCAATTAGAAACGACCTATCCAAAATTAGCAAGTCTACGGCTTCATTGAGAAGCCATAAAACGCCAGACTTATATATGGTTCCGGATAACTTTCATTTTTTAAGCGGCAGTTCCGCTTGAAGAGATACCGCAATTCTAATCTCAGCATCATTCATCCACAACATCGTAGTTGGATCATCCCTTAATTCGCGCCTATAACGCTGTTTCCACGCGGATGTGGTTCAGATAAAGCAAGTATTAGAATCAAAATCACGGACGCGTGGTATTGACCTGGGACGAAGGATTTGATGTGACGGTAATAAGAGACGAATATAATGTTTGTCTTTGTCGTCATCGCCGCCGCTTTTATTCTGATTCGTTTAAAGAATCTTATACAGTTATGCCACCGTCGATTTTTTCTCAGACCTTTAATCTTCCTTTTCGATTAGCGACTGACGATACAACGCAAGACAATTCAAATTCCAAACAGACCAGCCAATCCTTATATGATAAAATATAATTGAGATAGGTTGCGACAAAGAAAGTATGATCATGAAGATTAACATCGGAAAGATGTCTATGATGGCTGATCTGAATGATAGCCTCACAGCCCGGAAGATATTTGAGGTATTGCCTTTGACGGCGTCTCTTAATACCTGGGGCGATGAAATTTATTTCTCTATTCCTGTCAATTCTCCATTGGAAGAAACATCCAAAGAGGTTGTAGAGACCGGAGACTTGGGATACTGGCCGCCGGGGTCAGCCTTTTGCATCTTTTTCGGAACGACCTCGCAGTTTTGAGGTGGGGTTTTGATGATTTTCCCCATGCCACAATAGACTTAAACCTCGGTTCAGGTTTCATCAAAAATGAGAGAGATTCTAAGCATTCTGCTAGGCTTCCTGCCCTGGATTGTTTTTGGGGCTATTTCCGGGCCATCCCTGTTCAGGTTGAAGGCCGCCATAATCGCAGCCCTAGCCCTGGTGCTGGTCATGGGCTACAAACAGCTGTCCAAGGGGTTCATCCTGACCTGGGGCTCGCTGTTCTTTTTCGGCTTCAACCTAGTCATGGTGGTGCTATTTGAAAACTTCTGGGTGATCAAAAACCTGGATATCCTGACCAACGGGAGCCTGGCGGCCATCGCCTGCGTGTCTATTTTCCTGGGCAAACCTTTTGTCCTGCAATATGCCCGAGAGACTGTGCCCCCCGAGCGGCAGGCATCCCCAGTTTTCTACCGGAATTGTTGGACCCTCTCGCTAATGTGGATGGTGATATTTCTAATCGCCGCGGGCATGAGCGGGGCGAAAACTTACGGCTGGTGGGAAGGCGGGATCGGCTATCAGGCGGTATCCCTGGGTTTGATCGGGTCGGGACTGTGGCTCAACCATTGGTATCCCCAATATGTGGCCCGTAGGACAAAGACAGGAGTTGACCCGGATCGTCCTGGATGATTTCGGATTAAATGGGCAGAGTATTTCAGGATTGGACCATGCCCTTAGCTCCGTAAAAGTTACTGTCGAGGTAGACACGCACGCAATGACGGTACGATTGAAGATCTGAGAATCCCAATACCGGCGGTTGAAGCGGTATGAAAACTCAGCCAGGTAGCGGTCGAGATACTTTTCACTGACACCGTGATGGACACCGCGTATGTTTCCTGGCTCATCCGGTAAGTGCGCGCGTGACAATTCCTAGAAACCTCCAAGGGGATGGAAAATCTCACTCTGAGACCTCAAACCCGACCTTCCCCTCAATTGTCTCCCAATGCCCTGACGCTGGAACAGTCCACATGAAAAGGTCTATTTATTTCAAGGCAAATCTTTGGAAATCAAAGATCACTTTATCGATTCTTTGAGGGCCTTTGCTGCGGTAAACTTTGGAACTTTGGTTTCCGGGATGTTGAGTTTTTCCTGGGTGCGGGGATTCAAACCTGTCCGAGCTTGTCTGACAATCACGGAGAATTTTCCGAAGCCTGGCAATGAGATTTCGTCGCCCGCAACCAACACGTCGGAAATAGCTGAAAAGACCAGATCGATCGATTCTGAAGCGAGTCTTTTCGTCATCTGGCCCTTCTCTGCAAGTTTGTCCACCATTTCAGCTTTTGTCATGTCCGTTCCTCCCTCGAAATTGTAATCGTATTCCGCCAAGAATATGAGTTGGGGCTATATAAGACATGACCGCAGAGGGTGTCAAGAGAAGACTATGGGAAATATGAGGTTGGGGCAAGTTCTTGGATTAGACTAGGTTGAGTTTAGCCCATAAAAAGCTAAACCCACTGTTGCGGTGGCGGGTTTAACAGAATTCGATGAATGGAAGTTTGGCAAGATTAAAGAATCTGAGGCGCTTCGGCTTCTGCCGATTTATTTTCCAACCGGAAATCTCCGGATTCGTAATGGCCGACACCGTAAAATCTAACAGGTTTCAAGCCAACAGCGAAAACATTCAAAAGCAGAAAAATTTCTTATGCGAAGGTAACAAAAAACACTTTCCTTCGCCCAGATGTCAGCGCCGCCACAAAGACATTAACGACAGGCCGCCCCGACAGGCGGTTGTGCTATAAACATACAGAGAGCACGCAAAAGTCACTTTCAACTGGCCCAAGCCGTTAGGCTGTCGCCTTTTATTAGGAGACTCAAGAAAGCGGTTTTGTACGAGGCAAGCGTTCTGCTTTTGCGGGCGATTATGGTGAGGTAGTCCGAGTCAAAATAGTGACCCAGGGTTATAAACTCCAATTTTCTCTGTTTTAGAATAGAGAGATTCTGGACTATGGTGGCAAAGGATACGCCCAGCCCCATCTCTACATAAAGAGAACTCAGATCTACGTTGGAAGACTCCATAACCACTCGATAGTTCAGACCAAGCCCCTGGAGTCGTTCTTCTACGTCAAGGCGACCCGTATGCGGTGGATTCTTGGGGTTCAGGATAAGGGGATACTTGACCACATCATCCAAGGTCACTCTTTTCAGCAAAGTCAAAGGATGTCCCAACGGAACTATCAAGACTGTATCCACCTTTTCCCATCGCCATGAGATGAGGTCATGGGGCGCCGCAGACTCCAGAACAAACCCGAAATCTACCTCACCGCTCCTGACAAGCTCAATTACCATTTTCTGTGGGCGGTCCAGAATAGTTAGTTGAACCTCCGGGAATTGACCAAGATACTCCTGGAGAACTGCAGGGAATAAGTGATAGAGGGTCGTGAAGGGCGCAGCCACACTCAGGGTACCTCTTTGAATTCCCTGGAGATCATGCAACGATTCACTGACTGACTCGTACTTTTCTAAAACCTCTTCTGCAAACCCGAAAAACTTCTCTCCTGCGGCGGTGAGCCGCAGTTTTCTACTTCCAATTCTCTCAATCAACAGACAATCCAGCTCTTCTTCCAGCCTCTTTATTTGCTGGCTCAATGCGGATTGAGTCCTGAACGTGGCTTCGGCGGCCTTTGTGAAGCTTCTCAGTCGAGCCACGTGATAAAACCCTCTGATTTGCTGCCATTCCATACTGAATAAGATATCATAATGAGATTCATTAAATATATTAATTTTACTTATCAAAATATCACTTCTATCGTTGTCTCAAAAAAGAATGTTCCAACAAAGGGGCGTTGCCATGAAAGATTCTTTGAGATCAGGTTTGACGTTTCAATTCAGGTTCACGGTTCCTGAAAACAAAACCGTGCCTTTCCTGTTTCCAGAATCCTTAGAGTTCCAGATGATGCCAAAAGTATTGGCGACAGGATTTATGGTCGGACTGTTTGAATGGGCATGTATCGAGGCCGTCAACCCACACCTAGACTGGCCGAAGGAGCAAACGGTGGGTATTGGAGTCAGCCTGACGCATTCTGCCGCAACACCACCGGGACTTACCGTTACAGTGAAGGGAAAGCTCGAAAGGGTAGAGGGGCGTAAGTTGACTTTTTCTCTGTCGGCGGACGACGGAATCGAGGAAATTTCTAAGGGAACACATGAGAGGTTCGTGATCGACGCTGATAGATTTAATGATAAAATCGCTATGAAAACACGCGGAATAGGCAAACCTCAATTGAGGCGGTAACCGCCTAAACGACTTCAAGATCTCAATCTATCGGCCAATGGTAACAGTTTTGGGATTAACGACCAAGCATTTTTTTGAACTATGTGAAATAGTACACAGGCTACTGGTTCTCACCATTTTGGGTAAGACAGGAACTTTCCGTTTTACCTTGGATAGCTTTTACGGAAAGATTCAAATTATCAAGGACTGAAGATTAGAAGAAATCAAAAACTCCTGAAAATGGTTATCGAAAGAGAATTTGAGCTGCAATGGGTTCAGCCGTGAAGAAGTCGGCCAATTTATTTTGGGCAGTGTACACTTTTGAAACCAATTTGCTCCTTAATATAGATTTGTTGTAACAATTTATGTCATTTTATATTGAATATTGTTTGTGTATGTCCAATCTATATTCCTATCATCGCTTAATTCGCGTCTGGAACGCGAATTAAGCGATGATTTGATTCAGGCAAGGGGGAAAACATCAGAAGAAAAAATAAATCGCGTGGTTTTGACCAGGGATAGCAAAATCGACAACTGTTAGATTAATAAACTCTTCCGGACATATACGTATCCGTCCATTATGATGCGAGCAGTTCGTCCAAAACTTGCCTTGATTAAACGTATACCGCCTTGGTTTGATTCTACAACGGTGTTAATGGGAAATACTCCCGACGGGTTTCCAATACGTATGAGTTCCGTTGTAAATATAGATTTGGAAACAAGATCATTCACCACAGTGCCGGGAATACGGGCTGCAGTACCAGTACACACCGCCGCAGTGCCAGCATAAGCCTCGTGCATATTTTGCTCAAGCATCTGTCTTGCCACAATATCAATTGAGTCGGCTGGAATTACTTGTTTCGTGGTAAATGAAGTATAATTCTGAGGTTCACTTAAAAAAACCACAAAGGGAATGAATGGACTATCTTCAGTAGCCTTACGCCAGTCATCGACAAATCCTATTCTTTGAGCGGCAATCGAGCGGATTTTCTCAAGAACAATCAATTTCTCAGGCAAATTCTTTATTTCATTTGGGCTCTCTGTCCCCTTTAAGCCTATGGAAATTGCTCTAACAAATACTATCGGATTCCCCGAGTCTATTATTGAAACATCCAAGTTGCCAATGCCATCTATTTTGAACGTATCCTGCGCATTACCGGTGGGCAAAATTTTACCTGTCGCGGCTCCAGCAGAATCACAAAAATCAAGTTCAATACGTGCGCCGGTTCCAGGGACACCTGATATTTGATAGGCGCCTTCAATTACAACTTCATCATCCATCACAGGTATATCTGCTTTGAGTATGCGATTGAAATTGGTCAAGTGCATGCGAACTGAAGTAAGAGGTTCCTTTTTGTCGATTAGTCCCAAATGTATGGCAACCGGGCCTACTCCGGCGGAGATGTTCCCGCAGTTGCCAGAATAATCAACATGAGCCTCATTTATTGATACCTGACCAAAAGTGTAATCTATGTCTGCGTCAGGTCTGGTGGGAGGCCCTAAGATAGCGACTTTGCTAGTTAGTACAGTGGCGCCACCTAGGCCATCAATTTCCCGAATATCAGGACTACCAAAGATGGCCAGAATTATTTTATCGCGCAAAGCTGTGTCAGTAGGCAATTGTGACCGAAGTAAATAAACGCCACGACTATTCCCTCCCCGAGCAATCACCGCTTTCACCATTATTTGTTGAGGTTCCATTCCAGCGAACTCCCGAGCCTATTTTTTGATATCAGGGTCGGTCAAAATAATGGAGAGTTGAAGTGTTTCTTTGCTTCAATTTCAGCTTCAAGATTGTCTGAGCAAAAGTCATTCAGAAATTCTTCAGGGTCTGCCCATTCATCGCCGATTATTCCAGGAAGATCTATTTCAGGTTCAATTCCAGTGGATCCAGCCAACGAGATGAAAACCTGTTTCTTTAGTTCTGACATGATTCAATCTCCCTTTTAAAACCAAATGGAACGAATCACTATCACAATATACACCTAAGGCTCACTCACGGCGACAAATTTTCTCCCCATGTGTCAATTTTAACGGAGGATAACTTTTACTAATGAATAATCCTTACATTGGCACGAGCGTCGACAGGCGCTGAACAAGTAAATCATCTGGATACCTATCTGAATTGATGCGCAGCCCAGATCGGGCCAGCCGGGGTATTAAACAGCGATCCTTTTTAGCAGCCACGCCATGTTTTTGCCGAGGTTTTTCATCCCGGCTATTCCCTCTTCGTCTTTTTCAACTTCTCCCTTATTTTGGCCAAAGGCTACATTCCAGTGGATCGATCCTGGAACAATCATTTCGTTGATAAAGAAAAAATGGTTTATTGTATCGAAGGCGTGAATCGAGCCGGCCCTCCTTGCCACGACCACGGCTGCGCCGGCTTTTAATCTGAACATATTATCATTGGCCCTGGCCACCATTCCGGATCTATCAATCAGGCCTTTCATTTCTGCTGAAACATCGGCGAAATATGTTGGAGAGCCAAGAATTATTCCGTCAGCTTCTATCATCCTTTCAATGACATGGTTCACATAGTCTGTGGCTACTGAGCACTTTTTGTCTTTGTTTTCCATGCACTTATAACAAGCGATGCACCCCCTGACCTTCTTACCGGCCAATTCTATCAGTTCGGTCTGAATTCCTTCCTTTTCTAACTCTGCAAGAACGTATTTGATTAACGCTGAGGTGTTCCCTTCTTTTCGAGCGCTCCCGTTAATCGCCAATACTTTCATAATGATCTCCTTAGGTTATTGATATATAATCCTTTAGGAGACGTTGCGGAGGATATCTTGTTGTTGTGATTCAGGCCACGGAATCTCGTCGGCACTGGCGTTGCCGGGCATTGCGTGTGGGGCTCATTACAATAGTAATAATTGCCTGTCATGAACGTTTGCCACATCTCTCGCAATTCATGACCTGCTATGACTCTTCTTCATTTCCAGGACGGCCTGTTTGGTGAACTCAAGGACTGTGTCAAGACGTCGAATTACCACCATCGGCAATATTACATCACGATATTTGCCTCTGACATAATGGTATCTGAGCACATTGTCCACTATGGCCCAAATGAAATTTGCTATCCAAGTAAGTGCGTGGAACATTTTCCATTTTCCAATTTTCCAGTTATCAAGTTGAAAGGTATTTTGCGTAGAAGGGTAATATGCGATTTATTCAGTGTTAGACCTCAATCAAGATTTCTTTCAGAGCGTTCCACGTTCCTGTCTCGGTTTCTTTTCTCCTTATATGTAAACTCAGTTTATTCCCACGTATACTTATAAAATTATATTGCCAAGGAATAGCTGGAACGAGTTCTTCCGGTGGAGCCCCGAACGTTCCGGCTCCAATCGTCAGAAATGATCCAATTTTTTCATGGCTATCTCGATGGATATGCCCCACAAGCGCTATCTGCCAACCCGCTTCCCGGAGTAATTCTATAAACTTTTGATCCTTGATTCCGTCGTCTAGTTCCTGTGAAAGCGGATGGTGCCAAACCACAATTTTGAGCCACTTATCATCCAAAATATCGCGCTCAAGTTGTCCAATCCCTCTAATAAGGGCAGTTCGGTTGATGCTTGCTAGTCTTGGATGATCTCGATCCTCTTCATATGCCGAGTTAAGGCCCATGATCATGACCTTCTGATCGGGAAATTTTTCCACAGTTGCTTGTTCATCGTAGTTGCAAGGATATTCCTTCTTCTTAACACTCCAATAGAACGACCGAAACTGACCAAACTTGTCACTATCTGAATTCCTGTCAAGATCATGATTGCCCGGAACGATTACCAATCTATCTCGACTAATGCCGTATCTGTTCATCAATTTATCAAGGAAACGCTCTAGAGGATCGTACCCAATGGCTCCGCAACCCTGATAAACCATATCCCCTGACAACACAATGGCGTCTATTCTTGGCGGTTTCAGCTTTCTTTCTATGTCCAGGAACAATAGTACATATGGTTCATCTGCCGTTGTCTCTCCTCGAAAATGCAAGTCTGACAAGTGCAAAATGTAAAATTCCACATCCCATGGAATCAGGTTCTGGTCGTAACACCCAAACTTGTTTTGAAGATCAGATATTAGATTCAGAATAAGTAAGTCCTGAGTCTCTCTTAGCAACGGTCGAAGACGTTCGATAAGACATTGATCACCGTTTGTCCCCAAGCACTTAGCAGCCTTTTTTCGTATAAGCCAGGTTTGGTGTTTCAACATCGCAAGAAGCGATTCCCTAGCTTCTTCACATCCAAGTTCACCTAGGAAAAGAGACAATCGGATTTTTTGGGGTTCTCTGGCTTTCGCCAGAATGTCGATGAGACTAGCCACTGCTTGGGGTGAACCAAGCATCGATAGTGTCTTGAGAATTCTTACATACAAAGGACTGTTGCTATCAGTGCGGCTGAGCAATTCATTGAGAGTATTTACAGCGTCCACTTTGCCAAGTTTTCCTAGTGATTCTAAAACAGCTAAGGCTACCGAGGGTTCCGGATCATCAAGTAGACTAATTAAATGTGGGAAGGATTTGCCTGCATCCATGTCGCCTAGAGCTGTTGCCGCAGTCGCCCTGACTGACGGTTCATTGTCTCGTAGGGCGCCACTGAGTGGATCAACACTATCCTCGGTATCAAACGCTCTCAGCCCCCAAGCAGCGTTACGGCGTGTAACGGGATTTGCACTCCTTAGTTGACCGATGAGGATATCAAGTGCTTTCTTACTTCCCAGACGACCTAACGCTCTAGCGGCGCTCTCTCTAATTAAAGGATGATCCCTGAATAAGCATTCCAGTAACGGTTCTTCTGCTAGGGGGCTCCCAATACGCCCTAGGGCTTCGCCTGCCCCTCCTACAACGTGCCAATTAGGGTCGGACAAGAGATGGATCAGTGGTTCTAGAGCGTCTTCACTGCCAATGACACCTAGCGACTCTGCGGCCTTGTGTCTTACATTGCCATCAGAGTCATTCAAGACCTTTATTAAGGCTGATATCACACGTTCGCTGTTCAGGCCTCTCAGCGATTTGGCTGCACCCCAGCGAGCTTTCGAATTCCGACTCCCAAGAGCGCCTAGGAGTATGTCGGCTGCGGGGGCAATATCAATAAGTAGCATTGCGTCAGCGGCGTTCTCAGGAACCGACGGATAATCGTCAAATAACGCCCGGGATAGGGGCAGGCTTGCCAGAGCTAAACCGGTCATACCTAGGGCCACGGCTGCGCTTTCTCTAACCGTAGGGTTACGGTTTCTTAGTTCCGCTTCAAGTAATGGGATGGCACCTTCAGCCCTACTTTCTCCTAATAAGTAAATTTTAACCCTTTCAGGAAAATCCTGGCTCCACAATGACGCAATAGTCTTTTCCTGAAACTCGGCTTTGACAGCGCCCGCAATTCTAGCCGCTAACACCATATCTACCTGGTAGGCCAGTTCCAGCAATCGTGATGGCAATCCATAATCTTCTGAAAGCTGCGCCACTAAGCAAATTGGTTCAGTCCATTTGGGATAATTCAACCAATTACTTCTGAGATCGTCATCAGCCAGAGAGGGTAGTAATCCTAAGAGGTACTCAGCAGCGAAATATTCCTGCAACAGTTGATGCGGGAATCCGATAGATCCGTCAGTATCCTTTTCGAGTATGTTGTACTTTAGAAAGTCGTCGAGAAATTTTTCCGCAGATTCACGGGGACCACCCCATTTTTCTTCTTCGAGGTAGTTAGTGAGAATATGGACTGCCTTTTGTCTATCGACATTCGTTAGCAAGAAGTTTGGCGCATTCCCTTGGATCATCCGGTAAGCCAGTTGGCTGAGCAACTCCTTCCACATCCGTCTATAATTTAGATCCCCCCTGAGTTCCTGGTCCGTGTATGATGTGTAGTCGTCGGCCCACTCTCTGAATATAGTCCCTAGATTATGAGGTATACGATTCTCTTTCCTGAAAACTCCACACAACCTTTCAAGAAGGAACGGATTCTGGGTCAAGTTCGGCGATAGATCCCGCAACTCAGAAATCATTCCTTGTACGTTGGAGCCTGCAAAGTTTCGTACAAATAGATCGATCTGGCTTCTAGACAATGGTTGCAGATTCAACAGTGTCTTGATCTTCAGGAAGCCGACATTTTTGCGATAACGGCTGGTAAAGATCATTGGCATGGAATTCGAAAACTCTTGGAGGAATCGTGCCAAATCTCGTTCAGCGTCCTCGGACGGGAGTTCGTTTAAGCCATCGAATAGTAATATTAATTTACCAGATATCAGGGCTCCTTTGACCAGATCTTCAGTGAAGTTTGTTCCGTATTGGCTAATGGACGAGATGATCAAATTGACTATGTTCGCAGATCGGCTCAGCAATTTCAAATGAACTAGGACAGGGATTAAGGAGGCTTCATTTTCTTTTGCCCTAGTGGCTTGTTCCAACATGAAACGGCCCAGAACGGTTGTTTTGCCTATCCCAGGCTTGCCTAAGACTAGAGTACCCCCCGTGCGGCATTTGAGCAGCGCTTCCAAAGCGGGTAGTCTTTCTTCACTCACCTCAGACGATTCATTGCTTTCTGTGAAAGTTTTTTCATTGTTTTCAAAGGTAACAACAGCGACATCTGTAGTCACATATTGGCCCTCTGATTCAGAGTATTCTTACAATATTCGATCAATGTATTTGGCCCATTGTTTCATATAAAGTTGAGGCCAGTGGTCGATAGTGGACGCCAATTGTTCAAACCACCCTTTCTTGTTCCTCGTTCCGTAACTGACAGGCCACGATTTCCTCGAAAACTCCATATTGGGCCCAGTCGGTTGAGGTTTGCAAGTATGAACCAAATTTGGGAGATTGAATATGCCGAATTCAGGAGAGTTTAGGAAGGATTTTCTCAAACACTAAAATTTGAGATGCCCCCAAATCAAACTTGGCTACCGACATGACGTAGTCAACCGCGTCAACTTGTATGTTAACTCGGAATGGAAACTTGGTAGTCATAGTCCCCAAGAAAGAAGTCGTAGTCCCTGTCACATGAGAGAATAGATCCGGGGGTTGACTCATTCTATGTCGTCAAGTCGCTTCAAAGAAGCGCAAAAAAACTTTTTACTGCAGCAAGGGTGCAGCAAAAATATTATAATGGGGCATGACTAAGTCATAACATATTGGAATCACTGGAGCCGAGGATGGGAGTTGAACCCACGGCCTGATGATTACGAATCATCTGCTCTACCACTGAGCTACCCCGGCCCCGATGGAGAGTGAGGACACCACTCTCCGCAGCGTCAGAAAAATAGAACAAAGTGTTGTATTCTGTCAACCTTTGCGGAATTTCGAGAACCGTTGGGCTTTGACAGAATCCCCTGGGTGATAGCCTGTCGCCCACACCTGTGCTATCCCCCAAACTCCTCACTCTTTTTCTCGCCGGCTTTTCAGACTTACCCACGTATGGGTAGTCAAAAAGCTATCCCGCCACTTTTCGACCATCTTCTTGAACATTTCGTAAGGAAGACTTAAGGAGAGTTCATCATGACCAAGGTATTTTCTTTCAGATGGGTCCCATCCACCGAGTACCGCCTTGAGCTTTCCTTCAGCCGCATATTTGATCGGCCAGGTTACTATTGCAGTACACCCTGCCCCAAAGGGAGTCCTAACAGCCTCAAAGTCGTCCGTGACAAAAGTGGCTATCGTGAATAAGCCTGACATAACCTCGGGACGAGCAAAAAATATGACCAACTCCGGATCTTCATTTTCCTGAAATAAAGAAATCGGTTTGAAAACACAATATTTGGCCGGAGCGGGTCTCGGGTTCAAAGTGTCAAAAAATTGCCTTGTGATTTGAGGTGATGACAGATATTTCTCCCCTTCCATCTTTCCTGGCACACCTGAGGAAACATAATGGGCAATGGAATCTAATTGGGATTCCATGTATCCAAGGTAAAAGGCCCCACCCAGGCAGCCAAAATGCTCCCTGTCAAAATATGCGACACCTCTTTTCTTACGGGCGCGCCAGATTAATCCGATTACGCAGGACCGCGCGCTGTTAAGAGCGGCCCAATCGACTTTGCCGCTCTTTTCATCTTCACGAGTGGGTAACGCCGCCGACTTGGGGTGTATCCCGTCGTCCGGCTCTACGTCGGAGTACATCATTCCGAACGGTTCTTCGGTCGCGCCTAAAGCCGATAAGAATCCCTTGAGTTCAGAAGTGTCAAACATCGCATCCTCCATGAAAGAGTGGGGCGGCCGTGGTAACTTTCAGGAACTGAACTATTCAAGACCACCTACCCTCTGCAATTATACACTTACCCTCAAGGAACAATGAAAATTTTATGCGTGCCCTGCGGCCTGCGACTTACCCAACCGTTCAACAATCCCAAGGGACAGATCTGAAACCGCCTTTTTAGCAGCCATCCCATCAGGAGATTCGAGACACTTCTTTATCAAAGCGCTTCCCACTATCACTCCGTCCGCCACATCAGAAAGGGCCGCAGCCTGATCTGGGTTTGACACACCGAAGCCGACCGCCACAGGAAGGGATGTTAACTCCTTGACGCTCAACACTGTTTTCAGTAGCGCATTGCTCACCACCAACTCGCTTCCAGTGACACCCGTCATGGACACCAGGTAAACGAAACCCTTCGAGGCGTTAACTATCATCTCAAGTCTTTTCGGAGTTGTGGTCGGCGCGACCATGAAAATTGTATCAAGTCCATGGGACTCAGCTACATTCATCCAACATGTCGCTTCATCAGGCGGTAAATCCGGTATTATTGTTCCTGATAATCCGGACTGTTTCATCATTTCTCCGAACCTGTCAACTCCCATTTTGAGAATGGGGTTCCAGTAACTCATCAAAACCACCGGAGCTTGAATCTCAGTTTGTATGGAGTTAAGGGCGCTCAAAGTCTTCTCCAGGCTAGAGCCATTTTCAAGAGCTATTTTCCCGGCTTTCTGTATGGTTGGGCCATCGGCGAGAGGATCGGAAAATGGAATTCCAACCTCTATCACATCTGCGCCGCAATTATCGAGGGTCTTCAATAAACCAATAAAGGTATCTTCATCAGGAAAACCGGCCATGATGAAAGGAATATAAGCGGCTCTGTCCTCTTTGGCCGCCTTACTAAATCTTGCAGTAATTCTTGATGTCATCTTCCAATCTCCGGCGCTGTATAAAGGCGCTGTGTTTTCACCAAAGGATTTTCATTTACTATGGAAACTTTGTTTGACTCCAAATAATCCGCCACTTGCGCCACATCCTTGTCCCCACGCCCCGAAAGACACACAAGGATACTTTCGTTTACAGACATGGCTCCTGCGAACTTTTTCAGGTACGCGATAGCGTGAGCGCTTTCCAGCGCTGGAATTATTCCCTCGGTCCTGGCCAGATCCATGAATCCAACAACCGCTTCATCGTCGGTAACGGAAACATACTCTACTCTTTCAATGTCTTTGAGCATGCCATGTTCCGGACCGACCCCCGGATAATCAAGTCCAGCCGCTATAGAATGCGCTTCGGTAATCTGACCGTCGTCACTCTGCAAAAGATACAGATACGCCCCGTGTAGCGTCCCTGGACTACCGGCGCAGAGGCTGGCCGCATGACGGCCTGTTTCTAAACCATGGCCACCGGCTTCAACTCCGATCAGCCGAACAGGATCATCCAGGAAGGCGTGAAAAAGCCCGATAGCGTTACTGCCCGCCCCGACGCAGGCAATCGCTACATCAGGGAGTTTTTTGGTCCGCTCGAGTATCTGTTTTCGAGCCTCTTTGCCGATCACCGACTGAAAATCCCGCACAATCATTGGATATGGATGCGGCCCTATTACTGATCCGATTATATAATGAGTCGTTGAGACGTTCGTTACCCAATCTCTTATTGCGGCGTTCACTGAGTCCTTCAAAGAACAACTGCCGTCGTTGACCGGAACGACCTGCGCGCCAAGCATTTTCATACGCGTCACGTTCAGTCCTTGGCGTTCAATGTCAAGGCTACCCATGTAGACTACGCATTCCAATCCCATTAGGGCGGCCGCAGTCGCAGTGGCTACTCCATGCTGGCCCGCCCCTGTTTCAGCGATAATTCTCTTTTTACCCATTCTTGACGCGAGTAATACCTGTCCCAAAGCATTGTTAATTTTATGGGCTCCAGTGTGGGTCAAATCTTCGCGTTTCAGATAGATTCCAGCGCCGCCGAGATTCTCTGAAAGGCGGCGTGCAAAATATAACGGTGTCTCCCTACCGGCATAGTGCTCCAGTAATTCCTTCAGTTCAGATTTGAATGAAGGGTCGTCCTTCGTTCGTGTATATGTTTCTGAAAGCTCCTCAAGAGCCGGCATCAGCGTTTCAGGCGCAAAACGTCCTCCGAAACGACCGAAATAACCCCTGGAATCAGGCGTTGAAACCGACTGTTTTGGCTCTTTGTATAAAACTTCTAATTTTGTCATGATCCTTCCTGCCTGGTTTTATTTCTACCCCGCTTGACACATCGACCGCATAGGGTTTGACCTTCGCTACTGCAATTGAGATATTTTCCGGCGTCAACCCACCGGCGAGAATAAAGGGACGTCTGATAGACGCCTCTGCGAGCGTATCCCAGTCAAGAACCTTGCCAGTTCCCCCTTTTAGATCGCCCGAAGCTGAATCAAGGAGAATGGTGGCAGACTCATTGACCTCGAGATTGGGCTTAGACCCGTTAGAAACATGAACCGCTTTTATCACCCCAGGCCCTAAAGCCCGAATGTATTCGTCGGATTCAGAGCCCGACAACTGAATAAGATTCAACCGGAGCCTGTTTCTGAAGAAAATTACCTCTTCTAAATCGGAATCTGCAAAAACTCCGACTGTCTGAACAAAAGGGGGCAGATCCCGGATAATTTCCAAAACGTCATCCAGTGACACACGCCTGGGGCTTGGAGCAAACACAAAACCCAAGGCGTCAGCGCCCATTTCCGCCGCAAAAACTGCGTCTTCAGCGCTGGTGATTCCACAAATTTTTACTCGAACCATTACATCCTCCCAAGATTGACAAGCGAATGAAGTGTCTTCCCCGGATCTGGGGATTTCATGAGAGTCGTTCCAATAAGAAATCCATCTATTCCCGCCTCCAAGAGTCTTCTAATGTCAGCCTCATCCGAGACCCCGCTCTCAGCCACAACTGTGACATCATGAGGGATCATCTTCCTGAGCCGCTCGGAAACCTCGAGATTCACCTCAAGCGTTTTAAGGTTTCGGTTGTTTATTCCCATCAATTGTGGATTAAGCCTGAGCGCCCTTGAGACCTCATTCTCATTATGGATTTCCAGTAAAGGGGTCATACCGAGTCTAATCGTGGTCTTGAAAAGTTCTTGAAGGGTATCATTGTCCAAAATGGTCACTATCAACAGAACCGCGTCTGCGCCGGCTGCTCTGGCTTCATACACTTGCTCTGCGCCAATGATGAAGTCTTTCCTCAAAATTGGGATATTCACTTCTTCGGCGACAGAGGTTAGATCATCAATTGAACCCCCGAAAAACCGAGAATCAGTAAGTACTGAGATAGCGGCAGCGTCATTGGCTTCGTAAATACCAGCGACATCTTTGACATCGACATTTTTTCGAAATCCTTTCCACGAAGGAGCGGTTTTCTTAATTTCCGCAATTATTGGTAACGGTCTGCCTCCGTGAAAGTTTGTGAGAAAATCTCGAGGCTTTCGAGCCGCGTCAGCAAGCACCTCAAGCTTTGTCATTCCAATCTCACTGAGTCGCGACAACTCCTGCTGTTTCATTTCAACAACTTTGCCTAGAAAATCTTCTGTTAAGGCCGCCAAGTTAGTTTCCTCCATTCTTCAGGGATCGGGCGAACTTGACAAGCTCATCCAGTTTGTTGGCAGCCGCCCCTGAGTCTATGGAGAAGGCCGCAAGAGTTACGCCTTCCCTGAAATTCGACGCCTTGTCCGCAGCGACAAGCGCTGCCGCTGCATTCAACAGAACCACATCCCTGTATGAACCAAGAGAGCCGTTCAGAACGGATCTTGTGAGGGCTGCGTTCTCTATGGCGTCTCCACCGCCTATTTCAAACGGGGAGCTAAGTTCCAGACCGAAATCCGTTGGATCCATGTATTGGAAGGAAACTGATCCATTCTCGGCCAGGCCCATTAGAGTCGGTCCACTGGCGCTAATTTCATCAAGACCTCCGTGACCATGCACCACAAATGCCTTCCTGGTACCAAGTCTGGCGACAACATGAGTCAACGGTTTGACCATCCGATCATCGTAAACTCCCATTATCTGCACCGTTGCGCCGGCCGGGTTGGTTAACGGTCCCAATAAATTGAATATTGTTCTCAAACCCAGCTCCCGTCTAGGACCGATGGCGTATTTCATCGCTGTGTGCAAAAGCGGGGCAAAAAGAAACCCAATCCCGACTTCCTTGATGCACAGGGCCACCTGCTCTGGTGTGAGGTCGAGCGGCAATCCCAATTCCTCCATCAGGTCCGCGCTTCCACATCTACTCGAAACCGATCTGTTTCCGTGTTTCGCGACCTTTAATCCTGCGCCGGCGGCTACGAAAGCCGCAGTAGTTGAAACATTGAAGGTGTTTGCGCAGTCTCCCCCGGTACCACAGGTGTCAATTAGGAACTCCCCTTCCCCACATTCATAGGGAATGTGGGCGCTTTTCGATCTCATTACTCTGGCGGCGGCCGTTATTTCCTCTACGGTCTCCCCTTTCATTCGCAGCGCCACGAGCAAAGCCCCAATCTGGGCCTGTGTAGCGTGACCTTCCATTATTTCTTCCATGGTTTCCATCATCTGAGCCTCCGGGATGTCTGTTCCCGATACGGCTTTCTCGATTGATTCTTTGATCATCATGCCCTCCAGTCTGGTCTAGTTGAAAAAGAAAAAGGCCGTGAATCTTACTGGTCTCAAGATTCACGGCCTTTTTTTGTCTGGTTTGATGGTTGGTTTTGTCAGACCTCCATATGCCGGGAATCTCCTCCTGTGTCATTGCGCCAACCCCATGAAGAATCTTTTGACGTTGTTTCTTTGGACGTAAGAAATCCGGCCACAGAACCCATGGCGCGGGCAAGACCGGCTCGGTCACCGGTGTGGACTAGGTCAACAAGTTCCAAAAGGTTGTCGTGAAAACACCTGATGGCAACGTCAGAATATTGATTCTCGATGGCAAGATCAGCATATAGCTCCGCAGGCTGTTCAAACTGATGCGTCATCATTTCCATTAATTGCTGAAACCATTTGCCTGAAACTCCCAAATCTCTTTGCGGGTCAAGTCCCAAACTCATCAGAGTCTTTCCCAAAGCTGTAAGCATCACGTGTCTTAAAGACTGCGCGCACGCCATCAGCCTGTCATGATCGTCAGGATCTATTTCTATTATCTTTGCGCCTTGATCGTTCAGAAAATTTCTGAACGGATCTGACCATCTTCCCACACGAGCTGGGCATAGAAACATGATCTGCCCCACAAACGATGGAGCTGATGGACCGAACAGAGGGTGTGACCCTATA
Source organism: Desulfomonilaceae bacterium (assembly GCA_041662605.1). Taxonomy (NCBI): domain Bacteria; kingdom Pseudomonadati; phylum Thermodesulfobacteriota; class Desulfomonilia; order Desulfomonilales; family Desulfomonilaceae; species Desulfomonilaceae bacterium. The sequence goes on from JBAZSD010000003.1 coordinate 126,244, forward strand.
ACTTCCGCCAGGGAATACTGGAGCATGTGATTTACCGGTTCACGCTTAATCGAAGATATGTCTATGACTGCGGTATCTCGCCTCAAGTGTGATCCGATTGACTTCATGACTTCCACGACGGCCGGGATGGGAACAGCCAGCATCACCACATCAAACGACGCGATCATGCTCTGGGTCAGTGCAGAATCATTCAGGTCAGAAATGACCGGATCCATGCCGGCCTTTCTAAATTGCGATTCGAACCAACCGCCCATACGGCCTCTTCCGCCTATTATACAAATGTTCGCAGTCTGAAAATCTTTCACGTTTGGCGCCTGGGTAATTGACCTATTCCAAATTGGTGGATTCAGAATCTCCTATCGGATAGGAACCAAGTATTTTAAAGAATTCTACATCCCCTCTTAAACTCTCGATGGCCTCATTGATCAAAGAAGAATCTTGATGACCTTCGACATCCACAAAGAAGAAATATTCCCAGCTTCCATTTTTCATGGGACGGGATTCAATCCGAGTCAAGTTCACAGATCTTTTCGCAAAATGCTCGAGAGCTTTATAAAGTGAGCCTGGTTTATGCGCCGTGGCAAAAATCAGTGATGTTCTGTCTGAACCGGTGGGGGCGCTCTTGTTTTTTCCCACTAACAAGAAACGGGTGGTGTTGTTCTGGCTGTCCTGAATATCCGACGCCAGAATCGACAGATTTAGCTGTTTAGCCGTCCCCTCGCTACCGATTGCGGCGGTTCGGGGTGTTACAAGAGCAAGACGCGCAGATTCGGCGGTACTCGACTGAGGAACCAAGGCCGCAGAATGGAGATTCTCCCTAAGCCAGTTTCGGCATTGATTCAGCGCCTGTGGATGTGAATAAACCTCGGAAATGTTTGCTACAGATGTTTCTGTGGACATTAGGACATGGCTGATTTTAGTGAAGATTTCGCCGCAGATAGTCAGGTTTGAATCTATGAACCGATCCATCGTCGCTGTGACAGCGCCTTCCGAGGAGTTTTCAACCGGAGTGACTCCCACATCGCACGTGCCTTTTTCAACTTCATAAAAGACGTCGTCAATCGAGACTTGAGGCAAAAACAAAGCCGAGTTTCCAAATCTTCTAAGGGCCGCGAGGTGACTAAAAGTGCCATCAGGTCCAAGGAAAGCGACCCTTAAGGCGCGTTTGGCGCTTCTACACGCTGAAATTATTTCTGAAAAAACGTTTGCGACCGCGGATTTGGTAAGAGGCCCCGTGTTCGCTTCACACAAGGATTTTATAATTGTGAGTTCACGTTCGGGGGAAAAATTGGTTACATTAACTGTGCTTCTCAATTCTGCAATTGTAGCAGCGTGAAAAGCTCTTTGATTAATTAGACTCAACAATTCCATGTCTATATTGTCAATTTTTTGTCTCAATCCTTGAATCGACATCATTCCCAAGGATTCTGAATCCCCTTGGGCTTCGCTAATTGTAAGTGTTTCCGATAAACTCATCAGGGCCTCTTTCCAGACTCGCGGTTCGCAACTCAGATTAAGCCAACAGGTTCATGGCTTTTCCCATGATCTCGAGGTCCCTCATCAGGCAAGTGAAGTCCTCTGGTCTCAGAGATTGTTCACCATCGCAAAGCGCTGTTTCCGGGGAACAATGAACCTCTACCATTACGCCGTCCGCTCCAACTGCCATTGCGGCCCGCGCCAACGGTTGAACGAACCGTCTCAAACCAACAGCGTGACTGGGATCAACTATAACCGGTAAATGAGTGCGCTCCTTGAGAACACATACGGCGCTCAGGTCCAGCGTGTTTCTAGTAGCCGTTTCGAATGTCCGTATACCTCGCTCACAAAGAATCACCTCAGGATTTCCCGCAGCCAAAATATACTCCGCTGAGGACAGGAATTCCTTGATAGTAGTCATCAGACCTCTTTTGAGAATTATTGGCTTGTGACACTTCCCCACTTTTTTCAAAAGGGAAAAATTTTGCACGTTGCGGGCGCCGACCTGAAGAATATCGGCGTAATCTTCGACCAGTTCCACATCAGCCGTATCCATAACCTCGGTGACGACCGGCATCCCTGTCAGTTCCCGCGCCAGTGACAGGATTTTCAGACCTTCCTCACCCAGTCCTTGAAAACTGTACGGGCTCGTCCTGGGTTTAAACGCCCCTCCTCTCAAGATCACAGCTCCGGCTTCTTTGACGGCGAAAGCCGTATCCACAAGCTGTTGAAGGGTTTCTACAGAGCACGGGCCTGCTATAACCGCAAAAGATCCTCCGCCGATGATGGCGTTTCCTACCCTTATCACCGTGTCGTCTTGCTGAAAATCACGGCTCATAAGGCCGGTTCTTGTCGGTGGTTTGAGAGGTTCGGGTGTCGGAGGCAAAATCGGCTCCTTCATTCTGTTTACGGTAACGCTGGTCTGAATCATTTGAAAAGCTCCTCTAATCAACGAAAAGGGCCTTGGGAGTTTTGCACGCCCAAGGCCCTAAAATAAAAAAGCCATGGGCGATTCTGCTGTCTACCCATGGCCTTGTGTCTTTCTGACTAAGTTATGTTACTCTTTATAGCCCTCCGGACACACGGGTAAACAGCCGCAAAAATAATATCGCCAAAAATAATAGTAGGCCTCATTTTCAAACTGGCCTTCGACTATAGCGGTATTACTAAATTGCAAACCCATGATCCGTTTCCTAACTTCGTAGTGTCTCTATTTTTACAGCACCCGGAAAACATTGTCAAGCTCTTATTCAGGGGGCTGAACATTAGGCATATCAACTTCTAATCATTAGAGTAATTCGCAAACCATTCCAGCGCCAGGCAGTATGATCGCCAGCCAAATCCGGCAATTACCCCTGCGCAAACATCCGATAATAACGAACGGCGCCTGAATAACTCTCTTCCGTGAGGATTGGTAAGATGTACCTCGACCACAGGCACACCGCAACACAGAACGGAGTCTCTGATTGCGATACTTGTATGTGTATACGCGGCTGCGTTCAGTATCACACCAGAAGCGCCAGTCCCTGCAGATTGAATAAGAGAAACTATTTCACCCTCAAAATTCGACTGAAAACACTTGAGTTCCAAACCCAGTTTGTCGCCAAGCAGACCTAGTTCGTTCTCTATCTCGGACAGGGTCTTGGAACCGTAGAGTTCAGGCTCCCTTTTGCCCAACATGTTGAGATTGGGGCCATTGATTACGTACAGTTTCACTTTGGTATTCCTTTTACGGTAGCGTTTGCCAGCCACGCGTCAGCAAGGACTAATGCGGTCATAGCCTCCGCCACTGGAGCGATTCGCGGACAAAGGCATGGGTCATGCCTTCCCTTTACACAAATAACGCGGTCACATCCGTGGATATCTATGGTTTTCTGGTTTAACGAAATGGATGCGGTAGGTTTTACAGCGAGTCTCATAACAATTGGTTGACCGGTCGAAATGCCCCCGAGTATTCCTCCCGCATGGTTGGACAAGAACCCCTCGGAGGTGATTTGATCATTATGTTCGGATCCTCGAAGCTCCGCAGAGCGGAAGCCATCTCCGAATTCTATCCCCTTTACCCCCCCTATTGACAAAAGTGAAGCCGCCAAAAGAGCGTCGAGTTTGTCAAAAACAGGGTCTCCCAAACCGGGTGGAACCCCCCTGGCATACAACTCAATAATTCCTCCAACCGAGTCACCATCTGATATTGCTTTTTGAACTTCAGCTTCCATGGCGTCAGACACGCCCGGATCAGCGCAACGTAAATCGTGCGTCGCGGCAAATTCCAGATCTATCTGACGCGCTGATACTTTTCCTATTCGGGTGGTATAGGCCTCGACAGTCACCCCAATCTTTCCCAGCATCATTTTGGCTACGGCCCCGGCAGCGACACGACCAATGGTTTCCCTTCCCGAGGATCTTCCACCTCCCGGCTGCGGATCAATTCCGTACTTCATGAAATACGTGTAATCCGCGTGGCCTGGACGAAAAAGATTCTTTAATGAATCATAATCCTTTGATCGCTGGTCTCTATTTCTGACCAGCATGGCTATCGGTGACCCCAGGGTTTTCCCGTTTGCAGTCCCGGAAAGAATTTCAACCTCATCTGATTCACTTCGTTGGGAAACATACTTGCTGGATCCCGGCTTGCGCTTGTCGAGTTCAGCCTGAATGACATCTTCCGTCAAATCCAGACCTGAGGGAATTCCATCAATGGTGACTCCAACCGCTCTACCATGAGATTCACCAAAAGTTGAAATCCTGAAGAACCGGCCGAACACACTACCCATTCTTGAGAGCCTCCACTTCCCGAACCGCTTTGGCCAGTTCATCCGGAGTTACATCATCCACACAAATAGGGGAACTCACTCCATCAAGCAGTACAAAATTTACTCGGCCATTTCGGTTCTTTTTGTCATTCATCATGATTTCCCATGCTTCTTCAGAAGGAGGCGCCAATACCAGTCCTGCCACAAACCGGCTCAACGTTGTCAGAATTGACTCTGAAACAGCGCTACTAATCATCCCCCGACGCTCTGAGAGAGAAATCGCCACCATCATACCTACTGCCACGGCTGTCCCATGACTCAGGCGGTAGTTGCTAAAGCTCTCTACAGCGTGACCGTATGTGTGACCAAAATTCAGGATGCGCCGAAGCCCACTTTCCTTGAAATCTTTTCCCACAATTTCTACTTTTGTCGAAGCCGAGAGCCTGACGAGCCTTGCCAGACAAAGCATGTCACCTCGTAGCAAAGGAGTGATGTCTGTCTCTATAAATCCAGCGAGTTCATTATTAGCCACAAGTCCTGTTTTGTAGGCTTCAACCAGCCCCTCGGTCAGACATCTGGAGGGTAAAGTTCCCAATGCGGTCAGATCGAGAATTACGCGTGACGGCGAGGAAAAACAACCAACCGGATTTTTTACTGTCTTAAGATCAACAGCGGCCTTGCCACCTATTGCCGCGTCCACACAGCCTACAAGGGAAGTTGAAACCAAAATGAACGGTATTCCTCGTTTGTAGGTTGAAGCCACAAACGCGCCCAGATCGGTCACCACCCCTCCCCCAATGGCGATTAGTAGTCCGTCCCTACCTATGTTGTCTCTCAGCATGACTTCATAAAGCCGGCTGGCGCTACCCAAAGTCTTAGATCTTTCCCCAGGTCGCAAAGCCACTATGGTGGCGTCTTCGAGGATAGGAGAGTATCGGTCCAAATGAAACTTGGAAACCCTTTTGTCAGTTACTACAATTTTCTTCCTCATTTTCAAGATATCGGAAAACTCGCAAGAAGCCCGCCATGAAAGAATCAATGGATGTTCAGAATCCCCTAAGTTGACATTAATAGTCCGAGGCGATTCCAGCTTTTCACAAATTTCCAGGGCCAAGTTATCCGGCGTCTTATTGGAAGCATCAACCTTTAAGTCGCAATCTTCATAGGCCGGCGTTCGGCTGTGAAACAGAGTTTCAACTGACGGCCAGTCTTTCCACAGTGGTCTTTCCAGCGAATCTGCAGGACCTAGACGAGTCCGACAATCCTGTAACGGGGCCTGAAGATAAACTATTATTCCGGAATCGCGCATCATTGACCGATTCACGGGCCGGATGGGAGTCCCACCTCCAGTAGCCACCACGACCCTGTTTTGACTCGCGATTTCACCGAGAGCGGCTGTCTCTGCTTCACGGAACTTGTTCTCACCGAATTGCTCAAAATAAGAGGCTACGCTCATGCCACTCCTACACGAAATGACTTCATCCATATCAACGAACCGGCGTTTGAGAAATTGGGCAAGTGTTCGAGCAACCGTAGATTTTCCGGCTCCCATAAAACCTGTGATATAAATATTCTCTTTCATGCGGACAAACCCAGGGGACCAAGAAAATTGTCCATATCGGGCTTTAAGCCCGTCCACAAATGGAAGCTGCGCCTCGCCTGAGCAGCCAGCATGTACAAACCATCCTGAAACTGAGCGCCGTTCCGCTGAGCTAAAAGCGACCAAATGTTGTTTGATCGCCCATAATTGATATCTATCACGAGTTTGAGGCGCCTTAGAGGACCAGCGTCATCTAAAATAGAAGTCAGCTCTGAGCCCCCAGAATTCTCTGAAACAGCGCTGGTATTCACCAACAATATTGCTCTTCTCAAGATCTTCGGCGCATCCTCAAGAGGCACAGGCGATCCGCCGAGATTTTCCGTCAATTTTATGGCCTTCTCCAAAGTCCGGTTGATTACCATGATTTTGGCCCCACGGTCGTTCAGACTACAAATGACGGCTCTTGCCGCCCCACCGGCGCCTACAATCGCAACATCGGAGTTTTCCGAATTGAACCCGCGGAAGTCAAGCAGGTCTCCAAACCCCCCAACATCAGTATTGTGGCCGATTGCGGACCCATTTTGAAAAACAAGCGTGTTTACGGCTCCGACAGTCGCTGCTTCGTCCGAAAGACAGTCTAGATATGGAATAATAGCTTCCTTGTGCGGGACTGTAACGTTAACGCCGGAAAAACCGAGACACTTGATCGCATCGACAGCTTTTTCGAGGCCATGCGGCTTCACATTAACAGCGATATACATTGAATCCATGTCAAGTCTCGAAAAGACCGAGTTGTGCATGCGAGGAGATAGAGACCTGTTGACACGTTCGTCGCCAATTACGCAGTAGATTTTCATGCGGACAGATCTTTCATTACGTCAAAAAAATCCGGATATGAAACCGCTACACAATCAAGATCCTTGATTCTGCTTTCTTCATGTCCGTTAAGACTGGCGAGCGCCAGTCCAATAGTGAGTGTCATGGCTATCCTGTGATCACCGAAACTGTTTAACGTATTCGAATGCCTAAGTGTAGTAGGACCATGAACCAACAAATTGTCACCATCCAGATCAATTCTGGCCCCCATTTTCCCGAGTTCTGAAATCAAGGCCGAGATTCGGTCCGACTCCTTGATTCGCAGTTCCCCAATTTCCTCAAATACTGAGACACCATGGGCCTGTGTGGCCAATAAGGTCAATATTGGAACTTCGTCGATCAACATAGGTAACTGGTCAGCTTTAACAAGACAAGGAGCCAACTTTCCTGAATAATTGGCTCTGATATGGCCCCACGGTTCCGGGTTGTCGTCCTTGTGTTCAATTTCAATATCAGCGCCCATTTCTCTTAGCTTTCCCAAAAAAGCCACTCGGGTTGGGTTCAGCAGAACTCGCTCACAGAGCATCTTACTTTGAGGAAGCATGATGGCCCCGCAAATAAAAAAAGCGGCTGAAGAAGGGTCTCCCGGAACTTCAAAAGTCTCAGGCAATTTTAATTCAGATCTCTTGACTGTCCATACACCCGAATCAAGAGAGATGTCAGCCCCGAGCATTTTCAGCATTCGTTCAGTGTGATCGCGACTTCTGACAGGTTCTTTAATTCTGGTTGAACCTTGAGCTTGAATTCCGGCAAGAAGAACCGCGCTTTTCAACTGTGCGCTCGCCACGGGCATTTCGAAATCGATTCCAGATAAGCCTGATCCCTTTATCTTTACAGGAGGGGTTCCGGAAGGAGCGCATTCTATACCAGATCCCATCATTCGCAACGGTTCGGCCACTCTCTCCATGGGACGTTTCATTATGGATTCATCACCCCAAAGCGTAGATTGCCCGGAGACTCCGGCAAGAATTCCCATGAGAAGTCGCATAGTCGTCCCTGAATTTTGGCAATCTATTGCTGTTGAACTTTTCAGCGAACGATTTGCGCCTGTCAGCTCGAGCCTTCCATCGGTAAAAACGGCTTTCACGCCGAGCTGTCTGACCGCGTTGACAGAGGTCATACAGTCCCGCGCCGTCGAAAAGTTCGAGACGGAGCACTTACCCTTAGCCAACAACGACAAAAGAGCTATACGATGAGATATGGATTTGTCGCCAGGAGGCGAGAATACACCCGATAAATTCATAGTTCGCTTTCCTTGGTAACATAGGCATTCAGGAAATTACTGAAAAGTTCCATTCCGTGTTCGGTAGCTATTGATTCTGGATGGAATTGAACACCCTCGATTTTGAGTTCTGAGCTTCGCAGCCCCATCACTTCGCCTTCCGATGTCTTGGCTGTCACACGCAAAGGAGAGGACACAGTCTCGATTCTAACAACAAGAGAATGGTATCGCGCAGCGGGGAATGGGTTTGACAGACCAGTGTAGATTCCTAGAGAATCATGAAATATTTCCGAGATTTTCCCGTGCACCGGACGGATCGCCCTAGTCACGGTTGCGCCAAACACGCAGCCGATCGCCTGATGTCCCAGACATACGCCGAGTATCGGAATGATCCCGTTATAAACCCTGATCACGTCGCAAGTAATCCCCGAATCCTCCGGCCTCCCAGGACCTGGAGAAATTATTATGGCTTCAGGATTCAATTCTGCGATCTGTTGCGCTTCCATTTCATCATTACGAGCCACTTCAATCTTTTTACCCAGCTTTCCCAGGGACTGGACTATGTTAAAGGTGAAAGAATCATAATTGTCGATTATCAAAATCATGGCTGAACTCCCGTGGCCGATCGTAACGAGGCTATTCCATGGGCCGCTTTCCTCATAATTTCTTCATATTCAAAAACCGGTGATGAGTCCGCCACTATTCCGGCGCCGGCCTGCAATATGAATCGCTTGCCCAAGAATTGGATCATTCTTATGGCTATACATGTGTCCATGGTCGATCCGGGCCCCCAATAACCCACGGCTCCTCCGTATGGGCCTCTAGGCTCTGTTTCAAGGTCATCTATTATTTCCATTGCTTTTATTTTTGGCGCTCCGGAAACCGTGCCTGCGGGAAATCCTGCGATAAACGCATCCCATGCGTCTAAGCCTTCCCGTAAAACTCCTGTCACTTGTGACACTATGTGCATAACGTGACTGTATCTCTCCACCGTCATGTACGGTTCGACTTTTACGGAGCCGTATTCACACACTCTTCCGGCGTCGTTTCTAGCCAGGTCAACGAGCATGATATGTTCGGCTCTTTCCTTTTCTGACCCCAACAACTCTTCCTCTAAAGCCTTGTCCTTGAAAGGATCGTTCGATCTACCTCTCGTGCCTGCTATCGGTCTTATCAAGACCTGCTTGCCTGTTAATTTTACAAGTGTTTCGGGAGACGCGCCTGCAACCTTAAAATCCCCAAAGTTCAAAAAGAACATATATGGCGAAGGACTATTAACTCTCATCCATCGGTAGACTTCCAATGGATCCACATCGATTTCTCCGGTGACCTGGTCGGAAAGAACAACCTGAAATATGTCACCATCCAGGATGCGCTCTTTCGCCTTTAGAACCGCTTCCACAAACTTTTCCTGAGCGGGGGAATCGATAAACATGTCAGATCGACTTTTATGTGAAACTACGCTTTGCCCTAATTTTTTTTCGATGAGAGCAAGTTTATTCTTACAATCCGCCTCATCTGATCCAATAGCGCAGATTGTCATTGTTCTATACAGATGGTCAAAAACCAGGAACTGCGACGGATAGCATAACCAAGCTACTGGAAGATTTTTCGGAAGCGGGTTTGGTAGTCGCTCTACTAGGCGGATAGTGTCATAACCGACGTATCCGGCTAGAGAACCGACAAAAGGCAATTGTGGCAAGTCGGGGCAAAGCATGTCGTTCATAAGTTTCCGGGCGCATTTGAAGAATTCATTCGCTGAATGCTCTGAAACGCCTTCCGGCTCAGCGACTTCTGTTCCTTTGTCTGAAAGAATTATTGAAGCCAGTGGATCCCAAGCGATAACAGAATATCGACCGATGCTCTCAACATTTTCACTGCTTTCAAAAAGGAACGAAACCTTTTCACCCACGCAGAGTTTCAAATATCCTGAAACAGGGGTTTCCAGATCAGCAAGTAATTCTTTGGACATAATTTTGAGCGCTGTCAAAATGTGGTTCCTTTCCTAAAAAAACAAGGCCCACCGCAGATCAACGGTGGGCCTTGTCGTCATTTCCTGTTATATCGTCTAATCAGATCAATACATGGCAGACCACACCGTTGGCGGAAAATGGCGCCAGCAATAATAAACACAAAACAATTTTCCCTTTTCAGACAGCATAGCGTCTGAGGACAGGAAGTTTGATAAGATATCTTTATGTAGGATAAGGTTGGACATTATATTCCGATTCTCTCTACTGCTTGTAAACTACCCCACCCCGGGCCTGCTGTCAAGACCAACCTCATGTCTCTATGTTTAAGAAATCTGGAGGAGCCACTGTTGCGTCAAAACACAGTAATAGGGGTAGGAACAAACGTCAGCACGAAAAGAGCTATCGCTGTCCAGGCCAAAGCTCGACCCTTAGGGGATGGCTCAGAATATGTATCAACAGGCGGCGGATGTTTTAATCCGATGATCAGTGTCAGCGCTGCGAACATTATCCATCCTGGCCAGGTGAATATTCCCAAAGGTATAAGGGACCCAAATACCCCATAACTGACGTAGCGGGCTACCCTAGGCCCAAAGAGAGCGTAAATAACGTGACCACCATCAAGTTGTCCCATGGGCAGCAGGTTCATTGCGGTTACAAAGAGGCCAAACCACGCTGCTATGGCTATGGGGTGAAGAATTATCACGGTTTGAAAAGATAACTTGCCGAACCATATGAGAGAGGCCAATTCAAAAATTATCGATGTACCAAACGACAGGCCACTTCCTGATGTCTCCGCTCCAGCATGAATTTCAGAAAGACTCATACCGACAAAAAGTAGAGGGATGGCCACTATGGCGCCGCACACCGGCCCAGCGGCCCCAACCTCTATCAAAGCCTGACGATCGGGAATCATGGAACGAATCTTGATGAACGCTCCGAATGTCCCCACCGGTGGAATCGCTGGGATGAAAAAGGGGGGCGTCACATCTAAATGGCGACGTCTACCCGCAAGAAAATGTCCCATTTCATGGACCAAAAGAATGGACATCAATGGAATTGAAAAGACTAGTCCATTGATGAAAAAAGAAAACCAGGAAGTGAACTCCTTATTGGCGTACAACGCGCCTGCGACGGTCGTTGTCAATACCGTAACAAAAAATAGCGCAACGTTGATTAACCACGAACGTCGGATGGATTCAGCCTCCTTCAGCCACAAGCTTTTTCAGCGCCGCAGACGCGCTAAACTTGGGAGACTTGCCACCTGGAATCTTGATCTTTTCGCCAGTTTTAGGATTTGTCCCCATTCTCTCTTTTTTATCAATGACTCTGAATGTCCCAAGGTCAGGAATACGAATCATGGCTTCCGTTGTGTTCAATGAATCCTGAATAGCCTTGACGACTGATTTTAGCGCTATTGCAGCCGATTTCTTAGTTATCCCGGCTTCCTGGGCAATCAAATCTACTACTTCAGATGTCCTCACCAATACACCTCCAATTAAAACTTAATTTATTCAATATGTTACAATAACCTGAGTCACCGCATGTTATAGACAAACATGTCGATTGTCAAGTTCAGCCTGCCATTGTCGCACAGTACGTTATTTCATGCCAGTTTCCTGCTATCGACTGATGAAAATCAGTGCGACGGAATTAAGTCAGTTTTTGCTTGACAAGCATCGTCACACAACTTAATCGAACAGAGTAGTTAAAAACAGTGAGACATTTGTATGAACGATTCTGATGTGTTATTTAAACTGGAAGACTTGGCTAGCCGTTTAGGGGTCCAGCTTCGTTACGAAAACCTTTCCCGGGGACCCATTCGGGCCATGCGTGGCTATTGTAGACTAGATACTAATCATATGATCCTGATTGACAAGAATGATTCAAGAAAAAGAAAGATAAAACTCCTCGCTCGTTCTTTACAAAGATTTGATCTGGAAACTGTTTTTGTTCCCCCAGCTCTCCGTCGTATAATAAATTTGACCAGCAAGTGAAAATTCATCCAATGATCATTGGCTAGAATTTGCCGACCCTTTTTTCTAGACGCAACAGCGGCGCATCGCCGAATTGTGAACAACTACGGAAAATAAGTAGGTTATCTGAATTGTCTAACGTTTCAGGCAATATCGAAGTGGCGATAGATTCGAGAGTGAAAAATTATTCTGAACTCAAGGACTTGTTGGATCGTACATCGATGTTGTTATTTTGCTTCGAGTGGAAAAAGAATCTATCGCACGATTTCCCGATCCTGATTTGCATATTGGGAGGAACCGGCGCCGGCAAAAGTGTGCTGTTCAACTCTCTCATTGAGGTTAAAGCAAGTAAGGTTGGGATAAAAAGGCCTTGTACAAGAGGAGCCGTAATCTGTTGTCCATCCAGGTTCGTAAATATTCTGACAGAGTTGATGGAAAGTCTGCAAATTGAGAACGAAATCGAAATCTTCCCGACCGAGAAAAATGAGTTTCGGCGTTTGGCGCTAGTAGATACCCCTGACTTTGACAGCATCGAAACAGACAATCAAATCGTTTCAGATCGGTTTTTCGTGTTGTCGGACGTGGCGCTGTTTGTGGCCTCACAGGAAAAATACGCGGACATGGCCGGTCGTGACGTGATTCGTCGATCTTTTTCGTGGAAAAAAGAAATCAGGATTGTCCTTAACAAAGCGACTTCTGAAAGCGCATTTCTCGATTTTCAAAAAAGCCTCAATGAAGAGTTTGGTCCTGTTTCTCTGATACGCATTGACAGGGAGATCGGAGCGCCTGAAATATTGGAAAATCCCACTGGCAGAGAAGCCCTTATCTCGCTGCTCCCAAATTTTCGAAGTGAGGAATATTTGATTCAACTTCGAGAAGCCGAGCAAAATCGACTGCGTGTGCAGACAATTCAAAGTCTGGATCTAGTATTGGCCACCGCTCAAGGCCTTACCGAACGGGTTGACATCGTAGTGGGAAAGGTAAACTCCGCACTAGAGGAAGTTTCCCGGGAAATGGAATTGAGATTGAATCTTTCGACGCCTAGAGACATTGAACAAAAGATTCAAGCCAGGCTGGAAAAACTATTGCGGAAGTATGACATTTTGTATGGTCCTAGAACAGCCATTAAGAGGGTTGTCAGGAACCTTGCAGGAACCCTTGGACGGGGCATTTTCTCGCCTTGGACTGATTCCGATAGTTCTTCCTTGCATGACAGAATTCCAGTGGAACTCTTTGAAGAACGGGATTATTCCAACGTTCCATTGCAGCTTGAGGCTTCAATTGCAAAGTTTAATCTCAAGGTCGCTGAGTTTCTGTCGGATCAGGACGATCTATTTGATTTCAGGCGCGTAGCCCTGGAATCATGTTCCAGATTTTCATCTGAACAGATCCGGAACCTATATGAAGAATCGTTCCCCAACGTTGAGCAGTTGCTCGAAGCAGAATTCGAAAAGTTCAAGCAGGGCCTTTCCACCATAGATGAGATCAAATTGTACGGTTCATATTCACTATGGGCCCTATTTTTGATCACAGCGGAGGTAGCCATTGGAGGTGGACTTACTTTACTTGACATGGTGTTGAATACCGCCATTGGGCCGTTTATTCCCAAGTGGTTGCTGAAGCTCAAGATAGTTGACATATTGAGAGAAATAGGTGAGCGAATTGATCACCAACGTAGTGAAGCAGTTCAGGAAATTTTGAGGCGTCAAGCGGAAAATTACGTTCTTACGTTTTTGAAACTTGCGCCCGAGACGGGATCCGTTAGCCGGATTATAACAATTAGAAACGATTTGCTGATTGTAAGTTAGTACATTCGCCTGGCTTTTGATCTGTATCCCGTTCAATCAAGCAACATCTCAGGAAACGAATCTCGCGGATCTTTGTCTCCAATTGGTATTGGCCACGAAAGATTTCGTCCCAACCTCATTGATATTACCTGAAAGGGAAAAATAATGAATTCTACTTCGAAGTTCTTCTCATTTATTCTATTTTTTACTGGTATTTTTTTTCTAACATTTCATGCTGAAAATGTTTGCGCAAAGGAGGGAAAGTTGACGCGTCACAGACTGCCTAATGGTTTGGAGGTCCTGATTCAAGAGGATCATGCCAAGAAAGTAGCTACCGCTCAGTTGTGGGTTATGGTTGGTAGCGCTGATGAAGAGTCTTCAGAAAGAGGGATTAGCCACCTTATTGAACACATGGCCTTCAAGGGAACTGCAAAGAGGGGGCTGGGACAGATTGCGTCGGAAGTTGAAGCTCTCGGAGGGGAAATAAACGCGTATACCAGTTGGGATGAAACAGTATTCCACATCACCGGTCCTTCGAGCGCAATGTCTCAATCCTTGGATATCCTCACAGACGCCGTGCTTCATCCATCAATTGATCAGGGGGAATTGCAAAAGGAAAAACAGGTGGTGCTTGAGGAGATACTGGAATCTGCTGAGAGACCCGAACGGAAGTCATCACAACTTCTGTTTGACACCGCCTATGTAGCTAGCCCCTACAAATTTCCGGTGATCGGTTACAAGGATATAGTCGAAAAATTGTCTCGAGACGACATATTGGCCTTCCGCAAGAAATGGTACGTGCCGGAAAACATGTTTCTGCTAGTTGTCGGAGATGTGAATACTTCTGAGGTCCTCAAAGAAGTTGAAAAGCTTACCGCTGAATTGAAACCGGTCGGTTTTTTTAGGCCACCAAGGCCTTCGGAACCAAAACAGCAAGATATAAGAACAGCGTTTGTGGCGGATGACAATTCACGTGAGACGAGATTAAACATCGCGTTCCATATTCCTGGGGCCATGTCTATTGATGTCAACGCCCTCGATTTAACAGCCGACATTCTTGGAGGACGTGACAGCTCCAGGATGATCAAGATCTTGAAAAAGGACAAAGGGCTTGTCCACTCAATTTCGGTTAGTTCGCTCACCCCTAAAGATCCCGGGTTAATGATAGTTTCCGCAACCTTAGACTTTAAGAATTTAGAGGCCGCAACGCGGGGAATTTTCGAAGAAATCAAGAGAATTTCCGCGGAGCCTCCTTCGGCGCAAGAACTTGAAAGAGCTAAAACGCATATCGAATCGCAACATGTTTATTCAATGGAGACGGTTCAGGGGACGGCCAGAAACATTGGTTCATGCATGGCGGATAACGATGATCCGAATTACGAAGACAAGTATCTGATCTTGAACAATGCTGTCACCGGTCCCGAAATATCCAAAGCGGCGAAAACTTACATGGACGCGTCAGATGCCACTGTGTCGGTTTTAGCTCCTGGTGACCCAGCGGCAAAAGCTTTTAATATGGATAGTCTTTCGCAAGTGGTAAAGTCCTTTGGCGCTGCCTCGAGAACTCTCTCGAAGAAACAGGCTTCAGCGCCTGAAACGGTTTCGACCACTCTTAAGAATGGCGCCAGAGTGATAATTACTCCGGATGACGCAAATCCTGTTGTCTCGATCAAGGTAGCTCACTTGGGCGGTAAGAGGTATGAAACAAAAGAAACTGAAGGTATTATGAATTTTATGGCCCAGACCTTGACCAAAGGCGCAGGAAATCTCTCGGAGGTTGAAATCGCCAAAAAAATCGAAAACATCGGAGGGAGGTTGTCTGGGTTTTCAGGTTATGATTCATTTGGACTTTCTACCACAGTGTTGAGCCGACACGTCGAAGAAGCTATGAAACTGACGGCACTGGTCTGCAAGGATCCGACATTCCCCCAGGACAAAGTCGAAAGGGAAAGACAACTGATCCTAAACCGGATCAAAACGGAACCGGACAGACCTGTTCAGTATGCCATTACGTGTTTGAACAAAGAGGTTTTTAAACATCACCCCTATGGCTTCGACAGAGAAGGGACATTGGCCACTGTAGCAAAGATCACCAAAGATGATTTGGCTAATTGTTACCGCAAGTACTCGGACCCTGCCAATTCTGTTATTTCAATAGTAGGTTCCATAGAACCTGATAGAGCGCTTGCCCTGCTGGAAAAATATTTTGGGGACATTCCGGCTTCATCGTTCCAGCCTCCGAAAGTTCCGGCGGAAACACCTATTGAACAGCCAAGACAGGAAACCATACGAATTCCTAGGGCGAAGTCTCACGTAGCTCTGGGGTATCATGCTGTGAGCCTCTCTGACCCGGACAGATATCCTCTTGAGGTCCTTAATAATCTCCTTTCCGGTCAAGGGGGACGTCTGTTCCTGGAACTTAGAGACAAAGAATCTCTAGCGTATGTCGTAACCTCGTTCTTTAGACCTACTCTGGATCCGGGCTTATTCGGCTTTTACATTGCATGCGATGTTCCAAAGACTGAAAAAGCGCTGGCCGGGTTGTCCAACCAGATAGAAAAAGTGAGGTCAAATCCTGTTTCTCCGCAGGAACTTCAAAGGTCCGTTAACAACCTGATAGGTAACCATGAAATCGCCCTCCAGAGCACGTGGGCCAGAGCGGAGGATCATGCCCTAAATACTCTTTACGGTCTGGGCTGGAACTATGAAGACAAGTATGTCAAGAAGATTTCGGAAGTGAAAACGGAAGATGTTTTGAGAGTGGCTCGTAAGTATCTAGACCCCAAGAAACAGGCTCTCCTTAAGATTTTACCCGAAAACGACGACAAATAGATCCCTCCACACTTTTCCTGGACGCCCGGTTTTGCCGGGTGTCCTATCACTTTCAGCTCTGTGTTGAAAGAAAGTTCAGTTGTGAAAATATTGGACTTTTCTGATCACAAGAATTTTGTAACTTCATTCTAAGATAGTTGGTAAGACGGAGGAATTTTTTGAGTTTTATTTCAGGTTCAACATCGGGCCTAAAGCATTCTCAAATTGCCAGAATCGAAAAATTCGCCACCCGCCGTGTACCGGCAAATGTGGTAATAACTCATGAACTTGCAAGAAGCTTAACAGAGCTTTCATTAGAAGTTAACCGTCAACTCGGTTTACTAATCGACCGCAAGGGACTGATTCAAAGCATTCTGATAGGAGACGCCAAGTCAATTTTCATCCCAAAATTGACCGGGTGGCGTGTAGGAGGAGGAAGACTAAGAGGGTTGCGACTCATCCACACCCACCTAAAGGATGAGTCCCTATCCCAGGAAGATCTTACAGATTTGGCTCTTCTAAGATTGGACATCTTGGCGGCCGTGGGGGTTGACAGCAACGGACTCCCAACTCTAATAAGGATCGCTTATCTATTGCCTCCCAATCCGAACAATCAAGTGTGGGGGTTTCTCGAGACCCAAGCGATCTCGCAACTGGATCTCGACTTTCTGGCATTCGTGAAATCGCTGGAAGACGAAATATACCGAACAGTAGGCTCCCAATTGGTTGGATCCAAGAATGAACGAGCGTATCTAGTAGGCAAAATCGATAGAAGCGGATGGGAAGCGGAGGAATCGTTGGACGAGCTGAATGAACTGGTCATTTCTTGCGGGCTGGATGTTGTCGGTTCCTCCACTCAACAGAGGAGTTCCGCTGACTATCATTATGTAGTGGGCAAAGGGAAACTCCGGGAAATAATTATCGACGCTTTGCAGAAGGGAGCCGACGCTCTGGTCTTTGACACTGAACTGAGCGCCGCGCAGGTTAAGGCGGTTTCAGAATTCACGGAAATCAAGGTTCTCGACAGATCTCAAATCATTTTGGATATTTTTGCCCAGAGGGCAAAATCAAGTGAAGGTAAGCTTCAAGTTGAACTTGCCCAGCTTAAATACGCTCTGCCTAAACTCAGCGAAAAGGATGACGCGTTGTCGCGACTCACAGGAGGTATCGGCGGGCGAGGCCCTGGTGAGACAAAGCTCGAAATTAATAGAAGGAGAATCCATACCCGGATAGGTTTTCTGGAGCGTCAAATTCAGCAAATAGGCAAGGCGAGAGCGCTTAGACGAAGTCTCCGCGCCAAGAGAACGGTTCCCATAATCTCAATCGTGGGGTACACAAACGCAGGCAAGTCGACCCTCTTGAACAACTTGACTAAGTCCACGGTTCTCGCGGAAAATAAACTGTTCGCCACCTTGGATCCGACGAGCCGAAGGCTCAGATTTCCACGGGAGACCGAAGTTATTATTACTGATACGGTCGGGTTCATCAAAGACCTGCCTGAGACTTTGCTTAAAGCCTTTGCAGCCACTCTGGATGAATTAGCGGACGCCTATCTGCTATTGCATGTTGTTGATAGTTCAAATTCTCAGCTTGAAAAACAACTCGAAGCGGTTGAGAACCTGCTTCTTAGACTGAATCTTTCTGACAAACCTATTATTCGAGTTTTTAACAAGATAGATCTGGTTGATGAAGAAACCATTGAGAATTTATGCGCACGATATGATGGAGTAGCCGTATCAGCCTTAACTTCCAAAACATTTGTTCCTCTGATTAAGCGAATGGAAGATGAAATCTTGAAAGTAATTGACTCCAGGTTCACTGAACATATTAATGATAAATCCAACATCCGGAGTCTTGGCTATGAAACCCGTTGATGAGCGTGACAAAACGCAATTGAGACTGGCCGTAGGAGTTTTGATCGCTCTGCTAACTCTAGTGATTGTTCTTTTATTCTCAGGCCGATTGGGGCCTCTCTGGGCTTATCTCCTCAACATATTTAAGAGCAAAGAAGCGCTTCGGGATTTTGTAGAAAGCTGGGGAAAGGCTGCCCCCCTGGCGTTTATTTTCATCCAGGCCTTGCAGGTGGTGGTGGCTCCAATTCCCGGTGAACTTACCGGAGCGGTGGGTGGTTTTATTTTTGGCGCGTGGCCTAATGTGGTTTATTCGACTATTGGACTGACTATTGGATCGATGGGAGCTTTCATTGCAGCCCGAATAATTGGGATGCCGTTGGTCAGATATTTCGTCAGCGAAAATCACCTCAAAAGATTTCATTTTTTGACCGAGCGCAAGGGCGCCATTTTAGCATTCGCCTTCTTCGCTATTCCCGGATTCCCGAAGGATATCCTGTCTTACATCCTTGGAATGAGTCCTATGTGCTTAGGATCATTTTTCTGGGTCAGCACTCTTGGCAGAATCCCCGGCACAATAATGCTCAGCCTGGGCGGTTCTGCCATTTACGATCAAAATTGGGCGCTGCTTTTCATCTTGACGGTATTATGCGTTCTGTCTTTTGTAATAATATTTTTTCAACGTGATAGAATTGAGAAATGGGCAAGACATCGACATCATAAGAAATTGTGAATTGTCAATAATTTGGTTAACCCTTAGACGCATCTTGTGGCGCCTTTGATTTTTTTTGGGAGGATTTATGGTTGACGAGGCCAAATCAGATGATTTTGAAAGAACTCGTGACCAGGTTTTCAGCTCCTTTGTTCAACAGTTCTCGATCATGAACAACAGCAGGAACATCTTTCCCAAGAAATGCAGAACATGCGGCAAAGAATATGAAAGCCTATATCAATACTTGTGCGATACAGAGGCAAAAGCCCAGTCTATGGAGGACGCAGGCGAAATCATGGGAAAATCATCGACCATGATTTATCGGAACTGTTCTTGTGGCAATACCCTCGTAGTCACGGTTACAGATCAGATTTTGCCTACGATTTCCGACTTCTGGAGAGCGTTAAGGCAGATGGCCGAAATCCAAGGAAAACCGCTTAAAGAGGTCGTGGCTTTGTTTGTGGAAGAGTGGGAACGTCAAATTCACAAACAATACAACTGCCTGGAGGGACGCAGACGTTTTTAAAATCTGGAACAGGTCCATTCGACATAACAATATCTTACGGGTAATGCATGGTAATCACAGATGTAATTTTTGATTTAGGCAATGTTCTGGTTCCTTTTGATTGGAAAATTGCTGTCAAACGTCTCCTGAAGTATCTCCCCGCTGAAATTGCCGAAGATGCCACCCGAGATCCCAGAACGCTTGGAAAAGCAATCAATGATCTTGTTGATAAACTGGAAATTGGAGCCATAAGTTTTGAGGAATTTCACAGGCTTGTGGCCTTTAGGATAGGATTGACGGCTGATCTGAACGAATTTCAAAGAATTTGGAGTCAGATATTCACACTTGACCAGCAGATGACTCGTTTAGGGAAGTCTCTCACAAACCGATATGGCGTGTGGCTGGCATCTAACACCGATGAAGTCCATTACGAATATATAACTCGAAATTTTCCAGAAATTCTTTTTTACAAAAAAGCGGCGCTATCCTACCAAATGGGGACAAGAAAGCCGGAAATAGAATATTTTACCAAGTCGATCGAGTTGTTCGGAATTCAACCGGATCACGCTGTTTTTGTGGATGATCTCGTCGAAAATGTTGTGGCCGCGAGAAAAATAGGGATAGTCGGATTACAATTTATGAATTATTCAACGCTTGTATATGAGCTAACCCGAACAGGGGTCGATGTACCATCAGTCTGAAGGAGCCAGATAGTTGAACGATCAAGAATTTCTAATTGATGGATTCAAATTTGCAGCAGTCAGCGCCGGCGTTAAGAAAGCGGATTCCGACCGCCTGGATTTCGCTTTGATATCATCCGAGACCCCCGCTGTAACAGTGGGAGTCACCACAACAAATCTGGTTTGCGCCGCGCCGGTTACACTGACTCGCGACAGACTTCAGGCCGGCTTCTCCCAGGCGATACTCATGAATTCGGGAAACGCTAACGCCTATACTGGTGAAGCGGGAATCTCAGACGCGCAATCTCTTGCCTCAATTCTAGCTGAGAGATTAGGTGTCCGGGCGGACCTCATAATTCCGATGTCTACCGGCGTAATTGGTCAGCGCCTTCCTGTCGATCGTATGGCGCCCCGGATTCCTCAGTTAGTTAGTTCTTTGGATAAGTCGAGCTTTTTAAAAGTGGCTTCGGCCATAATGACAACCGATACTGTTTTAAAAACCTCGATTTGCGAAAAGACTCTGAGCAATGGTCCCCTGAAAATTCTTGGGATGGCTAAGGGAGCGGGAATGATTGCGCCAAACATGGCTACCATGCTCGCTGTGATCCTTGTTGATGTGCGAATCGAGAGGACTTATCTCCACGAAGTTTTTTCTAGAATTAATAATGTCACGTTCAACAGAGTTACAGTGGATGGGGACACAAGCACAAACGACACAGCCGTGGTTTTATCAGGTGGCTCGAATAGATCCAGGGTCCTGTTGGACAACATGTCGGATCGGACAATATTTTATGATGCCCTGTTTGAGGTTTGCTCTTCTTTAGCCAAGCAAATTGTCAGGGATGGAGAAGGCGCCTCAAAATTAGTGGAAATAAAGGTCTTGGGGGCTCCAGACGAGCCCTCGGCGGTCAAAGTGTCCAGGCGGATAGCTGAATCGCCCCTGGTAAAAACCGCCTTTCACGGTGAAGATCCGAATTGGGGTAGAATCGTATGCGCAGCCGGGTCTGCAGGCGTTTCATTCGACCCCTCGAATATAGATCTTTGGATAGGCTCTGTACAGATTGTAAAATCTGGGGTTCTCAAGTCGGATGACTGGGAAATTCGCGCCAAACGAGTGATGGAAAACCCCGAATTTTCAGTTTTGATAGATTTGAAAGCTGGAACATCTGAGGCTTCCATTTTTACTTGCGATTTGTCAGCGGACTATGTTGGGATAAACGCTGATTACCGATCGTGAAAATCGTAAGCCATATACTGGAAATAACTGGTTCTTATCTGAAATAGATGGGTGAGAATTTTCAGGACCTTTTCGCTGTAACAGGTGGTTTGGGTTTGGTTTTGTGTCCGTTTTTATTCTCTTTTGACGCCAACTTCTTTTTGTCGGGAACTCGCGGCACCATAATTTTTTGTCCCCTTTTCAGCCTGCGAGACAAATTGATGTCAGGGTTGATCTGGGCCAACATTTCTTTAGAAATTCCATATCTTTTTGTTAGCCCATGAACGCTATCACCTTTTCTCACCAAATGAACCACGTGCCCATTATTTGGGGACTCCTCCGGCAAATTTTTCAAGCCTGCTATTATGGCGTCCTTTTTTCCCTGAGGAACTCTAATCGGATAGGGGGAGCCTTCAGAAGGGGTCACCCCACGAACAAGCGCCGGATTCAACTCCATCATCGAAGTGGAAGAAACTCCTAAAACACCTGCCAATTTGGCCAGTGAATAGCTCCCATCAATTGGAGCCAGTTCCGTCTTCTCGTCGCGCTCCTTTGGAGCAATCCTCTGAAATCCATACCGTTCAGGGTTTTTGGCGATTATGGCCAGCGCCTGGAAACGAGGCAAAAACTCTTTAGTCTCACGTCTGAGCATCCGACTGGAACAAATGTCCTCATATTCGTTAGCGTCTTCTTTGCACAACACCTTATTGAGTTTGTTTTCTCCGGAATTGTATGCGCTGAGCGCAAGCCGCCAGCAACCAAACATACCATACAGGTCTTTCAAATATGTCAGAGCGGCTGTAGTTGATTTGGCTGGGTCTAGACGTTCGTCGACGTAGCTATCTACCCTAAGGCCATAACTCCTGGCTGTCGCCGGCATAAATTGCCACATTCCCAGAGCGTTCGCTGGAGATCTAGCTTCTGGATTAGCCCCGGATTCTAGGAGAAAAAGATATGCAAGCTCTTCAGGAAGGTGATGCTTTTGAGTTTGTTCTTTGACCATAGGTAGATATCTTGTAGCCTGGGATAAATAATTCCGGGTAGAGTCTCTTCTTTCGTATGCGTATTCCCTCAGAAATTTTCTGACACGCGGTTCATTAGTTTCTAATGGTATGGGAGGATAGCTTCCTGGTTTGCTTGAACCAAAAAAGGACTTTTCAGAACCAAAGTCGAACACCCTGGAAATCGCATTAGATATCGAAGAGGGATTGGAACCGTCCCTTTTCACAATCCCAAAAGAGGACCCGCAACTGGCTAGCGAGACAACTGCTATAGCAACTGAAATGAGCCTCAAGAAGACACAAAAAGATGGTTTCTTCAGGTTGTAGAAAACTTTGTCCGGGATAGCGCCGCAGTTCAAGAACTCCTCCACCGTTTTATTGCCCATTCCAGAAAAGCGTATCGGCGTTCGGGGCCTACAGTCGATTGCGTCCAACCCAAACTCTGACGAATATTATCACATTTATTGAACAAGGTGAAGAATAGAGAGGCTTCGGAGGATAACTATTTAGAATCTGACTGAAAAATCACATTGATTTGCCCGGGGTGGACATCCAGATTCCCGTTATACTCGGTGATAAGATTCCTTAGCGCAATCATGCCTAACCTCGAACGAGCCGGAATCTGCTGAAGAAGATTCCAACCTTCAGATCTACCGGGATCCCACCTGATCGAAACCGAATCCTCCTCTGGGGTCGATCTCAAGCGAATCCCCATTCGCTTGTCATAGTTGGCGTCTTTGCCTCGATGAGAGGATTCTAGGAATTCAACTTGGTTTCTAGCTGAAACGAGACATTGGCCTACTGCGAGATCCAGAATTCCAGACGGAATACTCAAATCCCTAAAGGGTCCTTCTTTTTGAAAATCTACATCAATTCCCCTAGCGATGAATTGCTGCCGCCGGAGTTCATATACTCTTTCAAATGATGTCTTGATATTCCCAGACACACTGCCAGTTGTGGACAAACACGTGTATTTCCTAACACCGCTAATGGCCTCGGAAGCCTTGAAAGCCAAATTTTTTATAGTTACTATCTTGTCTTCAAAAAATTTAGTTTCAGCCTCATCCAAGCCAAGCCTCTGAAATTTAAGTCTAAAAACCTCGCATGTCAGGGATATAGCATTCAAAGGCTGAACGACTTCGTGAGCCATACCCCCGACAAGCTCGGGAAAAACCGTGCAGACCAATAACTCCTCGTCGGATAATTCAACTAGGTCGTCGACAGAAAAAGTCACTATCAATCCTTACCTAGCATATTCTACCGCTCTACTTTCCCGAATAACTACTATCTTGATCTGCCCCGGGTATGAAAGTTCTTTTTCAATTTTTTTCCGTATGTCCCTGGCAAGCAAGGTCAAATGTTCATCCCGAATGTTTGAATTTTCAACAATGATCCTGATCTCCCGGCCAGCCTGGATGGCGAAAGATTTACTGACACCTTTGAAGGAATCCGCAATTCGTTCCAGATCTTCGAGCCTCTTGACATAATTCTCCAGCATTTCGCGTCTTGCCCCAGGTCGGGCTGCGGAAAGCGTATCAGCGGCCTGCACCAGAACGGCAATGGCGCTTGTAGGATCTTCATCACCATGATGAGAAGCGATCGCGTTTACAATCAGAGGGGATTCACCATAACGTCTGGCTATGTCAGCCCCTATAATGGCATGGGCCCCTTCTACTTCATGATCTATCGCTTTCCCAACATCGTGAAGCAATCCTGCTCTTTTTGCTTTTTTCTGGTTGAGCCCAAGTTCGGCAGCCATTATGCCGCAGAGGAACGCTACTTCGATTGAATGCTGGTACACGTTTTGAGCGAACGAAGTCCTGTATTTGAGTTTACCAAGAAGCTTGATGAGTTCAGGATTAATCCCGTGAACACCCACATCGAAACTCGCCTGCTCTCCAGCCTCGACGATGGCGTCCTCCATCTCTTGCGTGACTTTCTTTACTATCTCTTCAATTCTGGCAGGATGGATACGACCATCGTTAACAAGTCGTTCCAGGGCAATTCTGGCTATTTCGCGCCTGATAGAGTTATACCCTGAAAGGATTACCGCCTCAGGGGTGTCATCAATTATAAGGTCTACGCCAGTAGCGGCTTCAATAGCCCTGATATTTCTTCCCTCCCTGCCTATTATTCGCCCCTTCATCTCCTCGTTAGGCAGATTAACCACGGAAACGGTCCTTTCAGCCACAAAATCAGCCGCATATCTACCTATGGCTGTTGAGACGATTTCTTTAGCTTTTTTATCCGATTGAGCCTGAGTCTCTTCTTCAATTTGCCTTATGATTCTGGCGCTCTCCATGCGGGTTTCATCTTCAACTTTTTTGAGAAGCATTTCACGCGCTTCGGCTGTTGACAGGCCAGCCAGAGTCTCAAGCTTATCCTGCTGTTTCTTTACAAGATTTTCTGCTTCACGTTCCTTGTCTTTTATTCGCTTTTGACTAGAATCAATTTCTCTCTCATGCTTGGTAAGCTGAACGTCCTTTTGTTCAAGTTGAGTGGCCTTTCTTTCAAGATTTTCATCTTTTTTGAGAAGTCGAGCCTCTCTAGCCGAAAGTTCAGACCGTCTTTCTTTGATTTCATTTTCGAGTTCCGCTCTGGCCTGGAACAATTGGTCCTTGGTCTGGAGCAGAGCTTCTTTCTTAATTGTTTCCGCTTCTTTTTGGGCGTTCTTGACTATTTGATCTGCATTTGACCTAGCTGATTCAATACGTCTTTTATCAAGAACTCTCGCGACCGCATACCCTGCCCCGAGACCCAAAATTATCGCTGAAAAAGCAAACACATAAACAAAAAAGGGAATCGAACCCACAACCCCCTCCGTATAATTTTATTTGGCGGGACGTTAAGGCGGAGAAGCTGACTAAGATGAGGGACTCATTCTGTTAAATGTCCAAGGGTTATAGTATTAGGCCGATAATCACTAATTTCAATTCTATATGTAGAACCCTGAACTACCATCCAGAGGCTTCAGCGCACATCCCGGTTGTTGGGTGTAAAACAAAATACAGGTTACTTTTGGTTGTATCCCCCGCAATCAGCCGTTGAAATAGAACTTTTGAACCTGGTTTCCCAGGTGGGATCCTGACGATTGTTTCAGGCTACCTACTTCGATGGCAGGCATGCTCACCACAATCGGGTACGGTTCCCAATTTTCGAGTGTTGGCTCAAAAATTTTCTATTTCTCACGAACTGCGCAGGGGAATCTTGACATCGGTCTCTTCAAGATCACAGGGAGTTAAGAGACCGTTTTGTTCTTCCTCCACTTTCTCGATTCCATCCTGAATCGTCTGCCTGCACTGGAAAAACTCATCAGTTACATTTAGCAAAGTAAGCACAGCGAGATCAAATGTAGTTACAACCTTTGATTTTTCCTTGATCTCTTCGGACCGAGCGTTGATAAAATCAACAAGCTTTTCTACATACTCTCCGGCCCCGTGACCGCGAACATTATATTGCCGGCCGAAGAGGGTCACTTTTACCGCTTGAAAGTCTTGGTCGTTTTCTGACTCGGAAAATCTTGAAACCACTCCTTGCCCTTGTTTCAGGTAAAAGCCTCCAACTACTCGAAATTCGTCTCTGACCACCCTTTGCCGTTTTTCATCTCGATCCACAAATCATTCAAAACTGCCTCAGAATCTAATTTAATTATATTTTATTAAGTGTTGGTGTCAAGCTATATCTGGACGGAAAACACCTGTTCAGGCTATGGTTTGTCCGCGTAACTAATAGATGTTATTTGTTAAATGGCTCGTCCAACAAAGACTTGCGTGTTGTTTCACTTCACAACCCCGGGTCCATTCCGACAAATGCGCAGGTCTCCCTGAGCTTTTCAATTTTTCTATGAAATGTGTTTCTACTTAGCCCCAAGCTGCGCGCGGCCCTGAGTTTGTTTCCTTGACTCCTCTCCAGCGCCTTTATGATAAGTCTTTTCTCGACCTCTCCCATTATGAGAGGATGAATTCCTTCCACATTATTGTCAACAAGATACTCGACCAACGAATCTAACGAATCTCCGATGCTCGTTTTCCAGAGGTCTCCAGAGCCTTGGTCATCGCTGGACTTTTCCGATCCAGCGGCAATTGGGCTGGTCGTTCTCTCCCCAAGTTTCATGGAATCCTTACCTTTCCAAAAAAATTTTCTATGAACGCCAGAACTCGTTCAGGGGCGTTCTCTCTGAACACCTGGAATCTGAATTCCGCAGCTCCGGGAATGGCTCTAGAATACCAACCCAAGTGTTTACGCATTTTTTGCACACCCTTCAAAATTCCATCCCACCTGACCTGATCTTCGAAGTGAGCAGCAATTATCTCACTCATGGAGTTTTCGAACTTTCCGACTGTCCAACCAAACATCTTCTCCAATATCTTTCTCGGGAACCAGGGACTTCCGAGAGCCCCCTTCCCTACCATAACACCATCGCATCCTGTTTTCTGTACCATTCTAATGGCGTCTTCAACATTTGACACCCCTCCATTGCCGATAACAGGAATGGACAACCTGTATTTGACCTCTCCTATCAAATCCAGAGATACAGGACCAGTATGGCCACCGGACTTACTTCTGCCATGAGCGATTATGGCGTCGGCGCCTTCATTTTCTGCCACTCTAGCCAATTCTGGAGCGATATTATTCTTTTCATCCCAACCTGTTCTCATTTTAACGGTAAGAGGTATTGATATCGAATTTCTAACGGAACTAATGATTCTGCCAGCCAACCCAAGATCTCGCATAAGGGCCACTCCACCTCCCGATCCTACCACCTGCCTGGCCGGACATCCCATATTGATGTCTACCGCAGACGCTGAGCCCTGATCTTCAATAATTCTTGCGCATTCAGCCATCATTTCCGGGTCCCTGCCAACGATTTGGAAAATAACCGGAACCCTGTGGTCCCTGATGTCCATTGTGGCCAAAATCTTATGAGCCCTTACAACTGCGTCACAACTGATCATCTCCGTCCACAAAGCTGACACGCCGAAGTGTTGAATCATCCTCCTAAATGGGGGATCAGTTATCCCCGCCATTGGAGCCATAAAAACAGCTCCATCCAGGTCTAGATTACCGATCTTCATTTTTGGAATTGGGGCCCTGTCCAAAACGAAGAGGAAAAACTTTTTGTTTCGACCTGGAAACAGCCAAAGAATTCGGAGGCACATCCCGGGTAATAGTGCTCCCTGCTCCTATGACGCTACCTGAACCTATTCGGACAGGAGCCACAAATTGCACGTCCGAACCCACAAAGCAGTTGTCCTCAATTATCGTAGGATGCTTTTTCTTTCCATCATAATTACATGTGATAGCGCCACAACCGATGTTCACATTTTCGCCTATATGACTGTCACCAAGATAAGTCAAATGAGCAGCTTTGGTTCCAACCCCTATGAATGTGTTCTTAACTTCTACGAAATTTCCTATTCTAGCGTTTCTCCCAATCTTCGCATTTGGCCTTAAATGGGCCATAGGGCCTATTGACACATCGTGCTGAACTTCGACTTTATCCAGTTTGGACCCCAAAAGAATACGCACTCTGTGCTCTATCTTGGAATCATTTATCAAACAACCTGGTTCCACCAGGCAGTCCTCTCCAATTGAAGTGTTTCCGGTTATCATTACATTGGGGCAAATTGTCGTGTCCGGACCAATGGATATTCCGAAATCTCCATAAAAGGATGACGGATCTTGGAGAGTGACTCCATCCGACATCAGTCTTAGTCGTATACGGTCCCACACAGCATGGTTGGCAACCGCTAAATCAGATCTACTGTTCACACCTACGACAACAGAAGAGTCTTCTGTGTTGCACGCATGAACCTTGACGCCGATTTTGTTAGCTTCCGAAACAACATCGGTGAGGTAATATTCCTTCTGACTGTTGTCAGCTTTAATTTTCCCCAGCAAGTTGAACAGCAGGGCGGCCTGAATAATGTATATACCGGTGTTTACTTCAAGGACAGTCTTCTCAGAATCGCTAGCGTCCTTTTCTTCAACTATTTTTGCCACGTAATCCGCGTCATCCCGTATGATTCGACCATAGCCAAAAGGGCTCTTTAGGTGAGTGGTGAATACGCTGAGCAAACTTGATCTCTCGTCGTGAAACCTCATAAAGCGTTCTAGAGTATCTGACCTGATGAGCGGAGTATCCCCGCACATTATCAACACGTGGCCCTCAAATTTTTCAAACAAAGCCGAACATTGCTTTACTGCGTGTCCGGTACCTAACTGCGGCTCCTGCTGCACAAAATCAAGATTCCGGGATTTAAACCGAAGCATAACCTCTTCTGCCTGATGGCCAACCACAACTACTGTTCTGTCAACGTCTAAACTCCTGACAGCGTCCAGAACGTAGGCTAGCATTGGCCTACCAGCAACTGGATGGAGCACTTTACAAAAATTCGACTTCATACGCGTTCCCTTGCCGGCAGCAAGGATAACAGCGCCATAATGTTTCATGTTTACGGATATCCATTCTATAGAAAGATCAAACTAGAAAATTATATTTTCGTAGAAGAAGTGTCAAGGTTAATTGGGCTCAGTGAAAGTAAGACGAACCTACATGTTCAAAAACATTTAACCTTTTTGCTGACGCGTGTTGTAAATTCGATCTCTTCTTCCCACTGCAAGGAATCGTCCAAAAATGTGTTAGAGTAAGAGGTCGAACCTGACTGAGAATTCTCTTCCTGGATCGAATTAACGACACGATACCAAATTCCCTAATCCGGAGTTAAGAAATTGATGCTGACAACCCTCAAATTTGCCGTTCTAGGTTCGGCCCATGAACCAACACATTCTGAAGTATCCAAGATGGCCTTTCAATTAGGTCGTGAGATCGCCAAAACAAAAGGTATAGTCCTTACAGGTGGTTGCCCGGGTTTGCCTCACAGGGCTTCTCTGGGAGCCAGAAGTGTTGGAGGATTAACCGTCGCTGTTTCCCCTGCCATGAACAGAAAGGAACATGTGGAGAAATATTGCTATCCTTATGACAGCGATGTCACGATGTTCACAGGAATGGGAAACAAGGGGCGAAACGTTATTCTGGTCAGGAGCGCTGATATTGCGCTGTTCATAGGTGGCGGCATCGGAACTCTCAACGAGTTTACTATAGCGTTTGATGAATTTACGGATGAAAAGGTTATAGGGATTTTATCCGGAAGTGGGGGAATATCAGACCAGTTGTCCGAAATTGCTTTGTGGTCGAAGAGAACTCCTGCAGCGCCATTTCTGATCGAATCGGACCCTACGGTTCTCGTTCTAAGAGTATTCCAAAAGTTTGCCAATAGAAATTGTCCTGATCTTAAATGAAATACCCGGACATCCCAAAGCGATACTTTGCCACCGACCTGTCACTGTTCAGATCTGAACTTGTTAAACATGGGGATCTTCAGACAGTTAAGGAGATAGGATCCGAACCGTCCCACGCAGTCATTCATGGCAAGGGAAAAATCTCTCTGTCTTTAATTCCTCGTTTTTCAAATCTCGAGTCTTACAATTCCCTGAGACTAACTCTTATCAACCGTTCAGAACATCTTATTCTTGTAGGACTTAATCTGATCCACGGAGCGGGTGTTCCTCAGAAAGACGGAGAAGGGATATCATTTTCCGGTGGCCGAGAGTTCCTTTATCCTGGAAGATTATGTTGTCTCAACTTTCCTGTAGAAAGTTTCGGAGCCTACGGAAAACCACGCGGATGGGAAAATATTTCCAAAATTGATCTGATTTTTGAGACTGAAAAATTCGCGGCCGCTCCAGGGGAATTTGAAATCGAATTTCGTGAGCTTGAGGCCGTAAAACGTCTTGTCCCAGCAGGCCCAAGACTGTCTCAAGATGGTCTGGAGCATCTGCTACTCAAGGAGATGGACTCTCATTCTTTCTCTAAGACTAATTTCAGCCCCAGCTCTCCCAGTCCGAATGGATCAAATGCTCGTCGCAAAACAAGCTGGGTTCCTTTCTCAGCGCAGGACCCGGGTTTATATGTAGAGCCGCCGCATTCTTTTCCGCTGGAAACGGCATTAGAGATACTAAACGGTAAAATAATGGGGCAATCCCTCCCGTCCGGGATTCCATGGCATGCCAATCCTACCGGCGAACTTGAATGGCCGCACTTTCTGAACCGCCATCATTTTCTCCGAACCCTGATTCAGGATTATGTGACCACGGGGAATAAATCATCCATGCAAATGGTCTTGAACGTCCTCGAAGATTGGATTCAAAATTGCCCTGTTCCTATAAACTCCAATGGAGGAGCAGGACCGACATGGGAAACACTAACAGTTGCGTGGAGATTGAGAGAATGGTTTTGGGTGAAGGGAATTTTATGGAATGCCGAATCATTCCCCAAAGCCGTCAAATCCTTAATGCTTCGCTCGGTCTGGGAACACGCTCGAAGCCTTATGGACCACCAGGGCCATCCGAACAACTGGATGATAGTTGAATCGGCGGCTCTTGCCTGTGCAGGCATGATTTTCCCAGAATTAAAACAGGCAAACCGATGGGTGGAAACGGGCATAAAAAGATTGGCCCAGGAACACGACAGACAATTTTTTGACGATTCGTCGCACTTTGAGATTTCTACGCTTTATCACGCGATCTGTATCCACTCGATTCTTGAAGTGAGGATTGTGGCTGAAGCCGTTGGTGTCCCTTTGCCCCTGCTATTTTATGAGCCGCTGGAAAAGAGTTTTCAATATTTAATGGATATAGCGAGACCCGATTTTACGTGGCCTTCTATAAATGATTCAGGGAGTTTTGATAGGGACTACTGTCAACTCTTCGCCAGAGCGGCTCACATATTCAACAGATCGGATTTTAAGTGGGTAGCTACCAAAGGGATTAAAGGGGAACCTCCCAACCGGAATTTTTGTTGTTTCCCAGATTCGGGTATATGCGTGATAAAAGGAACTGAAAAAAAAGAGAAAAAATGGGGCCTATTTAGAGCTGGACCAGCCGGAGCTTTTCACGTCCACAACGATGTCCTTTCAATAGAAATCTTTGATAGAAAATTCCCATGGTTGGTCGATCCCGGAATAACCAAGTATGCTCCAGATCCTTTAACCTCAAAGTATCGGTCAGGCTTGTTCCACAATATTCTAACTGTTGACGGTGTCGAACCGACGAGATCTACTGCGAGAATTTCCGAACGAATCAAATCAGTCCGAGACAAAATTCAGGCTTTCGAAAAAGAGAATTCTATCGCTGTTTTTGGCGTTTCCCATGAATTGCTCGACAAGCACGGCAATAGTTGTTCACTGGAACGAGGCCTCGTTCTTTATAGAAACTCATTCTGGGTTCTTTTTGAACACGTCTCAGGAAAAGGGATTCATGACATTGTTCATAACTGGCAGTTTTCCCATCATGTAAAAAGCGTCCGGTTGGCCGAACCATTTAAAATAATCGCATCCAATGAATACTCGCAATTAGTTATCGAGAAGTTAATGCCCGACGAACCCAGCAAGTTCGACACTGTGAGAGGCGGTATCAATCCTCTTAGAGGATGGGTTTCGGTAGGAGGGACTGACAAAGCGTCTTATTCGGTCCGTTGTAAAACACTAATAGAACTGCCCGCTCTTTTCTGCTGGACAATTCATGGATGCTGGAATTCCAACTAGACATCAGAACAGGAAGGCATGAAATGCCATCAGTTTGCCAACAACCATCATTATGATGACAACGACGACAGAGAGAACGATTATCAACGGTAACATGATTGAGATTACAGCTCTACCGGTTCCTATCAGGAATCCTTCTCTCAGACCTATCACCAAAATGACAAACTGCCAAATCCCGGCGATCAGCCAACCTACAAATGGAATTGAGCGAAAGATTTCAGGCCCAAAACAGTAACAGCTTATCCTAAATGTCGATTCCAGAGAGGCGCTTCGAACTCCAAGAACCATCAGGCAAAGAAACAAGAGAAGAGGATGCAGAAAAATTCCCAGAATCAGCATCAACAGCATATACATAAGGCTCCCTATTCTTGAGCCCACCATCATTCCTTCGGGCATCATCAAAGGTAATGCTGTTGAATTGGTCATAACAGAAAAAGTGTATCCGATCACAATAGAAACACTTGATATTACGAGAGCATAAAGAAACGGAAGCTTGTAGCCCCCCTGAAGCGGCAAGCGCTTGAAAAAATTGGTTGAATCGAACAAAGACTGCTTAAACGTCTCTATTAAACCTCGAGTAAAGCCGAGCCCCTCTTCGTCCTCCCAAGGGCAATATCCTTTGAAGCCAGCAGAACTTGAACCGGACGGAGGGCTTTGCTCAAAAAATTCTGTCTGTTCGCCCACGTCAGTCTTTCCAAAACAATCCTCACACAATTCAGTGGGCCTCAGATAAGGATTAAACTCTTTCCCGCACTTTGGACAAATCACTGTCGCCTCCTCGCGAATTCATTTTGAAATCACGAGATCATCATGACTAACAAACTTACGTTTTTCAAAAGACATCCGCAGAGAATTTATAGATTTCGGTCCCAGGATCTTTCCATGCGTCCCTAGGTAGACACGCTTTTCGGCATGTCTCTTCCAAAAAAGTAATTCGATCCCAATTACGCTCCGTTGCGACCTGAGGCAAAAGCAGCCCTGAACAAGCGCCATGTTTCACAAGAATACCATCAACACCGACTTGAATTTCATCAACATCTTTGACTCTTTGAAAAGGTGTAAGGACAGATATTTCATAATCCAGGAAATCCAATTCATCCGCGCATATCGGTCTAAATCGAGGATCCTTGAAAGCCGCGGCTTCAGCCATTTCTTCTATCGTCTCACAAAGTGGCTTGCTGGCGTTTAGCCATCCTATGCACCCCCGGAGCATACCTTTTTTATAAATCGTTACAAATGCGCCACATTTTTCCTTAAGTCTTTCAGATTTTGGCTCATATCGCTCGGTCTTCAGGCCCTTACATCTACATTCAATAACCTTCTCAACTAATCTCAGAAGGTCATTTTTTTCTTCGTCAGTCAATCCCATGTCAACGCCGACTTGTTTTTTTCTGGAGCTCATGGCATTCACCCTGTAGCCTTCAAAGTAAGTTTAATAATGATTGGAAATCACGGAAACAATGGGAGCGCTGTCAATGCCGTGTTTTCTTCAAAACCGAACATTAGGTTCATATTCTGGACAGCTACTCCAGAAGCCCCTTTCACGAGATTGTCAATCGCAACCATAATCACTGCGTAATCGGTTCGTACGTCAATCTCCACCGAAATATGAGCTTGATTTGAACCTCTCACTCGAGATGTGTCAGGAAATATTCCGTGGGGTAGGACCGTTATAAAGTCCTCATCTTCGTAGAATTCGCAGAAGACTTCTCTTAAATGTTCGGATTTTAATAGTGGGTCGGTCTTCAAGTAAATTGTGCTGACCATTCCACGACTCACAGGAATGAGATGTGGGGTAAACCTGACAGTAACCTTATTTCCTGCCAACAAAGAAAGTTCCTGTTCCATTTCAGGGATGTGTCTATGGCCTAATACTCCATAGGGCTTGAAGCCCTCACCCGATTCACAAAAGCTAGTATTGAGTTTAGCTCCTCGACCCGCTCCTGAGATTCCGGACTTGGAATCTACAATGGGACACGAAGTATCTACTCCCGGCAGCCCGATGGTCGGAGCCACCCCTAATATCACCGTGGAGGGGTAACAACCGGGATTCGCTATTAGCTCAGATCTTTTAATTTCCTCTCTGCGAATCTCCGGTAGCCCATATATCGATCTGCCCAGTAGATCCGGGTCCTTGTGCTTCCCGTACCACTGCTCATACGTCCCGAGGTCTTTGAGACGAAAATCCGCTGATAGATCTATAACCCTGACACCAGCATTGAGCAGTTTACGGGCGGCTATGGCAGAATCCCCGTGAGGGAGAGCCAAGAAAGCCACATCGGCTTTGGGCGACTCTAAGAGATCGTCAAGCTCAATAAGGGGAAAATCGTTTTTCTTGGAAATGTATGGAAAAATGGCGCTAGCTCTTTGTTTCGACCATGTCCTCGAACTGCCGCCTTCTATGCGAACTTCCGGATGGCTGGAAAGGATTCTGATCAACTCAATACCGGTATAACCGGTCGCTCCAAATATTAAAGCGCTTAACATGGTTAGAACTTTAAACTCCCTTAGGATTCTCTTCTGTAATTCGGGGCTTCCTTAGTTATTACAACATCATGGACGTGTGACTCTTTCAGTCCAGAGGCGGTTACTTTTACAAACGTTGCTTTTAACCTAAGTTCATCTAAAGTCTTTGCCCCAAGATACCCCATCCCGGCTTTGAGACCTCCAATAAGCTGAGTGATCGAATCTGCGACAGGGCCCTTGGCAGGTACCATACCCACAATTCCTTCAGGTACTAGCTTATGCTCTTGCACTCCCTCGTGCTGACCATAACGATCACGTGAGCCATCTTTCATGGCTTCCAGAGATCCCATCCCTCGATAGGACTTGTAGGATCGTCCCTGGTAGAGGACCGACTCTCCGGGGCTCTCATCAGTGCCAGCCAGGAGGCCGCCGATCATGACTGTATTAGCACCCGCTGCGATCGCCTTTGTGACATCTCCAGAATATTTTACGCCACCATCGGCAATCATGGGTATCCCCAATTCGTTTGCTACCTTTGAACATTCGATGATCGCGGATACCTGCGGCACTCCTACGCCAGCTACAATTCGCGTCGTACAGATAGACCCAGGACCAACTCCCAGCTTAACTCCGTCCGCTCCCGCCTTCACAAGATCACGGACAGCCTCGGGAGTAGCTATGTTTCCGCCTATCACCTGGCAGTTTTTGTAGTTTGCCTTTATGTCACCAATAGCCTCAATCACATTTTTTGAATGACCATGTGAAGTGTCTACCACAATGACGTCGACTCCTCGCCTTATAAGCGCTTCCACTCGTTCTTCTCGATCAGGCCCAACGCCGACAGCTGCGCCTACCCGAAGCCTACCGAACTCATCTTTCGCAGAACTCGGGTACATGATCGCCTTTTGAATATCCTTTATAGTAATAAGTCCCTTAACGCGATTCTCGCTGTCAACGACTACCAATTTCTCAATTCGATGCTTGTGAAGGAGGGCCTTGGATTCCTCAATACCTATTTTCTCATCGACTGTGATCAGGTTGTCTTTGGTCATCACTTCTTCGACTTTGAGATCGAGGTCTTCGATAAAACGGAGGTCCCTATTGGTGAGTATACCTTTGAGATAGCCCTTAACCGTTACAGGCACTCCGGAGATGTGATATTTTTTCATTATTTGAAGAGCATCCGATATCTTTTGCTCTGGGTGTATAGTTATCGGATCTACGATCATACCGGACTCTGATCTCTTTACCCGATCAACCTCCCGAACCTGCTCGGGAATTCCCAAATTGCGATGGATGATGCCTATCCCTCCTTGACGAGCCAGACTGATAGCCATCTCCGATTCCGTAACCGTATCCATCGCAGCGCTAACGATTGGAATATTCAAGGCAATCGTTGACGTAAGACTGGTTTGAACGTCAACTTCGGAGGGTAACAACTCCGAGTAGCAGGGAACTAGAAAAACATCATCAAAAGTCAAAGATTCATGGACAACCATCAATAACTCTCCATCTTAGTCTAAGTGTTGTTCAGGTTCTGGTCCTTAACCAAGGTTAATTTCAAACAACCTAAGAAAAAATAATAAAACTCAGTCAATAGGTTTTACACGACTTGAATATTTTAACCAAATTTCTATCAACGCGGAATCGGCGCTTGATTTCTGGTCGTAGCAATGTATTCCATTCCTTTCATTAGGCTTTTGGAAGCTGAATCCATGAAAAGATCAAGATAACTGGGCCACCTTTTCTTCGGGTACTCGAGTTCAGGCTCTCCCTTAATTCCACCCAAATTTGCTGCGACTTTCACAGCGTCGTAGAAATTCCCCATCGAATCAACCAACCCCAATTCCTTAGCAGACTGTCCCGTAAAAAATCTGCCATCAGCTATTTCACGTAACTTATCCTCTTCAATTTTTCCCTTGCGGCCTTGAAGCACATCAGAAATGAACTGCTCATGAACTTCTTTGGCAAAATTTTGAAGTATGTCCCTCTCTTGATCGTCCAGAGGCTTGATCCCAGATCCGATGTCTTTGAAAGCGCCGGCCTTGATCACATTTACATTTACACCAATCTTTTCGATGACTTTATGTATATCCGGCAGCATCATTATCACCCCTATGCTACCAGTGATTGAGCCTTTTGAACACACAATCCTGTCGGCGCTGGAGGCGATATAATAGGCCGCTGAAGCTCCCACCGTTTCAATGGAGGCCACAACTGGTTTCTTCTTTCTGACTTTTTCAATTTCCCTGTAGATCTCTTGAGCAGGAGCGACTGTTCCTCCCGGTGAATTGATCCTCAACAGAATCGCTCTTATAGAGGATTTCTTTCTGAACTTTTTCATTTCCTTGAGAGTTTCGTCACAAGTCAGAATTGTTCCTTCTATAGTTATTACCCCAATCTTGTTTCCATAATCCAGGATTTCAGAAATTCCAGAAGATCGGTCTTCAGTATCTAGAAAGCGGGACAGCGTCATTACAATAATAACAAAAATTACCATTACGGCCATAACGAAAGCCAAAGAAACACCAAGCCTGGATTTTTTCATTTAATTCTCACCCGCTGAAATCGAGAGGCGTCATTCTTCATAGAAGTTTAACCTAAATAATTGGAAAAGAAAAAATTATCAGAAAATAGTTGCTGTCGCAAGTAACGTTCCGTCATTAATTCAATTCGATGGAAAGAAGTAGTGAAATATACGCTTACCAATCCATTCGTGCCTTCAAAACATCAAGAAGCTTCTCGTTAGAGTCCAAAACTCTCGTCGCTTCGCGCCCGGTCATCCCCGACCCTCTCAACACAACGTCAGCCTTTTGGTCGGTGATAAGGTTGTCAGGAGTATGAGTATCCGTATTGATAACCAGTTGGGCGCCACTTTCCAAAGCCATCCTGAAAACGTGGCCGTTTGTTAGACTATGGCCAGATCTGCATGTGATTTCCAAAAAAACATTTTTCTGTTTGGCGAGGGTTGCGTCTTCTTCCGAAATCATGCCGGGATGGGCAAGTATATCCGTTTCAGCCAAAATCGCCGCATGATTT
This sequence comes from Desulfomonilaceae bacterium, assembly GCA_041662605.1. Classification (NCBI taxonomy): domain Bacteria; kingdom Pseudomonadati; phylum Thermodesulfobacteriota; class Desulfomonilia; order Desulfomonilales; family Desulfomonilaceae; species Desulfomonilaceae bacterium. The sequence goes on from JBAZSD010000003.1 coordinate 163,729, forward strand.
GTCCCTGGGGCCACCGGCTCCACGGGGGATTCCCCATGAGTAATGACCAATACTGCTCCATGTTTTCTGGCCTCAACAATTAACTCTGCTATCTGAGCAGGCGGAGCGTGGGTAATTTCAACCCCTGGAACAACGAATACTCTCTGATTCTTATTTAGCTCCTGCGCAACCCGAACAATTCTTGGAACCACGAATTCCAAATTTGACGAGTCGACGTGGTCTGTCAAGCCTATGGCGCGGTAACCCATTACTTCCGCCCTCCTAACTAACTCGCTCGGCACTAGAACTCCATCGCTAAACAGTGTGTGAGTGTGAAAATCTATCATGCTCAAAATCCTCCTCTGTGTATGGGGATCATCCAATACGGCTGCTTATGATCCGAGCAAAAAGGGCTTCCAATAATCAAGCTTATAATCTAGAATTCAAGTCTCAGGCAAGCGCCTGTTTCAGATCGAGACCGAAAAATTATTGAGCCGTCCTAATTTAACGAGATCCGACCATTATGTTATGTTTAAGTTAACAATTATTAAGAGGTAAACAACGTGTGCGGAATTGCCGGTTTCCTGAGTAATGAGGTATGGAAGAAAAATAGTGATCTTAACTGGATCGAACACACTATAGGGCCGCTTTCCGGGATGCCAGTCGGATCGTTTGAAATGTCCACATTGCGCGAGTCCGTTGACCACCTGATCCAGCATTTCGATCAATTGATGGAGTTTTCGTTTCATTTTTCCCTAGTTTCTGATGCTGAGTTCTTTTCCAAGGTTGAGTACCTGGCCGAATTATTGGAAAAGGCTCTCGAACGCCTATCGAAAGAACCCTCAACAGAAGAAATTGAATCTCTTAGCCAAGATATAGGTGACTTCATCTGGCAGATTAGGGCGGAAGTAATTAAAAATGTCGCACGTACCAATGAACTAATCAACCCAGATCATCTCTCAAAAGGATCGGGTCGCCCCCAACGGTTTGTGGCCTGGGCAATAGAAAGAGTACTCGAGAATATCGATAGACTTGAAGTCAGAGGACGAGATTCAGCCGGCATATCAATTCAAATTATGACGGCTGGAGATTCTTTAGTTAAGGAATTGGGAATAGACAAGGTTCTCAAGAAAAATTCGCGAATAAAAAATGGAGTCAGCATCAGTTTTCAAGGGGTCAAGTTGCCGTCCAGACGGCTATCCCTCAACTTCTCTTACAAAGTGGCAAACCTTGTAGGTCATCTGGGTGACAACACCAAGCACATAAGAAACGCTGTGAGAAATGATGAACTATTGTGGGATATCTCGGCGCTAACCCATAAAATCAATATAATAGCGCATACGAGGTGGGCTTCTAACGGCATCATAAGTCTCTCCAACTGTCATCCCGTAGACGGGGAATTATATAAGAAAGAGGATATTCAATCGATAGATGATAGGAACGCTCAGTTTGTTCTGAATGGTGATGTGGACAACTATCATTATCTTGTTGAAAACTTTGTCCATTCTCGGGAATATCAAATCGAGCCTTCAGTGACTACCGACGCGAAAATCCTTCCCGTTTTCTACAGGCTGGGGACAAGCCTTTCCCAGCCTCATTTCAAAAGATTCGCCGAATTGATGAATAGTTGCGATGGATCTCTTGCGGTAGTAATGCAACACCCTTTGTTTCCTGATCAACTGGTCATGGGGCAGAAGGGGAGCGGACAGAGCCTATTCATAGGTGAACCCATTGACGGTTTTATACTGGCATCCGAGGTCTACGGTTTAGCCGCCTGGACAAGAAAGTCCATGGCTCTGTCCGGTGTTGAAAAAGGTGGATCAGAGGTAGTCATCTCCACTGAATCGGGTCTTGACCTCCAGTCCTATTTCCTGGAAGACGGCTCCCCGTTTAAAATTAAAAAAGAGCCTATTTATATCCATTCGAGGGATATCTACAGGGGCGATTTCGCTTATTATTTCGAGAAGGAAATTCACGAGGCTCCTTCAAGTATAAGAAAAACAATAAAGGGCAAATACAAAAAAAAGGGTAGGGAGATAGAATTCGTGGATGGCGGGCACGGGGCATTTGAATCACTGGTGTCCAGACTCCGTGATACCACTAAGCCACGAATAAAGAGAATCATGGTAATTGGTCAGGGAACTGCGTCCGTCGCAGCCAAGGGAGTCGCATATCTCATTGAAAAGGCCATTGAGGGCCTGGGAATCCTTGTGAGATCTTGCAAGGCCTCTGAACTGTCCGGTTTCTTCCCTGAGCAATCTCTTAACGACATGTTACTTATAGCTATCTCGCAGAGCGGAACAACTACAGACACGAATAGAACGGTTGATGTGGCCTCCGCCCAGGGCGCCTGGATTCATGCAATTGTGAACAGACGTAATTCTCCCCTCGTTTCAAAATCCAATTCCCACTTTTATACCAGTGATGGTCGCGATGTAGAAATGGCCGTTGCGTCAACCAAGGCTTTTTATTCACAAATAGCCGCTGGAAAAGTGACAGCGATGCTCCTGGCAAAAGAATTCAACAGTTTGTCGGATGAACAGATCTATCAGGAAGTTTGTTCTCTCGAAGAATTACCGGACTTGATAGAGTCTGTGCTGAAACAGGGTCAGAAAATAAAACGTTCGGCCGAGCTTTACGGACCCAGCAGCAGAAACTGGGCCGTTGTCGGTAATGGGCCAAATAAAATAGCGGCAGATGAAATCAGAATTAAACTCAGTGAACTCTGCTATAAATCAATACCTTGCGACTTCACGGAAGACAAGAAGCATATCGACCTTTCCACAGAACCTCTCACATTGGTCGTAGCGAATGATCTTCCGGATCAAATTGTTCAGGACACCGCCAAGGAAGTTGCAATATTCAAGGCCCACTCCGGAAAACCCTTGGTTTTTTGCGCTGAAGGAGAAAAACGCTTTCTCGACCACGCTGAAAGTATTGTGGAATTGCCTGTTGTGGGCGCTGGGCTCGACTTTGTAACAGCGACAGTAGCGGGCCACCTCTGGGGTTTTCATGCCGCAAAGGCTATTGATACCCAGGCCAAGAGTCTGAGAGATATTAGATCTTTGTTGACGACATTTCTCGAGCGACCCGAAACGTGGAACGGTCTTGATGTTCAAAAAGGATTCCAAACCGCCATGAAATCAATTTCCAATGGCGAGATGAACGCGTCGCTCCCGGCTTCCACAGCGGCCGCAATGGCCCTCTATTCGGATAAGCTGCTTCTGAGCGATGAAACGCCGGAAGATCGTGAACTTCTCATCAATGAGGGGATTTTGACTCTCAGCAAAGCTGTAGACGAAATGACTCGGCCAATAGACTCCATTCGGCACCAGGCTAAAACTGTTACTGTGGGTATTTCTCGACCTCAGGATTCACTCCCCTCAATATTGTTAAAAGCACTCGAGATTTTGGGCGCTCAACCTGGGTGGCTAAAGGAACAAGACAAGAGAGTTCTTAAAGTTCTCTCCCAAGTGATTGAGAATGTAAAGGGAGGTATGCTTTACAAAGTGGGAGATTCCGGTAAACCTACCGAATCGACCGGTGAAATTGCCCCAATACAGGTTATTGCAAAATATGGACACTCTGATGGGAAACCATCTCGATATGATACTCCAAACCCAGCAGGTGGAAGTAAGAGAACCGCGTTAAGACTTCGTAGGGCTGTCTGGAGCTCAGGAAAAGGTGGCCAGGAAAGTCTTCTGGTCCTTCCACTTTTCGGAGATAATTCCAGTGATTGCCAATACCTAGCTCTATTGCATGTGGAATTCGCAACTAGAGCTTCTGTCTCACAGAAGATAAACGTTCTTAGGGCGCTAGGCGGAAGATTTCATGATGTTGTGGAAAAACTTGAGGAACAAGCCAGTTCCTGTTCCATAGAAGATTTTGCGCAAAGAATAGCGCCTAGAGACCTTGTTTTGGCTTCCATAGATTCGCTGGTCCTGGCAGTATCCTGCTAAACATCAGCAAGATCTGTCGGATCAGTTTTATTTTTAGATCGACTCTCAATATTTCCAGCTCTGTACCAAGCCCTCTATCCTGAAGGGCTCGGTACCCTCTTACTAGACGAGTCTGAATTCTCCGTTGACTTTTCACAATAATCATATTACAATTCAATTTGTTATTTATATTAGTTAAAGTAATGGATTAAGTTAGCCTTGCGGAGCCCCGTTATGTTAATTTAGCCAATAAGTATCACAAATCAATACTTATCGCTATTTATTCAGGTAAAGCGGTCTCACATCAGAGGGCGTTCATGGATGGCGGCGCAGTGAAAAGGTTGCGATCAAAACAATTACTTGTAGATTTTAAAAGTCGAATTAAAACTCTCTCTGGGATGTCCCTGGTCATTTTATCGTTTTGGATGCCAGCTACAAGTTTTGCAGAGAATTCTTTCTGCCCCACAAATGACCAAGCCCATCGGATGGCTGGAAACCCAATAAATCCAACAATCAACGTTCCTTCGCTATCTTGGGGCAAAATAGTCGATACACCCTCCGGAACAAAAAAATACTACGGCGAACGAGATCTCGTCTATATAAAGATTGCGGATACAAAACGTGGACTGATCCGGGAAGGCGATCGTTTTTGCATCATAAACGAGACAAGGCATTCAAACGATTTGAATCATCGGGTAGTGGGATCCAACTCTCAAGGTAGAATTCTGGGCCAAATAGAGATCACAAGTGTTGGCTGTGACCTAATCATGGGGATAATCCTGGATTGCGGCTCATCGATTATCAAAGGTAGCGAGATAGCTCCAATTTCACTTCCCGAACCTTCCCATTTTTCAGACGCTGATCTATTTTTATCAATTGACGGCCACACGAGTTGAACACAGACAAAGAAAATTTCATGCTTTGCCATTGACAAGCATACCTGATAACGCTCCTTAAATTGCAAATTTAGAAACTTTACAGGGGGGGAACCTACAAATGGTCCAGCGAGAATACGAGTCTGAGCAGGACATTTTTGCCTGGCTGGCTCTTGAAAGAATTCCATTGGTCGGACCACTGAGTATCGCCAAGATGATTGAGGCTTTTGGTGGGCCGGCTGAAGCTTTAGACGCTTCGAGATATGAAATATGTAAAAAAGCCAAGTTGTCGGAGCGTGTCGCCGACTCGGTCATATCTTATAAACCAGCTACTGGAGAGATAGAAAGGGATATATCAACCCTCCAGCGGCTAGGAGCCCGAATTATCACCAGATGGAGCCCAGACTACCCGAGGAACCTAAAAGATATATATGACCCGCCGGCTCTTCTTTTTGTACGAGGCTCACTCTCTACTGATGATTCCAAAGCAGTCGCCATGGTCGGGACAAGAAATCCAACAAGGTATGGCCTCGAATTTGCCAAGTCGATAACTCGAGATCTTGTTCGGTCATCTGTCACGGTAGTAAGCGGTCTGGCTCGAGGTATTGACACGGCCTGTCATCTTTCCGCCTTAAGAGAAGGCGGACGAACTATAGCCGTCCTCGGATGTGGATTAGATGTTATTTATCCTAGAGAAAATGAAAGTTTGATCGAGAGAGTCTCGGAAAATGGCGTGGTAATGACCGAATTCCGACCTGGCGTGGCGCCGCTGAAAACAAATTTTTTTCGCAGAAATAGAATAGTGTCGGGGCTGTCCAAGGCTGTTGTCGTTGTACAGGCGGCAAAGAAAAGTGGATCCCTGATCACGGCATTCCATGCGCTGGAACAAAACAGAGACGTCTTTGCCGTTCCTGGAAACATTACCAATGAACGTTCCAGAGGGCCTCATCACCTCATAAAACAGGGAGCTGGTTTGGTAGAATCCGCAGACGACATCCTCAATGCCTTGGAAACATGTGGATTCCATAAAAATAAGGATCCAGATGAACCAGCCATAGAGTCCTCGGTCAATATCCAGATTTCAGAGACAGCGAAGACAATCCTTAATTTTTTGGATCTCGATCCTACTCCGATCGATCTCATCTGTGAGGGACTGAAACTCGAACCTGGGAAACTTCTGGGGGCCCTGCTCGAACTCGAGATGTTCGGCCTTGTCAGACAGAGTCCTGGTAAGATGTTCTCGGTAGCTAAGCCATGACTTGACTTTGAGAAATTAGGCCACAGATTTCAACATTAGGACATAAGTCGACGGAATTTGTCGTTCGATCGCAGAGACTGGGTAAATAAGGAATGAAATGAAATTGGTTGACAGTTTATCCAATTGCTCTTAAAGCTTTTCATCTCGACGAAACACAACCATGTTTCAAATCGATTGATAATTCAGGAGCCGGCATAAACCGTTCATCACCCATGAAATATACTTTTAGGGAATAGGATGAAAGATTCATCAGGAAAGACTCTAGTTGTGGTGGAATCTCCCGCCAAAGCCAAAACTATCAAGAAATACCTCGGGTCCGAATTCGAAGTTAAAGCCTCCGTAGGACATGTAAAAGATCTACCGCAAACAGCGGGAAAATCAAAAGACCAAACAAATGGACGATCGAAATGGACAGGTCCAGTTCTGGGAGTTGATGTAGATTCCGGCTTTAAACCTCACTACGAAATCATCCCCGGAAAAGAGAAGGTAATTGCTGAACTGAAAAGCATCGCTCGAAGATCGTCACGCGTGCTGCTGGCCACAGACCCTGATAGAGAAGGCGAGGCTATCGCCTGGCACTTGAGCGAAGAACTTGGCAAACCCGCTGGTTCGGTCTTTAGAGTACGGTTCAATGAACTGACCGAAAAAACAATAAAAGAAGCGGTAGCTAATCCCTCTAAGCTCGACCCTAGCCGGTACAACGCCCAGCAGACCAGACGAATTCTGGACCGCATCGTGGGCTACCAGATCAGCCCACTCTTATGGGACAAAGTCCAATATGGTTTGAGCGCCGGGCGAGTCCAGTCAGTAGCATTGAGACTCATTGTGGACAGACGACTTGAGATTGACACATTTGTTCCTGCTGAATATTGGACTCTGTCAGCCAATCTGGTCAAAAACACTTCTTCGCCGTTTGAGGCCAAATTGGTCGAAATCGCCGGTCAAAAAGCTGAGATTGATGATGTCGTCAGGGCTTCTGAGATCACAAATTACGCTGGTCGCCAGGTTTTCAAAGTAACTGAAGTAAAACGGAAGGAAAGAACCCGTAAACCGTCTCCTCCTTTCATTACTTCGACTATGCAGCAAGAGGCGTCTAGAAAACTCCGAATGTCCCCGAACCGGACAATGCGCATCGCTCAACAGCTATATGAAGGAATTGAACTCGGCAAAGAAGGCTCTATAGGGCTAATAACCTACATGAGAACAGATGATCCTCGAATCGCCCCAGAGGCCATGACCGCAGCGAAAGATTTTTTGTCGAAAAACTACGGCCCACAATATGCGCCGGAAAAACCAAACATATACAAAAGTAAAAAGGGCGCACAGGAGGCACATGAGGCTATTCGTCCGACATCCCTTGAATTCACGCCTGAGAAGGTGGCCTCCTTTCTGGATAAGCAGCAGAAAGACCTTTACAGCCTTATTTGGAACAGATTCCTGGCGAGTCAGGCCGCCGCCGCTATCTATTATATGACGACTGCTAACATTTCAGCGGGTGATTTGCTGTTCAGAGTGACCGGTTCAATTATGAAATTCGACGGATTCACTAGGATTTATTCGGCATCATCTGATGAAGAATCGACCAGCGGAATAGACAGCAGAGAAAACACCGGAGTGATTTTACCGGATCTACGCAGTGGTGACGCTCTGGAAGCGCAGTCCCTTGTTCCGCGGCAGAGGTTCACTCAACCGCCCCCGGCTTTTAACGAGGCTTCACTAATAAAAGAACTTGAAGAGCGTGGCATCGGGCGTCCCTCAACTTACGCCGAAATTGTTACAACTATACAAAAGCGCAAATATGTCGAATTGGTAGACAAGAAATTTGAGCCCACTGTGCTGGGGAAGATCATCGCTTCATTACTGATCGACAGTTTTCCTGACCTTGTCAGCCCTCAATTCACAGCGGAGATGGAATCATCCCTGGATCTAATTGAAGAGGGCGTAGAGACGATGACTCACATTCTCGAACAGTTCTATGCGCCCTTTAATTCTGCTTTTCTTGACGCCAAAAAAACCATGAAAAGCGTCAAGAGAGATGGAATACCTACGAAAGGGAAATGTCCGGTATGTGGAAACCAGCTTTTCATAAGAGCTGGACGCTACGGTCTCTTTTTGGGTTGCGTATCTTACCCTGATTGTTCGTATACTAAGAAACTGGTCTCTGAATCGGCTGGAGCGTCAATTCCTACTCCGACTGATAAAGTGTGTTCCTGTGGGGCTCCGATGGTAATGAGACAGGGAAAATCAGGACCATTCCTAGCTTGCTCAAGATACCCGGAATGTAAAGGTTCAGGCCCCTTGTCAACAGGAACCACCTGCCCTAAATGCAGCGAAGGAACTCTTGTTCAAAAACGAACCAAGAGGGGCAGATCATTCTACGGATGCGACCAGTACCCGAAATGCGACTTCTCAATGTGGAATAAACCTGTTTCGATGAAGTGCCCAAATCCGGATTGCGATTCACCAATAATGGAAGAGAAGGTCTCCAAAAAAGACGGGCGGTATCTACATTGTCCAAAATGTAACGCAAGGCAGAGCCTCAACGACCAGCCTTAGTTTTTTGGTCATCTGACGCGTACACTCTTGCCCTCAACCGGAGGAGCAGGAGGGATTTCTCGCCGATTAATCGACTCAAAAGGACTTGGAACGGAGCCTGAGGCTGCAGCAGGAACGGCTTTGGGTTGTTCGACAGGATACAGCTTTTTTGAAACGTATGACTCAACCTTGTCGATAGGATAACTGATCAGCCTGCCTAGTAGCCAGAAAACATATAGCTGGTCTCTTGGGGCCGGATCATCGTATTGCGCCTGAAGGTTGGGGGCGGGCTCTGAATTCTGGGGGGTGTAGGACGCTTGATTGTAGGCCGGCTTTACTGCAATAAGCTTTGGAGTTTTGTCCTGGGCCAGTGAACAATCAACTATGGATAATATCAAAACCAGAGTAGAAAATATTAAAAAAGCCTTTTTCATCAGCATCTCCCAGTTACAGATTTAGCTCCCCTCTATCACATTTTTTTTTAAAATCCACTTTTTTTCTGCGAACTGACTTAGGCCAACGTCCAGCCCTTTGTCAATTCCAAAATCTTGATCAAATACTTCCTATGCTGGAAATCTCTGCGCGCTCATGTCCAGTCCTTTCTCTTGCCCTTGTTGTCATGGTCATTTTGCGGACTACGTTTCTCATCATTTTCGCGCGATTTGAACGGCCCCCGTAATACGGTATCCATGATAGAAACACCTAGGGATCCTGGTGGAACATGAACAGAATATTCATAGCCATCCCTGACAAACTTTATCACTGGCTTCCTACGCTCTTTCCTCGTCCGGGCAGTTAGACTTATCAGCTTTTCCGAGCTAAGTCCGACGACTCCGTCATATTCAACGATTACGTCTCCTTTTGTCAGGCCGAATCGCTTAGCGTCCGACTTGGGACTAAATTCTATTATCAAGACGCCGTGCGTCAACGGTTCATCGTCTTGAGCGACCGATGTTTTATCAGCACTACCGGAACGTTTAACACTAAGTTCTTCTTCCTTTGCGATAGCCTTTGCGACATCACGTTGAACAGGGCTGGGAACCCACTCCTGGGTCAAGAAATTCTCACTGAAATGAAACGGTCGTTGAGGAGAATCGGTGTCGATCACTACGCGAAAGCCCCCATTATAGAGCGCCAGGTCAGGCCTAGCCCATCCCCGGAAAGCGCATCTCAGACTCACTGCCCCTGAGGTCCAGTCACCACCCCGCATTATGCGGTTTTCACCATGACCCGGGCCTTCCGGGTCAATTTCAGGACTAAACCGATAGTAGTCCTCCCCATAGAAATCTCTCACCCACTGCAGGACATTTCCGGACATATCATAAAGACCGAAACCATTTGGCTCGTAGCTTCCGACTGGAGCCACATTCTTGTACCCATCGTCAATATCTCGGTCTCTCCATTCGAAATCCGTATTCTTGTCGGCATAGTTAGCCCTTCTGCCATCAGGCAGTTGATCTCCCCAAGAAAACTGAGTCATGGGAAGACCTCCGCGCGCCGCGTATTCCCATTGGGCTTCTGTCGGTAATTTGTAAGGCGATCGTTCTTTGGCTGATAACCACTCGCAAAATGCCACAGCGTCATTGTATGAAATCATGGTTACCGGCTGATCGGGTTCCACCGTCCAACCTGGATTTCGCCAGGAACTTCCATCCTTTTTGCTAAAACGATTGTTCTTGACGTCAAAAACCTCGCCGCCTTTGTCCTCTTCCGCGTCGGTAATGTAACCCGTGTCATTCACAAAGGCCTGAAACTGCCCTACTGTCACAGAAGTAGCTGACATAAAAAAAGGTCTGGAGATCCTGATCTTGTGAAAAGGGTATTCATTCTCGAGCGAGATCGGCTGGCCTCTAACCAAAACGTTCATGGCCCAGGCTATGTCAGCTTCCGAACTACCCATGACGAAAGATCCTTCAGGAATTCTCACCATCTTCATGCCTAGGAAATTTCTGAAAGACTCAAATGACTTATCCTTCGTCTGGTCGATGAATGATTTTAAGGTGTTTTTCACAAAACCCGACACATCCTCTACCGCGCCATTTTTCACAGGCTGAACGTCCGGAATCTTGTCTACCAGGCTTGACGCCTTCAGGCGCTTTCCATCCCTCACTAAATCCTTAACACGATTAAAGAGTGCGTTAGCCTGTTCATCAGACATCCCCGTATTTGCCTTTGCTTCTGAGCCCACGGCCCGGAGGGCTTTATCCGTCGAGTCCGGGATTGTTACTACTCGAAAACCACTAACATCAACGCAAAGTCTTGGGTCAACCCCAAAACGAAAGGCATTTCTGGCTTCACAGGCGTCAAAAGCCCAGCTTCCACCTCTAGCGACCCTAGTCTTTCCGGTCTTAGGTCCCTGAGGATCTGCTGTGCCTCCTGCCCCTGTTTTCTTATATTCTTTGGGATCAAAATAGTCGCTGCATAATTCCCACGCATTTCCGGCCATGTCATAAAGCCCAAATCCATTGGGGGCATAGCTTCCGACAGGAGCGAGAAAACCGTACGAATCATTCACTGTTCGATCGGCCCAGGCGACTTCGCAGTTCCTATCAGCGAAATTAAGTTTCTGTCCATCGGGATAATCATTTCCCCAAGAGAACTTCTCTCCATTCTTGCCTCCTCTGGCCGCGAATTCCCACTGGGCCTCAGTAGGCAATCCAAACTTTTTGCCTTCTTTTCCGCTAAGCCATTTACAGAAAGCTTCCGCGTCAACATGACAAATCATGACCACCGGATAATCGTCGTAAATCCGGAATCCGGGGTTTTTCCAGGAAAGACCGCTCTTTTTGGCCCAACGCTTTTCTTCGCTGTTATATCCCCATCCCCAACCCTGTGTCTCCGCAACTGTGTGATACCCCGTTTCAGCTACAAACTGCTTGAATTGCCCTACCGTCACTTCATATTTTCCTATAAGAAACGGTCTGGAGATCTCGACCGTATGTTCCGGGGTTTCAGGCTCGACCAGATTCTCAGGAACATTCCATTCAGCTCTGACGCGCCTTACTTCGGACGGCGAATTCCCCATGGTGAATCCCCCGGAAGACACAGGAACAAGTCTCATCCCTATAGAATTAACAATTTCGGACCCGATCGCTCCCGGAGAAGCGGTTCTGAGTTCAGCGAGGTTTTTTGTTTTCTGAAGTTTGTCCGTTATGGCTTGAACGGTTTCTTTGTCGGTTAGGTCCGCGATCCTCAAAGCCCTGCTTAAGGGCATGGAAGATAATTCCCATTCCCCTCGTTGAATGCGGCGCCGGACAAGACCCAACTCGGAGCCTAAGAGTTGGGAATTGTCTATCCGCTGGGATAAAATCCTCTGGGGATCTCGTTTCTGCTCCGTTCCGTTGTTATTGGATCCGAGAGAATTCTGTGACGCAGGCCTATGAAGGCCCTCAAAGTATCCTGAAACAGCCTCATAAAGCTTCCCAGGGCTTACTTCCAATTTCTTGGACCCTTGGTTCCAGGAAATTTCATTCGTGGAATCCGAGGCGGCCAAATACGCTCCAGGATCGCCAACGACGGAAACAATTATCAGCAGTTGAAGAAACAGTAAAAATGACACGCGGATTCCCCCCGACAGTAATGTCGAAAAAGACTTGCTCACGGATTTTTGAAACCTGGCAAAATCTGTCATTCAGCGATTAAGATATGGGACTGACAAGCTACAGACCTTCATGGGGCGTTCTCTACTTTATCACCACCGGAATCTGCTTTTTCAGTTCTTCCGTTATCTTCTTGTGCAGTTCGGCGTTTCTCTCATTTTCCAGCCTACTCTTGATCATACTTCGAACCTGCACAAAACTAGGTGGCTCCGGTTGTCGACGATCATCAACTTTGAGTATATGCCAACCAAATTGTGACTTGACTGGTCCCCCGATTTCTCCTTTGGGAATCTTGAAAAGGACGTGTTCAAAGGATTTCTCAAATGACCCCTTCGGCAGCCAGTCCTTGCCATCCATTAATTCGAGTTTTCCACCCTTCTGGGCTGCAGGATCTATCGATTTTTTCTTGGCTAGCTCGGCAAAATCGGCCCCCTTTTTTAGTTCTTCCATAATCTTGTTGGCTTCAGCCTCGGTCTTGACAAGAATATGGCGGGCCTGAATTTCCTCGGGGGGGGTAAATTCGCTAATGTGACTCTTGTAATAGGCCTTGAGTTCATCCTCTGAGATAGGCGGCTGCTTCGCCTGCATACGCCTGAAGTATTCCCTGGCCAGGTACTGAGTCTGTTCATAAAGGAGTCTGGTTCTAATTGCAGGCTCCTTGTCTATACCACTGTCCTTTGCAGCCTGGGAAAAGAGTTCAAAATTTACGACCTCATCCAGTATTTTCTTCCGACCGTCCGGCGTTAAAAACGGGGCTCTGTTTTCTTCCGGTATGGTGGCGATTATGTTATCCAACATTTCACGGGTTATCTTCTGATTCCCAACCGTAGCCAGGACATCCCCTCCTCTTTCATCCATTACCGGTTGCGCCTCGACTACTCCTTGTGCAAAACACATTATGAGAGCCAGTATCGAAAAAAACTTTAGCATGTTCTAACCTCACGAACATAAGAGACAAAATATAAGCGGAGTAACCACTCAGCCTTATAGACCGTGATCAAACCGCTCAACCTCTTTAATCATACTAGAAGAAGCACAAAATAAAATCAAGAATGTCGACACTAAAGGCCACATCCAGTCTCACCGAGACTTATCCACGGGCTATCAGGATGAGCTGACCGAAATTCCCATCGGACTGGAGCACGAGTCACAAGTATCGCAAGACGAGCACGAAAGCCTTGTGAACAAACTTGAATCTACCTTGAACGCTTGGCCCTTTTCTTTAATGGCGGACGAATTGCAAACAGGGCACTGTTTCGGCGCATCTTTTGTATCAACAAAAATCTTTGAGAATTCCTTGCCACAACTATCACATTTGTAACTTAATATTGGCATATTGGACCTCCTGAGTAATATCAGCGGTGAGTTGTTTTATTGATGATCCTTTTCACAATTCAAGGGCTCCGATACTTTACACTGTTCCTGACTCATCATCGCCTGCTGAATCTCCACTTCAAACCTTGCGGCCAATTTTAGTCTTTTTTTCCACTTAGGGTCCAGATCGTCTAATTCGAATCCAGCGGCGAAATTCAAAAGATCTTCCTTGGAAGGCTTACCCATTTTCTCCCATAAAGCCACATTTATGAACTCCCAAAGTTTGAGTCCATCATGCGCGGCCATTTCCTCCGCCATTACCATTAGATATGGATTCATGGTTAGTTTCAAAGATATTATGGCTTCAGGCCATTCTTTTGATTCTTGCGTCTTCGTTAACGAGCAGGTCGACATCGTAGACTCCATATTTCACTCTCCTAAATAAATCTTGTCTAAGTAGATTCCACCAATTCGATTTTGATTCATCATACCAGTCGATACGTTACCAATTGGCTCCAATTTTCACTAAAATCGCGTTTTCCGAGCTGGCCCGACCTTGACACATATAGACTCATCGCGTAACCTCTTTATCTAAAGCCCATGAAAATTTAGGGGTTCTTGTCTAGAGGTACACGATGAATATTTTGGTTTTAGGGTCATTGGCTTACGATCGGATCATGGATTTTCCGGACAAATTTTCGAATCATATTTTGCCGGACAAAATTCATATTCTTAACGTATGTTTCATGGTTAACGGACTGAGAGAGCTTTTTGGCGGAACAGCGGGAAACATAGCCTACAATTTGTCACTCCTGGGAGAAAGGCCCATTATAATGGCCAGCGCAGGAAAGGATTTTGATTCATACGAAAAGTGGCTTAGCGAGCTTTCTCTTCCTCTACACGCGGTAAGAAGGATAACCCACGAATTTACCGCTGGAGCTTACATTACCACCGACCTGTCTGACAATCAGATTACCGGGTTTAATCCCGGAGCCATGAAAGAACCATGCTCCCAAAATATTGACGGATATGACCCAAACGATACTCTCGCTATAGTCGCTCCTGGGAATATCGAAGATATGACTACCTATCCGGAGATGTTTCGTCAAAAAAACATTCCGTATATTTTTGACCCCGGCCAATCAATCCCGGCTCTGGGTCCAGAAAAAATACTCAGCGGTCTGACAGGCTCAAGAATGTTTATTTCAAACGATTATGAGCTTGAAATGGTGACCAGATCTACGGGGCTAAGCAAGAGAGACATTCTGGAAAAAACAGGCGCAATAATTACGACACTGGGCGAAAATGGAGCGCTGGTCGCTACTGCGCAAGGGGAAACAAAGATCCAGGCCGCAACCCCAATTAAGGTGAGTGATCCTACCGGCGCTGGTGACGCGTTTAGAGCGGGATTGATTAAGGGCATTGTAATGGGAAAACCCATCGTCGAAGCGGCTCAGATGGGCTCTGTGTCAGCCAGTTTCGGCGTTGAATGTCAGGGTACCCAATGTCATAGATTTTCGATTGAGGAATTCTGGAATCGATACGGGTCTACTTTTGGAAATTCATAACTACATGGCATGATTGAGGCGGGCGCTAAGTGACACCATCTGAAACCCTGGAAAAAATTAGACGGAAATTCGATAGATTGGGAATCAGTCTTCAGGACTTGACAGTAGAGGTCAAAGGAGTTCCTTATCGGATTTCATTGGATTCAGACAGCTTTGTCGTATACAGGGTCAATCATTGCAGGGGCCATAAACATCATGTGCCCGGCTGGCCAGTTTGTCTCGTCACAAGAGAAGCTATTTTTCAGGAATGCTCCGACGAAGCATTGGGAGTTGACCATTGTTCTTGCAGCGTAAGCATAGAACAGTGGATGGAAATTGTGCAAAGGAATTGTACAAAATTGTAAACCGCCTATTCTGATATCCATATATTTCTTATTGACTGGCGCTAAAACAGAAAAGCAAGGGGTGCGGTGGTCTTGGTTCTTTAGACAACTGCACGAGATTTATAAGTGGGAAGCTGCTTGTTCATGCCACTACCAGCGATGGTGAGGTACTGAAGTAGACCTCATCCGGGGTCCTTCCGTCAAGTCCTTGGCGCCTTCTCCTGTAGTTGTAAAAGTCAAAGTACGCCTTTAGTCCTACACGAGCTTCCCCCAAGGAGTCGTAGGCTTTGAGATATACTTTTTCATACTTGACGCTTTTCCAGAGACGCTCCACGAAAACGTTGTCCACCCAACGACCTTTTCCGTCCATACTGATTCGGATCCCTCTGGAAATCAGAGCCCCGGTAAACTCCTCTGACGTGAATTGACTACCTGGGTCCGTGTTAAAATTTCGGGAGTCCCGTAAACTGCCAAGGCTTCTTCAAGCGCCTCAAGAAAGAATGAGACATCCATTGTATTAATCAGCCTCCAGGCTAATACCCGGCGACTCGACCAGTTCATGATCGCAACCAGAAAACAGAAGCCCTTCGCCATTGGTATATACATTATGTCCGTCGCCCACATCTGGTTCCATCTGGTGATTAAATTGGCACCCTATTTTTGCGCAACATCCAGGTTTTTCTTAACATTTTAAACCATCAGTTATTAAAAGCTCCCTACAATTTGTCGGGATCACGTTCCTGTTATCGGAACATGACGATATTGGGCGACAATAAGATCGGCTCTCAGGCAAAATTTCTGACGTGCCCTCAGCAATAGTTTATAATTGTAAGGTTTACGCTTTTTGTTTATAACGAGTTAAACCTCTTTTCCCAAAATTTGATTCTGGCAGAGCCAACGTCACATGTATTTGCAGGGCAAATGAACAAATTCCTAGAAAAATACCTTAAAATTTATCCGCACGAGGCTCCTAAGTTCGTGTGGATATCGGGAATATTCTTCGCCATCTTCCTCGGCTTCGCATTTTTCCGCAACTACGTAGACGCTTCATTTTTAAAGAGGTATGGGCCCCAGTATATTCCTTACATGTTAGTCATCAACGCGTTGCTGACTTTTGTTGTTTTTGCTCTCGCCAATCGTCTCAACCGGCTTTTCCTCGATCACACCATTCTGGCCTGGCTCCTCAATTCATGCGGCGTAGCTGTTATCATCCTTTTCTTCATGGTCAAGGCTGATATCACTATTGCTTACCCTATCCTCTATCAGATTCTGAATCTTCTCGATTCTATTCTCCTTGTATATCTCTGGAATGTCGCAGGAGATCTCTTTGACGCTAGGCAAGGCAAACGACTATTTCCATACGTCACCGCTGCGCAGGTTCTAGCGAGCACCTTAGGGAGTTTTGGCACCAAACCATTCACTGCTTTTGTTGGGGAAGACCCTACACTAATTCTTTTTGGGGTCATGTCTCTCTGTGTCGGTGTCTATTTGATAGCTACGGGAGGCAAGTTTCTCGGTAACCTAAAACCAAAAACTTCATCGCAAAAAGCCCAGACCAAGAAAATCACCGAGGTTCCCGGCCTGATAGTTCGCTACCCCATAGTTCGGTATCTGATTATCACTGGACTGATTCCCAACATATTGTTGCCAATATTTTCCTATCAGTTCAGCGTCATAGCCAACCACACATTCGCGTCAGAACAAACTCTCATCACGTTCCTTAGCGTCTTTCGAGGACTTACTACATCTGTTTCATTCATACTGTTGTTTTTTATGGGCCGCGTCTATCAGTCCATGGGCCTTACAAACGCCTCGCTGGTTCAACCAATCAATTTTGCCGCCCTGTTTGGATCACTGATGTTTTTCTTTAATATATACGTGGCGGCTTACGGTCAATTCACTTCTCTGCTCATACAAAGAGCGGTCGCCGGACCAATAAACAAGGTATTCTTTAATGTAATACCTTCTGAACTGGCGTCCTGGGCTAGGACATTTATACGGGGAACAGTACTGAAAGTCGGCATGCTTGCGGGCTCACTGAGCATGATCATACTAAAGCCGGTAATGGACGCTGAACAGTTTTCGATCATCGCGTTCATATTGGCGGTCTACTGGTTTTATGAGACTCTGCTTTTCCGCAAACATTACAAGAAGACGCTCAAGCAGGTTATAGTTGAAAAGGAAATCGACTTTGATCAGATCGAGTCGGTGCGAGCCATGGATAGCGGCACAGCTACCGTACAATTTGGGCCATTATCTGTAGAAGAGCGACCCGCCAGACTGGAAGGGGACATCTTTCAAACCACAGCCCCCGTAATTGATCCGGATACCGCTTTACGACTTCTTTATGATGAAAGCTCAGGGACAAGGGCGGAAGCGGCTCTTTCTTTCCTATGTTCTCTTGATGTCCGGGCTGTAGGCAGGCTCGTGGAATTGCTGGACGACATGGAGGAGGAGCCCAGAAAGGCCGCAATCGAGGCCCTAATGGGATATAAAGGAGAAATCCTGCCATTTCTGGAAATTTCACTGCTTAACGCTCCAATCAGGACCAAGCAGGGAATCCTTGAAGTCATTCGTCTATGCGGTCTCAAGAACTTTGAAATGCTTCCGTTTCTGGGGCAGGAGCTTGCACTCGCGTATTCGAATCTGGTCGCCATCCATGTCCTGAATGCAATGCCGGATTCTGAAAGCGTAGGTATGCTGAAAGAATACCTTGAAGAGCTTAATGACGAGACACTCAGCCTTATTTTTTACGCTCTCTGGGTTTATCACGCGGACATGAGACTAATGTATCAGGCTCTTCAGTCGGAGACTGCGTCCATAGCGGTTGAACTGGTTGAAAATTCGATCGAACGTGAGATAGTCCCGTACCTCATACCTTTAATTGAGGATATACCGCTATACGAAAAAATCGAACGTGGGAGAAAGTTGTTCCCTCTAATAAGGAATGAAAGTCCTGAGAGAATTCTTACCTTTCTTGCAAATTCAGATGACGCCCTCACCAAGATACTCGCTCTATACGTAATAGGTGAATGCAAACCGGAGAAGCTGTTCATCCCGGCTATAGAATCCCTTAGGAACGACATCAATGCGGATGTCCGACAGGTTGTAGATTTCGCTTTGCAGAAAGTAAACAAAGAGGTGGCTGAGATGCCGGACGTTATCCAAAGAATAAATCAGTTGAAGCAGTTCAGCATTTTTGACGGTATGGGGGTCAGGGAGCTTCACGCGATAGCGTCCGTCGTAAATGTAGAACGCTTTGATTCTGGTGATATAATGATCAGGGAAAATGACGAAAACTCGTCCATTTACATGGTGGTATCGGGGAAAATTGGTATTTACAACAATTACGGAAAACCTGAACAGGTTGAGAAAGTCATTTTGGGTCCCGGGTCTTTCATTGGTGAGCTAAGTCTTTTCACGAAACAAACGGCTAGCGCCACATGCGTAGCCGTTGAGCCTACAGAGTCATATGTCCTGAGACACAGTCAATTTCAGGGAATCATGCGAATTTACCCGCAGATCGGAATTAATCTGTGTCAGTTCTTTACACTCAAATTGAGACAGATGTCGTATTGAGAGTTATCACACAGCTCTCAGTAATTTACATTTTCACGGCCCTTGAGGTTAAGGATGCGTCTAGCGTCGGTCGGCGTAGCAATATCCCTGTGTAGTAAGTCAGCGATCTTAATGACTTTTTCAACCAATTCAGCGTTGCTCTTCGCTAGAACACCTTTCTTTATGTAAATATTATCTTCTAGACCCACCCTGACATGACCACCCATATGAATGGCCATCGTGGAAAGATTTATCTCGGAAGCCCCTACTCCTATCACAGACCATGTAAAATTGTCTTTGCCAAACAAAACCTTAGCCTTCGTGACCAGATACGTCAGATCTTCCGCTGTTCCCCTTATGGCGCCTAGAACACCCATTACGAACTGCAGGTGCATTGGCGGCTCCATCATCTTTTCACTTACCAGGTGGTCCAAATTGTAAAGGTGCCCGACATCGTATATTTCAAGCTCGGGCTTCGTGTTGTTCTCTGTGGTAACCTGACACAAGTATTCGAAATCCTTAAATGTGTTCTTGAAAATAAAATCTTTACTCATTTCAAGATATTGCTTTTCCCACGGGTATTTGAACTCTTTGACAGCCTTGAGAGCCGTATGTAAGGCGAAATTTATAGATCCCATGTTAAATGAACACATTTCAGGCTTGAAAAGTGGGACGGAAGCCGCTCTTTCTGCTACGGTCATGAGAACCGAACCGCCAGTAGTAATGCAGATTACAACATCGCTCTTTTCTTTGATTCTCGTGAGAATTTCCCTGAAATGTTCGGGAGCTGATGAAGGGAACCCATCTTCAGGACGCCGCGCGTGTATGTGAACGATAGCTGCGCCTGCCTTGGCAGCCTCAATCGCTGACTCAGCAATTTGTTGGGGGGTCAAAGGAAGATAAGGGGTAAGGGATGGCACAGTCGCCGCTCCGGTAATCGCCGCGGTAATAATAAGTTTTTCCATATATTGCGCTCCACAAAAATAATTTGGTCTAACACCCGCTTTCGGGATGGATTCAATTCTCGCTCAAATCTCTAGCGCTCGGGATTCCATTTTCAACAAAGTCATCCGTAGCGCTATTCAGAAACAATCAACCAAAAACCCTGCCTATCAATGAAGGTTCATGACCTGGCAACAGGAACTCTGGACTCGTCAAGGCAGCCTTAATACGATAAATGGATCTAAACCAAGAATAATGATCGTAAACGAGACATGATGGAACCGCAGGACCCCAGTTTTTGGGCGCAGGTGTGATCGGAAGAGTCGAACCGTCCATCAGAATCATTCTGCTCATACTGGGGAATGCTATGGGAAGAATGTGAACAGTGTCACCAGCAAGGTTATAGACGCCCTCGGATGTATTCACCAGAACGCACTGGCTGCCGGCCGTATGACCCGGAGTTTGAATCAACTTTATGCCGTCAAAAAGTTCGGTGTCTCCAACAACCTTGACACAATCAAGTCTCTCAAGCTCAGGAATAAGACTCTGGTCATAATCACCCCTAATCCTCATAGAGGGCAGAGGATCCAGGAGTTCCTTCCACTCAGCCTCTTGGAATACATGTGAAGCGTTAGGGAAAAGATGACAGTTGCCAGCGTGGTCATTATGAAGGTGAGTATAGATAACGGTTTCTATTTGACCCGGTTCTATCCCGACGCGAGCCAAAGCCCCTATAACATGGTCCTGACCTCCCATTGCCGGACTACCCGCCCAAGCCTTTCCATCGACTATGTATTTCGAGTTAATCCCGTTATCGACCAACAAACGTTTTCTGCCATCAGTCATGTAAAAGCCAAGATACGGGACAGTTAGCGGGAGCCCTACATCTAATCCGGTGGTCAACTGATCTTTCTTGACTTCAATGGTCCCGAAAAGCAATGTCTTGATCTTCCAGTTGGACATATCCTTAACTTCCTCCGTATTCGGGACAAAGCGTTGTGCCCGCTAATTTAAGTTATGACTAAACCATGAAGTAACCCCAAAACGTTCGAAATGCCGCTAAACAACTTCAATTCCTGGAACCATTTAAAGATCAAGGGAGATTCAACTCATTGACCGATTTTGATTTTATCCGTAATTTTTCAAGCCAGTCCTTCAAAAACTCCAACACGCCGTTTGGCATAAAAATTATCACCACAATAAACAGGCAACCGTAAATTATTCTGGCAAATTCTGCCTTAACAAAGGTCGAAAGCCCTTCATTTACAAATGTAAGAATGGTTGCGCCGACCAGTGGTCCAACCCAGAACGAGCCACCACCAAATAACGCCATTAGGACGACAAGGATCGAAACATTGACGTCAAAAACAATATCCGGATGAATGTAGGTAAGGTAACAAGCGTAAAGTCCGCCCGCCACGCCCGGGAAAAAAGCCGATATCCCAAAAGCCATGACTTTTAGTTTGGGAGTGTTAATAGCCATGGTCTGGGCAACTTCTTCGTCTTCTTTTATCGCTCTAAGCCCAGCTCCGAATTTGGACTTCTCAATCCTCCGAGCCACAAGGAGACTTACAATAGTCAACACCAACATAAGTTCGTAAAAGATGGACCTGCTGACTTCAATAGGCAAAGCAAGGCTCTTCAGCCACAGACCATCAGCTCCGCCTAAAAAATCAAGGTTTCGTACCGTCAGTTCTGTAACAAAGGCGAAGCAAAGCGTAATTACGGCAAAATAAGGGCCTCTGAGCCTCAAGCAAGGAAAACCGATGATGACAGCGACGACTGTCGCCACAACCCCTGCCGGGATAGAGGCGACTATCGTGAGAGCAGGACTCAGGTCAAGCCCTTGCCCTAATACAGCGGTAGCGTATGCGCCTATTCCGAAAAAAGCCACGTGACCAAACGACAAATATCCTGTGTAACCGCCTAGAATATTCCAGGAAGTCGCCAATGTAATATAGAGAAAAACATTGAACGCGAAAGAAATAAAATATACCGGGGGAGCGAAACAAGGAAAAGAAGCTATTAATAGAATAAGCCCCGAGACTAGTAAAAGAAGTCTTTTCGAACCTACGGGGGCTTCTTTCATTTGGATCTCAAACCTCACTCTGAAAAAGGCCCTGAGGTTTAAAGATGAGGATTAGCATCAGGAGACCAAAAGTTAGAAGATTGACCCATTGATAGGGAAGAAACGCCATTGACAGGCCCGTGATAATCCCTATCAACAGACCAGCAAAAGCCGCGCCGAGAATGTTCCCTACTCCACCGACAATTACGACCAGGAACAGATAAATCAGCCAAAGATTGTGGGAATGGGGCTCAAAGGAATATAGCATAGCCATCCCTACCCCACCTGCGCCTGATGACGCTACGGCGATACCAAAAGTGATCATGCTGATCCTTTTCAGGTTGATCCCGCACAACTGAGAGGCCTCGGGCTGTTGCCAGGCAGCTCTGACTGCTTTTCCCGTAAGAGTTTTCTTGAGGAAAAACTGGATCGCCGTCACACCGACCACAGCCATACCAAATCCGACGAGCCGCGGATATTGAAAATACAAGGGACCGATTGAGAAAACCTTGTTGGTATAGGAAGTAGTGAGTAATCTCGGGTCCGCTCCCCACACCAACAGTATAAGGTTCTCAATTATTATGGCGATGCCAAACGTAAGGATCATTGACGACACAATGACGGCTTTGGCCCTTGATATCGGATCAATCAAAAACCGATACACAAGCAGAGCGACACCGAACAGAGCAGGTATAGTAATAAACATGGATGCGACGGGATCAATCCCCAAGGCAGTGAAAAGTGAGTATGAAACAAACGCGGCCAACAATCCAAACGTCGCGTGTGAAACGTTAATGACGTTCATAACGCCCCATGTCAGGGAAAAACCTATCCCGAGAAGAGCGTAAACCGCGCCCATCATGATCCCACTAATCAGAGACTGGAGAGTCAACACAAGGTTCATGAATCAATTCCCCACGATCCCGTCGCTAGAAATCGCAATTCCTGCCCCTATTTCCATGCAGGCTTAGGATATACGGGTTTCGCTGTTCTAACTTCCGGCGGCCATACCAATTCTGCTTTGCCATTGATTACCTGAGTGCAAAAATTGATGGGGTCAGGCAGCCCTTTGGTGTCAAATTTCATCGGACCGGCTATGGTGTTGACCTTATTGGCTTTCAGCCAATCACGGATCTTGGTCTGCTCAAGAGTCTTGGCTCCTTCCACAGCCTGCGCCAATGTTTCCATCCACGCATATCCAAATCCAAAATAAAGAGGATATCCGTCGATCTGATATTCCTTTTTTACAAATTCATTGAGTTTTTCGTTTCCGGGGAAATTTAATTTATTATGCAGTGACGTACCGGAAAAAACGTAATCACCGTCAGAACCGAGTTCCTTGCTCCACGCTGGCAAGACTGATCCTATACCCTGTACTATGGCTTTAGGATTGTATTCCATGGCTTTGGCCGCTCTAACGGTCATGACTCCATCCGGGAAAACTCCGTTTGAGAAAAGCAGATCACAATCCATCTGTTTGGCCTTTACAATTAGCGGTGTGGCGTCAGGCAGAGGCAGGTTGTATTTTTCATCTACGACGATCTTGATTCCCAGTTTGTTGGTCCATTTGGTTATTGACTCCATCAAAGCAGCGCCAATCGGATTATTCATGGTGTAAACGGCGGCTTTCTTCGGTCGTTGATCTGCCGGTACCGTTTCCAACCATTGGAAAAAGCCTTCGTACCACCATTCCCCCATCAGAGGCGGTCCGCCGAAAGAATACGAATAGCCCTGTTCAAAACTTTTCATATGTCCGCCCATCGAGACATAGACAAACTTGTGTTTTTCAGCCACAGGCATGACAGCTCTCGCAGCGGTTCCAGGATAACCGCCAAAAAGCAGATCGACTTTATCGACTGTGATGGCCTTTTCGGCAAATGTGACAGCTTTGTTAACATTCGACTCATCGTCGTATATCTTGAACTCTACGGGACGACCTAACAATCCCCCTTTCTCGTTGATCTCTTTGGCCCAAAATTTCATGCCTCGTTCTATCCATTGTCCGGTCTCGGCATATTGGCCAGTGAGAGGCAGTGATCCGCCTATCAGTATCGGTTTCTCAGCGGCATCAGAAACAGAGAAGGCCATGAGTAACATCAGGACGGTTCCCAGCAGCTTTCCCACTACCTTGATTAAACGTCTTGAATCCAGCATTTTGTCCTCCCTTCAATTTTCACGGATTTGTTTGACTAAACCCCAATTATCAGTCCGCCTGGGATGCTCAAATTCCCAGGTATGACTCTTTCACTCTAGAGTCCCCCGCTATCTGAGCCGCCGGGCCGTACAGCAAAACCCTACCGTTCTCTAAAAGATAAGCCGTACTCGATATGGACAATGTCTTGAGCGCCTCCTGGGAAACAACCAGAAATGTCAGGCCTTCCATATTCAACTCGGAGATAATCCTGAAAATCTCATTGGTCACGATCGGAGCCAACCCAAGGGAAGGCTCATCCAGCATTAGGAGCTTCGGAAGGCTCATGAGCGCTCTTCCTATAGCCACCATTTGCTGTTCACCGCCCGAGAGGCTTCCGGCATGCTGCTTCTTGCGCTCTTCAAGTCTCGGAAAAAGATCAAAAACCTTACGCATGGTTTGTAATGCCTGCTTGCGCGGATTTGGAAGAAAGGCTCCTATCTGAAGATTCTCTTCCACAGTCATTCTCGGAAATAGTTTGCGACCCTCTGGGACCTGAATAACCCCAAGAGCGGCTACCTCGTCAGGAGAGAGGCTCGATATGAGGCTATTCTCCCAGGAAATAATCCCGGCTGACAATGGCCGAAGGCCAGAGACCGCATTCAGCAGAGTAGTCTTTCCGGCTCCGTTGGAGCCAATGAGCGCCGTAATCTTACCCTCTTCAATATCGAGAGAGACATCGGATAAAGCAGTGAGATCTTGATATTTAACCGTTATTTGATCAATTTTTAACATAGTTTTCGCCGAGGTAGGCCCGAATCACCTCTGGATTGTTGGCGACGGACTCCGGTGAACCATCAGCTATTTTTACCCCGTGCCGTAGAGCAATTACTCTGTCGCATGTGGTCATGATGGCTTTCATGACATGTTCAACCATGAAAACGGTTATTCCAAATTCGTCCCGGATCCTGAAGGTCAGCTCGATTGCTCCCTCGATCTCTTTTGGATTCATCCCCGCAAACACTTCATCGAGAAGCAGCACCTTTGGTTTTGAACCAAGGGATCGAGCTATTTCCAACCTCTTACGTCCCTCCAACCCAAGTTGTCCCGGTAGTTTGTCGGATCTCGGAGACAAACCGGTGAATTCCAGAATGTCCATGGCTATGTCTTGAGCCTTCTCAACCCGACGAACGTTGGATCTGCCATATAGCACAGCGGTTGTGACATTCTCCAAAAGGGTAAGATCCATTAACGGCCTTACAATCTGAAAGGTTCGCCCTATGCCCTTAGCGGCGATTTTGTAGGGGGGCAAACCAGAAATTCTGGACCCTTCGAAAGATATGTGGCCCCTATCAGGTTTGAACAGGCCCGATATAAGGTTGAAGAGCGTGGTTTTTCCAGACCCATTGGGGCCTATCATCCCGACTATTTCGCCTGAGAATAATTCAAAATCAAGATTCGTGAGAGCCTTTACCCCACCAAAGTATTTATCTATTCCTGTTCCCTTTAGCATAGGATTCACAAACCTCGATTAATATTCCTGGCGCATGTGATACTTTGAAATCACGTGGATTCCTTGTGGTGTCGGGTCATATTCAAAACGAAACTCAGTCTTCATCCACAATAGCTACAGGACGCGTCCAGCCTGCGCTGGCTCCTTTAATTTTCACTGGAAAACAACAAACGGTAAATCCGGTAGATCGTCCAATTGATGAAAGATTGGCCAACTTCTCCATGTGGCAATAACCGATTTCTATTCCCGAGAAATGGGCTTCCCAGATAACTTTTGGATCTCCGGTCTCTTTGAATTCTTTGGCGAGATACGGTAGGGGCCTGTCCCAACTCCAGGCGTCAATGCCAACAACCCTTACCCCTTTTTCAGTCAAATAAAGAGTGCTGTCTCTATCCATGCCCGCGCCCGCCAGAAGGTATTCCGGTGTTCCCCATTTCTGGTCGGCCCCAGTTTGAATCAACACTATGTCAAGTGGTTTGATTTGATAATCGATCCTATTCAGCTCATTCTTGACATCTGTTTCGGTGATTCTGTCCCCATCAGCTTTATGCCTGAAATCCAACAGAACCCCGTCGTTGAAACACCAGTCCAAAGGGACCTCGTCTATCGTAAGCGCCTTCTTGCCCTTGTCCATGGTGGGATGATAATGAAAGGGAGCATCAAGATGTGTGCCACTATGGGTGGTCAGAGTCAGAAATTCCATGGCCCAGCCCATCCCCTCAGGTAATTGATCTTTCCTAAGTCCAGGAAAAAATTCGGTCATCTGATCTGCGCCTTGAGCGTGATCCACATAGTCGATACGAGGTATCATAAGTGGTGGATCAGAAGGCAAACCAGCTTCTATAGAAACACTCAAATCAACCAGACGCCTGTGAGCCATCAGTTTCCTTTCCAGTCAGAACACCCTGGAGAAATATTCGGGCGCATTCTTCACTCAGGGCATCTACAGTGACAAATTCCATTCTCTTCATGACATTCTTGTAAATGGCCAAGTTTGAAATCATGGCCTGGTAACAGAATATGATAGTCCGGGGATCCATTTTCCTGAATACGCCTTCATCAACCCGATTGGCGACATATTCGGCCAATCGACTAATCATTAGGGCGTCTTTGGCGTGAAAATGTTTTTGATGGAAACTATCTTCTCTGAGTCTCGCATACATCAGGATTTTAAAAATTTCCCGATCTTCGCGGTTCACAGTGTGTTTAAGTATGTGATAAGCAAAAGCCTTAAACACAGCAAAATCGTCCTTGCGCTCCATCGGCCCGGTAAGATCCCGATCCATGGGATGAGATCGATAGGCAGTTTCAGCTATAGCTTCGTAGATGTTTCTTTTGGACCCAAATAGCTGAATAACGCGCGGTCGACTAATACCCACCATTGCGGCTATGTCGTCCAAAGTCACTTCAGCGAACCCGCCTCGGGCAAAAAGGGATCTTGCGGCGGCGAGGACTTGGATCTTGCGGTCTTCCGACGAAAGTTTTTTCTGTCTCATGGTTCTAAATGCTAGGTCCTTTCGATATTTCGTGTCAATGATTATTATAACTGACACGTTAGTTAGGTATAAGTTTACTTTGTCAGTATGCTCATACTGACATTAATCCTGTCAACAATCAAAAACCATTGATCACGACCAAAAAAGTGATCAATGGAGAAACTTACCAGCTTATGTTATCGTAAGTAATTAATTTTAAGTAACAGAAATAGGTACAATGAAACGTTTGTTCCAATTGATTTTACAGGCTATTAATTAAAAGAAAAGACGGGACCATCAACACAGGATCTGAGGCCTTGCTCGGTTCCACAACTGCCGCAAAGGCCTATTCCACACTTCATTACATCCTCTCTAGCTATATATATATTCTTTTTGTCTATAAATCTCGAAAAAAGTTCTCCCGCTTTTTTCATCATCATCGTTGGACCGCATATATAAGCCTTTAGATCAGGTGGAAACTCAGTCAGCGAGTTAAAGTAGCTCTCAATAACTGTTAATATAGCTCCCACCTCACAGGGCCCGTCGACCGCCACTTCAACATTCGCCCCAAACAATTTGGCCTCATCCAAAAACCATTGGGCAGCGGGATGCGAAAAACCCATGAAGGTTTTGTAAACGTTTTGTGACCATTTGTTCGCAGCCATCAAAATCGGAGCAACTCCCGTGCCGCCACCAACGACAACAATCCGTTCGCCATTTGAAGGAGACTTGAAGCCAATCCCATATGGTCCGCGAAGACAAATTGAATCCCCTTCACGGAGAGTTGAGAGCCCGTTAGTGAATGGGCCTACAGTTCTAACCAAGTAAACAGGCCTAACGTCGCTCATCGGGGAAAACGGTTTCTCCCCTAAACCGGGGATCCTGAGAAAGAAAAATTGTCCGGGATCGCAATTCGGGCCTTCTTCCAATTCCAGCCTAAACATGTCCAAAGAAATAGGTTTACAACTTGTTACCTTTGTTTTCACATATCTGGTATGTACCGCACAGGATATCCCTTTTCGACTTCGTCTGTTAATTTGTCCGACGTCTACGGGACCAGAGAGCCATTGAAAAAATTTCCTCACCTGGGGCGTCGTCATGCCCGCTAATCCCGATCCCACAGCGAAATAAGTCGCTCCAGCCTTGCGATAAGCCTCAACATCCTCAGGTGAGTTTATACCGCCCGAAGCTATTATAGGTAGTTTGACAATACCAGAGACTTCTCGAACTATCTTTAGGCCTATTGGCCTGATGGAGGCCCCCGAAATGCCACCTACTATGTTGGAAAGAACAGGATCTCCATCATTATCTACGGCGGTTCCCGGCCCCACCGTGTTTATTAGGGACAGGCCCGCAGCCCCGGCTCCAGCGCATAGCTTAGCCATATCCACTATATTCTCAAGGTTGGGAGAAAGTTTTGGAATTATGGGTTTATTCAAACATTGACAAAGCTTTCTAACGACGCTTTCTACCATGACCGGATCCGACCCTACACTTTGCCCTGCCGACTTAACATGAGGACAAGACAAATTAAGTTCAAAAGCGTCAGCTATTTCATCGAGAATTAGCGCGCATTCAAGAAACTCGTCAGGGTCACTGCCCATAATCGAAACTAGCAGAGGTTTTCGACCATAAAGCGGAAGTAAAGGTTTCATGGCGTCGGCGAAGTTTGCGGCTCCGGGGTTGGCAAGCCCCACCGCGTTGACAAAACATCCCGGATAATATTCATGAATTATCGGCTCACGGTATCCGTCACGAGGTACCATACTGAGGGTTTTGGTAGTCAGGAATCCAATTTCCGGAATTTCCCGAGCTATCCTGGATATTACAGTGGGGCCGGTCGTTAAAACTCCGGAGGGGATTGTAAACCTTGTAAGAGTCTTGAATAGACCTTGGGATGTATCTGATTTGTCACTGGAAGGTAGTGTTGACATGGGTTTCATAGTTTGTGGCGCTTTTCTTGCCCCTATTGCAGCTTTGAATTCAATAATTTCAGAGGATTAACTGGTTTGGCGTGCAGTCTGACTTCAAAATAAAGCGTGGGTTTTTCGGCTTTGCCTGAGCCGGCAAGTGAGCCTATTGTCTGATTCCTGGAAACTTTTTCCCCTGCTGATACTTTCGTCTTATGGAGGTGAGCATAAACAGAAACCAGCCTTTCAGAATGATCTATCAGAACGACTTTCCCCAGTCCTGGAATTTCTCCAACATGACCTACTCTTCCAGCTTCCGAGGCCCTTACATCAAGATTCTTTCCAGCTTCTAAAGTTATTCCATTACGATGCAACTGGTCACCCGATCCAAACTGCTGGATTACCTTTCCATCCAAGGGCCATGAGAACTTTGAATCCGCCGGATCTTCCTTGTCCTGTTCCTGTTTGAGACTTTGAATCGGTTCAGTCTCCGGCGCCCGGAATTCCTTAGGAATAATCAAAAGCGACCCTTCTCTTATAGTATATGGCGCCGCAAGTTTATTTACGGCCGCAAGCTCTCCGACATCCACCCCATAGTGGGTAGCGATACCGGAAAGGGTTTCATCTTTGGACACTACATGATGGATGGAATTGGATGCAAGAGCTGAACGCGCCGACTCAGAGGGAAGCGTTGTCACCGGCCAATCGGCTCCTCTGCGGACGCATCCATTTTGAATAGCGAAAAAAACCGCAATCAAAAGAGTGTAAATCAGCGGGTGTAAAAACGCCGCTCTTTTGCGGTCGCAGATTGGACACCACTCTTTGGCCTTAGCATTTTCCTTGATTGGACGGCCTCCTCGCAAAAAGCTAAACACCCAGGATGTATCGAGAAAGCCCGACAACTTTCATGAGTCGCCCTGTCCACCTGACTGCCGGTCATATCAAACAAACAGACGAGATACCAACCTCCCTAGAGAGGCTAGTCAGCCGTCCGGCCAACCATATTTGCCAATCAGGTCAACAAACCTGCAGTCAAAATAGTTTTTGGTAATTCTTCGATCCCGTGTTTTTTCCACAACTTGCAAGGTTTGGGAAAATCTATCACCGACAGGGATGACCAATCTTCCACCTTCAGCCAGTTGATCGAAAAGTGGATCGGGAACACCGGGGGCTCCCGCTGTAACAACTATACCATCGTAAGGGGCTTCTTCAGGCCATCCTCCAGTTCCATCCGCCACTATGAAATTCACATTCGAAATCCCTATGGACGCAGTGGTTGAGGCTGCTAATTCAGAGAGTTCAGAGATGCGCTCTATTGTATAGACCCGCTTGGCGAGCCTAGCCAAAATGGCTGCTTGATAACCTGATCCGGTTCCAAGCTCAAGAACTTTTTCGGAACCGTTTAATTCAAGAAGCTGGGTCATTATCGCGACCATATAAGGCTGACTTATCGTCTGGCCATAGCCAATCGGCAAGGGGCCATCTTCATAAGCTCTGTTCCGCAAGGATTGCATGACAAACATGTGCCTGGGGATTTCACCCATTGCGGAAAGGACGCGTGGATCAGAAACACCTCGGGCTTCAATCTGGCTACGAACCATGCGTTCACGAGCTTGATCAAAATCAAGGTCTCGATTCACGTCACAAACTCCGGAGAAACAAGAATGATCAGTGACTGCTGGGATTGTACGAGTTAGCCTGAGGCAGGCTCTGCGGCTGCTGAGCCGCTGCTCCGGGCGCCACTGTCTGGACCTGTGGAGCGCCACCATAGGTAGCCGCCGCTCGCGGAAACACTTTGTTGTCCAGAAACTCTGAAAGTTTATCCCAGGCGCTGGATGGAAAGCTCAAGGCCCAATCGATGGCCCCGGAAACCATGTTTCCCGGTGATCCTCCATCATAGTACGGGTTGTTATACTGTGGATATGGATAATTGGGCCAAGCCCCTGCGTTCTGCGACGGTTCAGATTGGGATGCGCCCACGGTGTTTGGAGCCGCAGAGCTAAGAGGTGGGAAACTCCCAGGACCTGGAGCGAAGTTCGGCTGCTGGGTTCCGCTGGGAGAATAGCTCCCCACTCCTATTGGAGACCCGGTCTGTTGCGCAAATGTATCTAAGCCGCTTAGACCGACTATTATTATCGTTCCTACAACAACCACGCTCTTCCACGCGATCATGGCGTCTCCTCCGCAAAAGATTCTTTAAGACAGACAAATAGAATGAGCTATTCATAATTTCAAGCTTTTTAAACATTATTTACAGATATAGAAAAGTACATGCTTCATGTCTATTATTATAGCATGTTAACTTCATATAATTATAATGAAGATGAGCTTATAAAATCAAGGTATTGATTTAATAGCGAGCGTGTGCGATTCGCTGTCTGAATCTCGGTAGGCGTTCCCTTACAGGCGTCAGAAAGGTCTCAGCCACTCCCAGACCCGAAAGCTCGGACTGATTAAAAAAAATCATAGGATCATAAAACTGGACGCCGTTCCTGACCTGCAAATGTAGATGCGGGCACGAGGCTCTCCCCGTACTGCCAACCAGACCTATCTTCTGGCCCTGGCGCACCTTTTGACCCGGCCTGACTAGAACTCTGCTTAAATGCGCATAATCAGTCGATATACCCTTCCCATGATCCAGCGTCACAAAAATCCCCATTCCCCGGTGGCGCTTTTGGGTTCCTGCCTCTACCACGACGCCGTCCGCGCACGCAAACACGGGATCCCCTCTATTGGCGGTTATATCAACACCGGCATGGTATGAGCCCCGTCTGAATCCAAAAGGGGATGAAAGGACCCCACACGATAGAGGAAACTTGAGTTCCCTAGTGGGCAGATTGGAATTCACCTTACCGGCCAGCCTAGCCTGAGAATTAAAGAAGCCGGCCAGAGCGCCCTCCTCACAGGACTCTGAGATCATACTAGCTAAGCAGACAGGAGGTTTACTTGCTTTCTGCCCTCCAGGCAGGAATTGAGCAAGGCGCTGCGGATCAAATCCACACGATGAAACGGCTGTCTTGTTGACTACTGATGAAGACGAACAGGAAACCGACAGAAAAGCGCAGAAATATATTAGAAGGTAAACTTTACCTTTCATCCGACCCCCAGGCCAGGATTCTCAATAACAATGTTTCCCGTTTAACTAATTGATCGCTTGGTGTCAACCCAAAACTGTCTAGGTTGAGGATAAATCATTAAACAAGATCAATTGGAGCCGGGTGGAAAATGTAAACTTATCGAACAAAGCCAAGAGGCCCCTGGCCGCATTGAGGAGCAGCGCATGGGGGCGGAGGGCACGCCGGTGGAGGACAAATCCTGTAGGTTGCAGGACATGGCTCTGGTGGGCACTTGCAAATCGTAACAGGAGGCGGTGGAGGCCCAACCAATTTCATTGGGTAACATTTAACAGGAAGACAAGGCGCGCATGGTGGAATTGTTGGCGGACCAGCGCATGTCGGGGGAGCGGGCGGACCATAAATCATTGGAACCATCTCGCAAGGATCCGGAGGAGGCATGTAGCCGTCCGACATGATCGGAGCGCTTAACAAAAGCGCAATGGCCATTCCTAATAATATCAGTTCACGATTTTTAGCCACAACAACGCCTGCTCATCCGAGAGAGAAGCTAACACACGAACCCGGACATTCTAAAAAGCTGAAGTTATTTTCAGACAAAGGGTAGCACAAGGATACAAAATGAAGGCGGGTTAGTCAACAAATTTTAGAGCACAGACTACTTTTTATGTAAAATATTACCATGATATAGTAAATATTCAAAATAATGGGTTAATCATGTGAAACATGAGTCCGTTTATATGCTTTTACAAAATCTCGTATCTCTAGTCTGACAAAATCCTCGCTTTCCCTTGAAACTGCCGAAATGTCAAAATTGAATGATAAACTATCTACAATTGAGCGGGCGAGAGCAGCTTCATCACACAGCAATTCTTCTCGTTTAAAATAATAGGCGCTACGCCTTTTTGTCGAACCTTTCGAATACAGCCAGGAGTTCTTCCATGCAAAAAATCCAAGCAATTTTTCACTCAAAATAGGGTCAAGCAGAATATCAGACTCAAGATGATGACCGAGTTGCAATTCTATTAGTTGGAACAGAGCTGAAACATAGTTGATGTCCGTCGCCACCAGTCCATAGAGATGCCAGTCATTGACCAGAGTTCCAATAATATCTACCGACTTATCTTCCAGATCTTCGAAAGCAGGGCAGTAAAAAGATTTACAGGCCATACTCCCGTAATGACACAACCCTCTGAAATCAATACCATCGTTATTGGGAGCGTTGGGATGAAGCATGCAACCAACAGTCCTAAAGGAGTGATCCACAAAACCTGTATATTCACATACATGAATAACCGGGTCTACAATTGAGGCCTCGGTTTCTAAACTGATCCGGTCAGCGTAAGCAACTAGGGCTTCCACTGAATGAGGAATGCTTCTGATGGCTCGCGTTCTATCAACCAGAACCCTGTTGAGCGCAAATGAGCGACCATCCTTAACGTTATAGAGCCCGCAACAAGCGGCGCAGGATTTGGACGAATCAGGGCGACACAAATTCATTTCTGGTCGGACCCTGACCGCCCAAGCGCATCTAATGCGGGAGCCGACAGAGTGTTAAAGAGAGTAATTGTAAAAACCTCTACCACTTTTCTTTCCTAGGAACCCAGCGTCGACATATTTCCTTAGCAATGGGCAGGGCCGGTACTTGGGATCGCCAAGCCCCTCGAGCAACACATTCAGAATGGCCAGACAAGTGTCAAGACCAATAAAATCAGCCAGTGTCAGAGGACCCATGGGATGATTCATGCCGAGCTTCATCACCTCATCAATGGCTTCAACGGTTCCAACGCCTTCATAAAGCGCGTATATCGCTTCATTTATCATTGGCATGAGAACGCGGTTAGCGATAAAACCGGGGAAATCCTGCGCTTCCACAGGGATTTTCCCAAACTTTTTAGATAGCTCTACAGTTAATGATGTAGTCTCCTCATCGGTGGCGAGTCCGTTTATAACTTCAACCAGCTTCATGACAGGGACTGGGTTCATAAAATGCATCCCTATGAATTTCTTGGGTCGCTTGGTGCAGGCAGCCAGCTTCGTGATTGAGATCGAGGAGGTATTGCTGGCCAATACCTTACCGGGAGCCAGAATTTCATCGAGTCTTTGAAAAACCTGCTTCTTCAGATCCAGGCTTTCGATAATCGCTTCAACAACAAAATCGGCGTTTCTAAAATCTTCGAGATCTATACTCGGTTTGATTCTTCCCATGATCGCAGATTTTTCATCCACGCTCATCTTCCCTTTTGAGACGGCTCGATCCAGATTCTTTTCGATTGTCTTGAGCCCTTTGTCTACAAACTCCTGCTTCACATCATTCATAATGACTTCCAGGCCAGAGGCCGCAGCCACATGAGCTATTCCGTTTCCCATCTGACCGGCGCCGACCACGCCAAAAATTTTCACTTCCATGAAATTCCTCCTAATAACAAAGCATTTGACACAAATCTTCCCATAAACTACATTCTAACGGTGCGCCCGTAGCTCAGGTGGATAGAGCGCAACACTCCGGATGTTGAGGCCGGACGTTCGAGTCGTCTCGGGCGCACCAAAATAGTCGTCGAATTTCTGTTGACAGTGTGAACCCAAAATACTGTAAACGCCCCCTTCAATTCACGGGCGGTTTCACGCCCACTCTCAAATGTCCCCAATCATAATTCGCTCATTCAATGTGAGTGTAATTTACAACTTTATGCTTTGAAACTCAACCTGAGATTGGCTTTGGCTCGATAGAGAGCTTGGGAGTCGCGCCTCACCTACCATTGGCAAAAAACAATTGTATGACAGTGCTTAGGAGGCTGTCAGATGAAACGCCGGCCTTCAAGTAGCCTTTACAGAAGCTCAGATAAACACCCAAAGTACGATCCCGACAAACAATGAGGCTGAAATCCCCAAAGGGATGGTCCACCTCAGGATATCACCCTCTTTTCCAATCGCCCCGCACATGGGTGTCGCAAGAGCTATTTTGAAAGGCGACGAGATCGAGCCTATTGAAGATCCGACGGCTAAAGCGGCGGCGAGCCATACAGGTCCTACGCCGAGGAGAGTAGCCGCCTGCACCTGAAGCTGACCAAAGAGCATCAATGACGCTACGCCATAACCTGTAAGGAAAGTTCCCACCCATCCCAAAACCGGAACAAAGATCGGATAATAGTTCCCGGTATAAATCGACAACCCTTTAGAAATGATCGAAGGGATATTGTGAAATGCGTCAACGTGAGAAAAGTCCGAATTGTATCCGGTGTAAGAAATCATTTGGCCCATAGCTCCGAAAAGCCCCATAGCCACAAACACTCGCCAGCCTTTTTTAATGCCGGAATTAGCCACACTCTTGAGTTGCGACCACGAGACTCTCTGCAGCCTGGCCGATATCAGGAACGCCAGAAAAAGGTACACATATGCTGAGAAAAGTGGACTAAAGGTAACCGTACGGCCAGGGACTACACTTACTAAAAAAATTAGCTTTTTACTCGTCAGTTCATGCAGATAAGGAACCATGTTCACGCAAAGCAGACACACCAGCATGAACAAAAAAGGCGCCAGGTCAACAAGAATTTCCCTGTTTATTTGAAGGCCCCCGGCTCCAATGGCAATAAACGCGAATATCACAGCAAGACCCCCCAGGGTGCCAGAAACGGGGATGCCCACCAAAACGGCGGCCACAAGCGCAACCAAACCCAACATCAGCCCAGTCAACAGGACCTCGACAAGATTCCTGGCCCCCCATCCCTTTTCTGGAAGAAAAACAGGAGCGCAAAGCGCCATGGCTAAGGTGGCGGGAACCGAAAGCCAGGCCGAGGCTATCCCGAGTTCCCTGATGGGCAACCCTGTAACCAAAGAAAGCACCGTTACGATTATGCCCGCTAATTCAAGAGTCATGAGTCCTGAGTAGCCTATGATTGAGAGCGCCGCCGACCCGGTTGGAGACACTCCCGCTGCATGAAGCATCGGAGCGACCACCGGCTCGGCAATCACCCCCGATCCCTCCATGAAGTTACCTACACCGAATGTAATGAGCAGGTTTCGGGAGAACGAGTCACCTGCTCCGCTCTCAAACCATTCCACTATCCGTTTTATCGAACCCGTGGTCATCAATAGGCTGGACAAAAGAATCCCCGCCAGGATCACAAAAAGAAGGGGCAGCGTAGTCAAGACTCCATCCAAAGAAGCCATGATTGCTACGAGTGGAGCCATCTCGAAAAACCAAAGCGCCAGCGCCAGTGAAAAGACATAACCGTACACCGACAGATCGAGAGCGGACCTGCGAAGTATGACGGCCAAAACCGTCAATACCAATACAGGAGACCAACTCAACAGAAAAAGATAAATGTCCACGTCGGAACTACCTCCTTCAGCAAGCCCGTATATGGCGCACGAAGAGAACCACTCCCCCGCCCCGTTACCCCATATGGTTTTCAGTTAACTATATGAATCTCATCTCCAAAATTGGTTAACTTTTCTAACCCACTGTCACTAACCGCAAATGTGTTCTCAATGCCGGCCAAACCTTTCCCCGGCAAAATGAATTTCGGTTCCAACGCAATTACCATTCCTTCTTCTAAAATGGCATTTGATTTCCTGCCTAGCACCGGAAGCTCATCAAGTTCGAGACCCACTCCGTGACCTACGAATGGCACCGGCGTAGGATAACCCATGAAACTTGCCGCAGTCCCAACCGAGGACGCCATCTCTACAGCCATGTCGTAAAGAGCCTCTGCCGAAGAACCGGGTTTCCCTTCGCCAACAATAGCCTCCTGAATCTGCAACGCCAAAGAGTGAACCTGCAAGTATTCATCAGGGACCGACCCAATAAAAAACGTTCGAGCCTGATCCACCATATAACCTTCGACTATCCCAACGTAATCGATCTGAATAGGTTCTTCTGCTTTGATTTTTTTTAACCCAACGCCTTGAGGCATTGAAGCGTTTGGTCCAGGTCCTCCGGTGGGACCTACGGAACAACTAGGCACGGCCAAATTTTCTCCTGACATTATGTGACCGTAAAATACTTCGTTGTTGAAGCTTCTGACTCGAACCAGTCCCTGATGTCCATGGCGTCGATAAAAACTCTCGAGTTCCGCAGCGAGTTCAATTTCCCGCATTCCTTCTTTCAAAACTTGCGAAACACTCTTGAACATCGAATCGTTCATCGCTGCCGCGCGTCTTATAAGACCCAGCTCGTATTCCGATTTAATCATTCTGGTTTGACGAATCAAAGGGGAAACGTCCTGAATCTGAACATCTGGGAATAATGACTCATATTGACGATAAACGTTCACAGGTATGACATCAAGTTCCATACCCAATTCGGATAACTTTTCCCGTCTCGATGATATTATCGTCTGTCTCAATTCATGGAGACTACTCACTGGAACGACACGTTCAATTGGGGAATCCTCTCTGGCCCTTTCAAAGCTTCTACGAGCCAGGAGAACAGGTAGACCTTCGGCCGGCACAAAAAGAGTGGCGTCCTGGGCTGTCCCGGAAAAATAATACAGGTCAGCCCGCTGGACTATGAGAGCGGCGTCAATACGATTTTTTCTGAGCGCACATTGCAGAAGATTGATACGACGCTCAATTTCAAAACTAGGCGTAGAAGGCATGAGTCTCAAGAACCTCGAGAATGTGGGTATGTGTTGGGTGGAAAAACGGCGAAAATCATTCCACTAGGGTTGCTGCGCAACAAACTATGCTTGAGGCTCGATGATCACTTTTAGCGACGAGCCCGCTTCAGCGACAAGAGAGAAGCCTTCCTGAGTCCGTTCAAGCGGCAACCTGTGTGTTATCATATCGGACACGACAATTTTCCCAGCGGCTATAAGTTCGATCGAAGCCAGAATATCCCTTGGACTGCCGGCGTACGATGAAGCCATTCTGATCTCTTTACGCCAGAGATCATTAAATGGCATCGGAACTTCTAGACCGGGGTCAGTGGGAGCGAAAAACAGTAAGGTTCCACCCCTATCGACCAGTTTGAAAGCCTGTGCAATCGCTGAAGTAGCCCCGGTTGCCACGATCACCACTTCCGCGACGCGGTCATCGTTGATTTCTTTGACTCTCTCAAGAAGATCTTCCCCGGCAAGGATAGCTCCATCGGCTCCGCATTTTAATGCAAGATCCAATCTCTCATGATTTATGTCTACAGCCAGTACGCGACTCGCCCCGACCCTCTGGGCCAGCTTAATGTGAAGGAGCCCCGTAATTCCGGCGCCCATCACGAGGAAACGCTTTCCAGGACTCCAACCGGCCTGAAGTTGCCCCCTGAAAACACAAGCTAACGGTTCGACAAACACCGCCTCTTCGTATGACATTGTGTCAGGCAACTTAAAAACCCCGTGACGGACATTTATCGAAGGAACTCTCAGATACTCAGAGAAACCACCTGGATCAAAGTTGGTCCTGGCAAGCGTATCACATACAGAGTGATGATTTGACAGGCAATATCTGCATGTGTTGCAAGGCACGTGATGAGAAACAAACACGCGATCGCCGACTTTCCAGTTTTCCACTCTGGAGCCTACTTCGACAATCTCCCCCGCTATTTCATGGCCCAACACCAGCGGCGCTTTGGGGACCCGATACCATTCCAACACGTCACTGCCACACACTCCGCTCGACCAGACTTTAACAAGCAGTTCATCATGGCTGATCTTGGGGACGGTTAATTCTTCAATCCTTATGTCATTATTATTGTAATACATGGCAACGCGCATATCGTGACCCCTTGGAACGTGTACGACGGAAAGGACAGGTAGTGGGGGAAAGAACCCTATCTGTGTTAAGAAATTAACTCTAAAAACCCGTTAGTGGGTCTTCACGAGCAGCCGTCTACTTTTTCCGTTCGTCTAAGTATATTTTGAAAGCTTTCTCTGGCTTCTCGTTGTAATGAACGACCGCTCTCACAGCTTTGATCATTCCTACAGGGCAATCAGACTGAAATATGTTTCTACCCATGTCAACACCGACAGCCCCTCTGGTGACAGCATTGTAGGCCATTGTAAGAGCCTCCATTTCGGGCAGTTTTTTACCGCCCGCCATTACTATTGGAACTGGACAGGTTTGAATCACTCTTTCAAAGTTTTCACAATAGTAAGTCTTCACGATGTTAGCCCCCATTTCAGCAGCAATCCTTGAAGAAAGGGCTAGATATCGCGCGTCACGGGCCATGTCGCGTCCAACCGCTGTTACCGCCAGAACAGGTATACCCGCAGAGTATCCGGCGTCTATCAATTTGGCGAAGGCGACCATGGTTTGATGTTCGTGCTGGGCCCCGACATACATTGAAAGCGCCATCCCTGAAACGTTCAACCTGACGCAATCGTCTATTGCCACATTCATCGTCTCATTGGACAATTCAGTGAGGACACTCTGGCCACCCGAAACTCGTAGCACTATAGGGGCCTGAACGCCGGGGGAAACTGACGTCCTCAGAATTCCTCGAGTCAACATCAGGCAGTCGGCATAACCGGCCA
Source organism: Desulfomonilaceae bacterium (assembly GCA_041662605.1). Lineage (NCBI taxonomy): Bacteria > Pseudomonadati > Thermodesulfobacteriota > Desulfomonilia > Desulfomonilales > Desulfomonilaceae > Desulfomonilaceae bacterium. The sequence continues at coordinate 203,258 of JBAZSD010000003.1, forward strand.
GCGGCGCCAGGGTTTCTTCCATTATCTCCAAACCTGATGTAGGTCCCTGAAAATAACCGTGGTCGACCGCAAGCATTACCGTACGACCCGTGTCAGGTTTGATTATTCGTGAGAGACGGTTTTTCATCCCCCAGTCCAGATGTGAACTTCCTTTGATGTGGAAAGCGCCGGAACTGCAACCGGATGTAATGTCAATGTCTCTCGCTTCCTTAAAACCTTCAAGATCCGCCATTTCTGCACCCCAAGCTTTATTAATTCAGAAAATAGAAATGTAACAAAGGGCCACCAATGAGTCAACTTAAGCGTCGGACCGCCATCGAAGACAGATATGCCACATTATTCTTAGACGTGTTAATATGTTTGCGGCGTTTCTTAACCGATCAAGCTGTTTAACTGGATTCCACCTTCTGGAGATTGGAATGATGAACATTTGCTCTGCTCTCAAGGTCTCATTACCGCTTTTCTTGGCTGGGATTTTGGCGTTGTTTCTATGCTTCCCACATGTTTCCGATGCGCATAAAATTAATGTTTTCGCTTGGTTTGAGGGCGATCAGGTTCATGTTGACGCGTACTTCACTAAATCTTCAAAGGTCTTATATGCGCCGGTAAAGGTTCTTGATCTTCGAGGAAATCTTTTGCTCAGTGGAAACACTGATGAGCACGGTCAGTGGAGCTTTTACTTAAAAGATCTTGGCCAGTTACCTCCTGATGGTCTCGAGGTGGTAGTTGAAGAGGGCTCAGGACACAGAGTTGAATACACGTTGTCCGGACAGGACTTGGCTGAAGCGCACAAGCTCAAACCATCCAGAGAACCACACCCCAAGGCGCTAGCTGAAAACAGTGAGACACGGTCTAGAATGGCGCCTTCCCCTACTGTTGTTGATCGGTCAGGCTCCATTCAAATCTCTGATATAGATCAAATCAAGGCTATTTTCGCTGAAGTCCTCGATTCACGGCTCCAACCAATTTCCAATGCATTGGTCGCTCAACAAAAGTTATTAATTGAGGAGCACGACAGAGGGCCATCCGTCTCCGAGATTGTCGGTGGCGTTGGTTGGATCGTGGGACTGTTCGGAATACTGGGCTATTTTCTAAATCGCCGGGCCGGGCAAAAATGACTCGCTCTTGAAACAAGTTTAATCCTTAAATTCCGGACACATCACCTTAGGTTTGAAACCTTATACCTTCAGGATTTATCTTGACAAGGACTCACGTCTTATCTATAAAATATGTTTAAATGAAGCTTGTCTTTCCCTCCCGGGCTCAATAGGGACTACGGGCGCGAAGCAGGGAATTATTTTTAGGATCTAATGCTCGTGGTTCCTGCCAATATTTATTCCAGTGTAATCCCATCGTGGACAACGGGCGCCAAGTGTGTGAACCAGCTCTCATGGTTTGACTGAGGGCGATTTTGTATTAAAGGAGAAGAAAAAGTGGCCGCTATTAACATTTATGTCGGGAACCTGTCTTTTAACACCACAGAAGATCAGCTCAGAGAGCTTTTCGAAAGCTTTGGACAGGTAGAGTCCGCAACTATAATTTCCGACAAATTCACCGGACGCCCGCGAGGCTTTGGCTTCGTAAAGATGCCTGAACGAGAAGAGGGCCTGAAGGCCATTCAGGAGCTGGATTCCAAGGATTTTATGGGTCGCAACATCAAAGTTAACGAGGCTCGTCCCAGAACCGATGGAGACAGAGGTGATCGACAAGGCGGAGGAGGAGGAGGTCGAGGTAAGGGGTCTGGTTGGCGTCAGTAGCGTGACATTCATGAATTTGGGACTTTCCGGGGCTATTGGGCCTGTTCTTTAAATAGATTACCCGGAAAGTTCTAGACCTAACTTTTCCACAAGATTTATTTACCTGCCATATAATTTCTTCTGCGCTGAACGTTGCGACTCAATCATGAGAACTTCCCAATGGGAATTTTCTCGACGTGACGACGATATTTTGATAGCTTTCCATCATATGACATAATCGTCGATTTTGGGGGACCTTCGATAAATAGTTGGATTGGTCCATGGTAGAATATGGCGCTGCGAAAATAATGCCAATTTCATGGGTTTCTAATCAAATTCTTTGAAGTCTCGCTCTAGCGAGGACCCCATAAAGGAGAACTTGGAATGAGTGACAAATTACTGAGCGCTGCAACGTCGGGAAACCTGTCAGAACTCCGCGGTCTATTGGCTTCTGGGGCTGACGCCAATGTTCGGGACGCCTTCGGGTGGACTCCACTTATGTGGGCTGCTTCCATGGGATTTCACGAAGCGGTCAGGATGCTCATCCAAAATGGGGCGGACATGGACGCTGTGGATCAGTACGGCGCTACAGCTCTTATGAAGTCTGCAAGACGCGGTTTTTATGATGTAGCTCGCGTACTCCTCGAGGAAGGAGCTTCAGTAAACGCTGAAGATGAATTCGGTTGGACAGCTCTGATGCGGGCCGCCAGACGCGCTTACACTGATGTAGTCACGTTGCTGATTGATTTCGGCGCCAATATTGAAGAAGCTGACCAGTACGGGGCCACTGCTCTGATCATGGCCGCCTCCGAGGGTCACTTGGAAACGGTGAAGGTCTTGCTTGAAAAAGGGGCGGATCCTCATGCTCGGGACCGTAACAGTTGGACGGCGCTCATGTGGGCCCAGTCCATGAGGCACAATGATGTCGTAGCGATCCTCACTGATTATGAGAAGAAGGGCCGGAAAAAATCCCAATAGCCTGTTGACTCTTCTTCTCTTTAGCTATTGCCATGTATGACTCCGACCCAACGATTTTGGGAGGCGACCTCTAATGGATGACAAGTTGTTGCGATTTTCCGCTGAGGGTGATCAGGAAAAGGTCGCCGCGCTCCTTGAGAAGGGAGCGAATCCTAACATTGGGGATGAATATGGCTACACCCCGCTGCTTCTGGCTGCGTCTGAAGGAAAAATCGAACTTGCGAGACTTCTCCTCACAAAAGGAGCGGACGTAAACGCAAGAGCCAGTTCAGGGTGGACCGCTGTCTTGTGGGCCTCTTCCATGGGCTACGCGGAAATGGTGCAATTGCTTGCGGAAAATGGAGCTGACTTGGAAGCTCGGGATCAATACGGGGCGACGGCGTTAATGAAAGCCTGCCGTCGTGGCCACTTGGATGTGGTCAAAGTATTGGTTGAAAAAGGAGCGAGCGTAAACTCAAAGGACGACTATGCGTGGACTCCGTTAATGAGGGCTTGCAGGAAAGGTTATTTCGAAATAATTAACGCATTGCTCGATCATGGGGCGGACCTGGAATCTCATGATCAGTATGGAGCGACTGCGTTAATAATCTCTGCTTCGGAATTTAACGTTAAAGCGGTCAAGATTCTTCTCGAAAGGGGCGCAGATCCAAACGCAGTAGACAGAAATGGCTGGACCGCTTTACGATGGGCAACGTCCATGGGATATGAGCCAATAGTAAAATTGTTCAGTCCTTGCGCTCACTGAAAAACAGAAGACCTTCACTTAAACTTCGGTTTGTCGTTCGTCCATTACTCTTCTGGCCTTTCCAGCGCTACGCGGTATGGAACCTCTCGGAAGAATCGACACAGGAGACTTGATCCCCACTATTTGCCGTATCTTTTCAGCGATCTTTCGCGCAAAGTCTTCAATCTTGTCTGCCCCACTTTCATAAAACTCCGCCTTAAGTTCGGTTTCAACAACAATTGAATCAGCATATCCTTTTTTTCGCAATCGGATCTGGTATATGGGCTCTACAAAATCAAACGTCATTAGAGCAGTTTCGATCTGCGATGGAAAAACATTGACCCCGCTAATTATCATGACATCGTCGGTGCGACCCATTACCTTGTCCATTGTGACAAGAGTTCTCCCACATCCACACTTGATTCTTTTTAGCGAGCAAATATCACGAGTTCTGTACCGGACAAGAGGCATAGCTTGCCGCTTCAAAGCCGTCAAGACCAGCTCTCCTCTTTTGCCGTCTTCCAATACTTCCAAAGATACCGGATCCACTATTTCAGGATATATGTGATCTTCATTTATATGCAACTTTTGATATTCACAATTGAACGCTACTCCAGGCCCCATCATCTCGGTCAACCCGTAATGTTCATAAGCTCTGAACCCACCTCTTTCCTGAATTTCAGATCTCATTTGCTCAGTCCATGGTTCCGCTCCAAAGTGGCCGGTCTTTAACTTCAGTTTCTTTAAATCAATCCCCATTGAATCGGCACGTTCAAATATGGTCTGCACATAGGAGGCCGTACATGTGAGAGCGGTTGTTCCAAGATCACGCATCAGCGTTATCTGGCGCTCAGTCATACCAACTCCAGATGGAATTATCACACATCCTATTCTCGTGGCTCCTTGGAGAAATCCCATGCCACCGGTGAAAAGTCCCATGCCATTGGCGTTTTGGAAAACACTGTCCGGCCGTACTTCCTGAGCCCATAATCCTCGAGCCATGCATTCGGTCCATTGATCCAGGTCGTGCTCAGTATAGAATCCCAGCCCAGGCTTTCCCGTGGTACCTGAAGACGCATGGATTCTAACCAGGTGGCCTTTTTCAACGGCGCTCATTCCGAATGGATAATTGTCACTCAGATCCTTTTTGAGAGTAAAAGGAAATTTCATAATATCCTTGAGAGCCTTAAGATCTGTAGGTTTTATCCGGAATTTGTCGAAAAGTTGCCGGTAAAATGGAATCCTGTCGTAAACATACTGTATCTGCCGTTTCATTCTTTCAAATTGCAGAGCCTTCTTGTCAACGTCTGTCATGGATTCATGTTGTTCATCCCAATATTTTCCAGCCATTGCTGCTCCTCGCTTTTCTGTCCATCAAAAGCGTTGAACTTACAATCTGAGTTCCCATGTGTCAATCCGCCGGTTTCACATGGTGATGAAGAATGCTTATCACGGGCCGTTGTCGCAAGAGATTGTCCGATTTTTCAAGATATTCCATTAATGTCTGTCGAGGGCTATTATATTTTATAGGCCTTCTCTTTATGGGGATTTCGCATGTTAAGCTTCTACTGGATGGTGTTTGCCTTGTTCGTGATTCTTCTGGTAGCCCAGTGGACCGTATTCTTCTGCGTGAGAAATTATATATTGGCTCGTCCAAGTTTTAGGATCCGTCCAAGACATTTAGCCTATTTCGTATTCTCGGTCGCAGCAAATCTCTTAATGGCAATATTGTCCATTAACGCCTCATGGTCTGCTCCGGACTCCATGTTAAGACAGTCATTGAGCGTGAGCTATTTTTTTTATCTAGGCTTGTGCCTTTGTCTTTTCCTTTTTTTCGTGGCCTTAGCCGGATTTTACTCGATTTTTCACGTAGTAAGAGTAGGGCATCGGGCGGCAAAATCTATGATCGACGGAAACCTCACGGAGTTGCGGGCGGAAACCAAAACAGACCATTCTGTTACTCAGGTTTCCAGCCTATCCGATCCTACTGGGGATCAAACGCAGATCAAGTTGTCTCGTCGCGCCTTCATGAGATACACCGCTTCCACAGGAGCGCTCGCGATCGTGTCCTCCGGGTCTTATGGCTTGATAGAAGCGTTTGAGACCCCAAGAGTAAATATCCTTAAATTTTCGGATCCTTCTCTTGACGGACTTTCAAGATCGGTGAACATTATCCAAATTACGGATCTCCATTTTGGAATGTTTTATTCAGAGTCAGCTCTCAGAGATCTCATCAGAAGACTTAATTCCATCGAAGCTGACGCTGTCGTCGTGACCGGGGATATTTTTCATTCCCCTATGACCCCGGTTGAACCGGTCGGCCCAATGTTACGCAATCTAAGAAAACGGCCATGGGGAAATTTCGCAGTAATGGGAAACCATGATTTCTACGCGGGGGTTCATCGTTCTGTAAAGACAATTCAAGACGGTGGGATCAGGCTTCTTAGAAATGAATGGATGACGTTTGATGAGGGAGAAACGAAAATTCATCTGGGCGGTATTGATGATCCCAGGGTAAACTGGCTCACGGGTAAAGAAATTCCGAATTTCCATGAGTTCATAAGAAAGAAACCTCGGGCGCCCGGCTTCTATATATTGCTGAGCCATCGTCCTGTTGTTTTTCCTCTGGCGGTTAAATCCGGCATCAACTTGACATTAGCTGGACACACGCACGGTGGGCAGTTCACAATCCCAGCGCCCGGGTCAGATAGACCGTGGAGCCTTGCAGGGCTGGTATCTCCCTACACTTTGGGCTTGTATGAATCAGGACAGTCCCGCATGTATCTCAATAGGGGGGTTGGGCTCACATTTGTACCGGCCAGGATCAATTGTCCTCCGGAAATAGCGTTAATACGACTCGAACCGCCGGGGAAGTCCGTTGCTAATACGATGGGTTAGATGATGGGAGAAAGTGTAATTGGGTACACAATCACATAATTCAAGGCATTTAGAATTGATTTCCGATGGTTGGGAAAGGCGGTTTACAGCGGAAGATCCACGTTTCACCGAGATGAAAGATTACTACGAATCCCTTGGGTTCGAAACATTAGTGGCGGACGGGGCAATAGGCGAAGAAACCGAATGCAGGAGTTGCTTGGATGAGCAGGGTATTGAAGGCAGGTACATGACTCTTTACACCAGAGGAGATAAATCTGACCGAGTCTCGGGTGATGATGACATGTTCTGATCATGATGGGGTTGGTAAAACCTTGAGCGCTTCATCCACTTCTAGGATTTACCACTTGCGTTCATTTCATAGCGAAAAAGAGTGTCCAAAGGAAATTTGGTAATTTTTTCCCTTGAACTTGAACGAATTTTATAAGAGGTATATTAATTAGGGTTGGTCAAATGAGAATTATTTCCGGAAGTCTTAAAGGCCTACGGTTACCTCTCCACGCGCGAGCCCAAACAAGGCCGACATCAGAAAGGGTCCGGGAAGCTCTTTTCAGTGTTCTCGGTAACCATGTGAGGGGCATTCGAGCGCTGGATTTGTTCGCTGGTTCTGGTTCTTTGGGATTGGAAGCCCTTAGTCGCGGAGCAAAGAGCATAGTTTTTGTGGAAAAGGACAAGCGATTGGTCAAGAACCTGGTTGAATTCTCTCGACACAACAAGCTGATCGATGAGGTAGAAGTTCTGAATATGGACGCCGATCAAGCATTGAGTGTTCTTGCTTCTCGTAAAGACCAGTTTGACGCAATTTTCCTGGATCCTCCTTATGATAGCGATTGGATTGTGAGGTTGTTCTCAAACAGTTCGTTTATCAAACTATTGTCTCCCAACGGATTGCTGATAATAGAGAGATTCAAGATCAACGGCGAGGTGGAGAATTTTCAGGAGGTCGGTCTGGAAAAGACATTTTTTAGGAATTATGGTTCGTCCGTAGTTGAAATATTCGCATCAATAAGATCGGAGTCGAAATCAAATTTGGAGTCCAACTGAAGTTATGAGGAAAAAAACAGCAATATATCCGGGTACGTTTGATCCTTTTCACAATGGGCATTTGGAAATCATTCACCGGGCGCTGGGCGCATTTGATCAGATCATAGTCGCTCTGGGGCTAAACCCTGAAAAGGAGACACTCTTTTCGCTGGAAGAACGACTAGACATGATTCGCAACAGTGTGAATGGTGATCCCCGCATTCAGATCGATTGTTTTGAAGGATTGCTGGTCAGGTACGCTGAAAAAAAGAAAGCTTGTGCAATAATTCGAGGATTAAGAGCGGTTTCAGACTTTGAATACGAATTCCAACTCGCTCTGATGAATAGAAAGCTGAGTCGAAAGATTGAAACCTACTTTCTCATGACCGCCCACAGGTATCTATATGTAAGTTCTAGGATAATAAAGGCCACCGTATATGCGGGCGGTTCCCCGGAGGGCCTGGTCCCGGAGTATGTATTGAAAATTCTTAAAGAAAAGTTTCCTATTGGTCGAAGCAGCCATGGGACAAGAAATAAGAGCAGGAGTTAAGATGAACAAAATACTATCCGAGAGAGCCGCTGAACTTAAACCTTCAGCTACTCTAGCAATATCCGCCAAGGAAAAGGAATTGAAGAGTCAAGGCGTTGATGTAATTGGATTCGGAGCTGGTGAACCGGACTTTCCCACTCCCTTGAGAATTCGTGAAGCCGCCAAGAGATCTCTTGATAGAGGCGAGACCTTCTACACGCCGGTTCCCGGAACCTTGGAACTGCGAAAGGCCGTGGTCCGGAGGTTCCAGGAAGATTATGAACTTGGCTACAAGCCGGAAAATATTGTCGTTTCCTGTGGCGCGAAACATAGCCTGTATAACATATTCCAGGCGATTGTAAATCCAGGGGACGAGATTATATGCCCTTCCCCTTACTGGGTTTCGTACCCGGAAATGATATCGCTCGCTGGTGGCAGACCAATAATAGTGGAAGCCTTTGAAGAAAACATGTTTGAGCCCAATCTGGAGACGATTCGATCTCGAATCACTCCTTCTACCAAAGCCATTATTCTTAATTATCCATCAAATCCGACCGGTGTCATGTATTCAAAGGAATTTCTTGAACAACTCGCCACCATCATAGCCGAAAAAAATATCCTCGTAATTTCGGACGAGATATATGACAAGCTCCTTTTCGACGGAAAGAAATATACGCCATTCGCTACTCTGCCTGGGATGAAATCTCGAACTATCACCGTCAACGGGGTATCGAAAACTTATGCGATGACAGGCCTCCGCATTGGATATCTGGGGACAGACATCATGGATGTTGTAAAGGCCGTTACTAACATTCAAAGCCAGTCTACCTCCAATCCCAGCAATACTGCCCAGGCGGCGGCAGTTGAAGCCCTTACAGGCCCACAGTTGGAAGTTTCTGAAATGCGCTCGATTTTTGAGCGTCGCAGAGACTTGATGGTAAAGCTTGTGAACCAGATCCCAGGGCTTTCTGTGCCAAAACCTGACGGAGCGTTCTACGCTTTTGTCAACATCTCCAAGCTGCTTGGAAAAACCGGGATTTCCAATTCAAGCGATTTTGCGGGGTACCTCCTGGAAAAACACCATGTGGCGTGCGTCCCAGGCGGCCCTTTTGGTTCTGATAACCATGTTCGGCTATCTTTCGCTACAAAGGAAGAAACTATAGTAGAAGGCATGAAGAGGATAGGATTGGCATGCGCCGAGATAACTAATGGTAGATAAACGGCCCTTAATTCTTTTAACAAACGACGACGGTATTCATGCTGAAGGATTGCGTCGACTCAAGGAGGTTTCAGAGACGCTGGGAGAGGTAATCATAGTCGCTCCTAACACCGAACAAAGCGCTGTTGGACACTCCATAACTTTGTATGATCCAATAAAGGCGCATGAAGTTTACAAGCACGGGGCTTTTTACGGCTACGCGATCGGAGGAACCCCCGCCGATTCCGTAAAGTTAGCCATGCATTACCTTCTACCTCGTAAACCTGATCTGGTCATATCCGGGATAAACAACGGGGCGAATCTTGGAATAAACGTTTTGTATTCCGGCACAGTATCCGCGGCTACAGAGGCCGCCATCCTGGGCGCTCCAGCCTTGGCCGTGTCAGTAGCAGCAAAGAAAAATCCTCCATTTAATTCGGTATTTCCTTTTGTGAAGAAAATAGCGTCATGGGTTCTTGCGAATCGTCTTCCGCAAGGCGTCGCGCTAAATGTTAACGTGCCTGCTTTACCCCACGACAAAATTAAAGGAATCAGGATAACCCGACAGTCATTATTAAGATTTCATGAAACCTTTGAGAGGAGAGAAGACCCCAGAGGGGATTTCTATTACTGGCTATCCGGAGAATCAACCCCTGATGTAGCGGACGATGGAGTCGACATTGTCTGTTTAAGACAAGGATACGTTTCCGTGACACCGCTCTTTTACGATTTAACCGCTCACAAGCATACAGAAAATTTAGCATGTCTATTCAAAAAGATTTAGATTCGTCATTGTCTCCCGAAGAATTAGTGGAGATTGAGTCAGCCTTAGGGTACAAATTTAAAGATCCGGCTCTATTGCTCAACGCTTTAATCCGTAGAAGCTTCTGGCACGAAAACCGTTCAACGTGCGCTGATAATAACGAAAGAATGGAATTTCTGGGCGATTCTGTCCTGAATCTGGTAATAGCTCATATCCTCTATACAGATTTCCCTGACGCTCCGGAAGGACAACTCCAGAAAAAAAGAGCCAGCCTTGTGAGGCAAAACGCATTGGCCAGAATTATGCGACAGATCGGTTTGGCCAAACACATCCGAATGGGTAAAGGCGATGAGATTTCGGGTTGTAGAGAGAGAAATTCAATATTAGCCGACACCGTTGAAGCCATCATCGCTGCAGTTTTCCTGGATGGCGGCTATCACTGCGGTGAAGAATTCATCACTACCCACTTCCGGTTGATGTTAGAAAACCTTCGAGATTCCAGAAACTTCGACGATCCAAAAAGTCTGTTGCAGGAGAAATCACAGGCTAAGCTTGGAATGACACCGTCCTACGTCCTATTGGAAGAAACGGGCGAGGAGCATGCCCGGACATTTAGAATGGGGGTCGTCCTAGGTGAAAATGTAGTCGCTGAAGGACAGGGTCCCAATAAAAAAGAAGCGGCGCAAGTCGCCGCTAATCGCGCTCTTTCCGATCTCCAATGGCCTTCCTAACGCGGCTGTGGTAATCCCACAGCTCAAAACAGAAAGGATTAAGTCATGGTAGATGAGATGACAAGACGAAATGTGATTGGGAGCCTTGGCGCTTTAGGCGCTCTGGGTATCATTTCAAAGGGGTTTGTGTCCGAGGCGGCGGCGGCTTCAGCGTCCGGACCTAGACCTTTCAACATGTTGGAATTGCCTCCTCTTCCTTACCCAGACGATGCGTTGGAACCGATAATCGACAAAGAAACCGTAAAGATCCATCACGGAAAACACTTTGCCGCTTACGTGGCCGGACTGGCCAAGGACTTAAAAACCCTGGAAAAGGCCAGACAAAACGATTCTTTCGAAAACATTAAACCCTTGAGCCGGGATATTGCATTTAACGCTTCGGGAGTAATTTTACACTGGATTTACTTCAGTACAATCGGACCCGGAGGCGGAGGAATCCCCAAAGGGAAGCTTGGGGAACTTATCAAGCGGGACTTCGGGTCATTTGAAACATTCTGGAAACAGTTTTCAGCCGCTTCCAAAATGGTTGAGGCATCAGGATGGGGTGCGCTGGTTTGGGATCCCATCAGTCAAAAATTGATGGTCCTTCAGGTGGAAAAACACCAGAACCTCACGAGTTGGGGTTGTATGCCTTTATTGGTTTGTGACGTATGGGAACACGCCTATTATCTAAAATATCAAAATCGTAGGGCGGAATATGTTGACAACTTTGCCAAGATAATTGATTGGCCGAAAGTTGAAGCTCGTTTCAAATCTTATTGCGAGCCGGAATAGATTATATAATTCAGCAACATCAAAGCCGAATTTTGGACATTAAGGGCTCAGTCTCTTATACGAGTCAGCTCGTTCTCTCGAACTATTCGCATTTCCTAGGAAAAGAACATTTCGATCGGTCGCCTCTCAGGGACATATTTCTTGGGCCCCTTTCTATCGTTCCATTCCTTGGACACGTATAAGGCGCAATAACAACTCCCGTATTCTTCTACATCCTCTTCTCTGTAAGCGCACGGGCATATAATGTCCTTGTCCTTTTCACGATTTCCCGAAGAGAGCCTGCATGGACACGACATATATCCATACCTGCTTTTGTTTTTCAGCAACGATTCCAACAGGTCCGTCACCTTCGCTTTGTCCAGATTAAAGTAGTAACCTTTGGGTTCCTGGATTTTCTTCAGCATCTCGTAAAGGTTTTCAATTTCAGATTTCTCCGGCAATTCCCGTTCTCCTCTCTACTTAGGAAAATGGTTGATTCAAGATTCTGAATTGCTAGCTCGCTCGCCACAAGAGTCATTCAGACACATTAAAGACCTAAGATCCGAAACGCTTTCCAGAACATGGTCGGGAGAAAACGAATATTTCGGCAGGTCCTCTAAAGACGTAGCGCCGGTTAATACCAGAGCGGAGCGCATGCCCGAATTCTTTGCAAATCGAATATCCGTGTCCATTCGGTCTCCAACCACAAGACAATCGGATTCATCTAACCCCAGTTTCTCCAGCGCTATTTCGGCCATGCCAGGATAAGGTTTACCAAAAATCCTGTCCGGCGCTTTTTCCACTGCAGTAGCAATTGCCGCCACGACACTGCCCGCCCCAGGGCTGAAGCCATCAGACTCAGGATAGGTCGGATCAAGATTTGTCGCCCAGAACAGAGCCCCTCTTTGGATAGCCCTATAAGCCAGTTTCATTTTCTCATAAGTAAACTGGGTGTCAAGCGCCACGACGACTATATCGGCAGCCGAAGGATCTCCCGAGATGACCGCTCCTGACGCGACCAAGCCTTGCTTCAGTCGCTCGTGACCTACCACCATGATTTTGGCGCCCAAGAAATTCCTTTGGACCTCTCTTAAAAGAGCGGACGCTGAATTTATAACCTGATCTTCAGAAACGGGGAGGCCCAGTTTGGAAATTTTCAGGGCCAAGTCTGCCGCCAAGGCGGTGGCGCCATTTGACAGGAACAGCCATCTAATTCCAAGATCAGATAAGTCTCTGTAAACCCTATCGGCCCCAGGTATCAAAACGTTTCCCAAGTTTATCGTGCCGTCAAGATCGACCAGCAATGCCCGATACTTCATTGGCCCCACGTTGAGTCGGCGCCCTGAGCCGACAATGTGTCTTGACGCTCTCTGGATTCAACAAGCTTCAGGTTTTGTCTTGCGTCCTCGAAAGAGGGGTCAATTGTAAGAACCTTTTCAAAGTCGGATTTAGCCGCAGGATAGTTCCCCAATTTCAGATAAAAAAATCCACGGTTATTAAGCACAAGCGGGTCCTTAGAATCCAACGCGCATGACTTCTCCAGATCTGAAATGGCAAGTTCATGGTCTCCCAAGAAAAATCTAGTGACCCCGCGCATGCTTAAAGCTCTTCCAGAATCCGGCCTGAGTCGACAGACCAAATCAAGATCCTGGAGGGCGCCGTGAAAATCTTCTTTCTTCAATTGAACCAGTGAGCGATCATAAAGGATCCTTGGGTCGTTACCCAATGTTTCTACGGCTCTTGAAAAATCGCTTTTCGCTGCGTCGTACATTTTCCGTAGATACTGGGTTTCTCCTCTCAAAGCAAAGATTTCGCCATCAGCGGGGTCTACCTCAGCGGCCGATGTCAGATCATTGACGGCTCTCACAGGCTCGTTTAACGCAACAAACACTTTGGCCCTTTCTTTGTAGGCCTCCACTAGCTTGGGATCAAGTTCGAGAGCAGAGTTAAGGCCGGCCAAAGCCTTATCGAATTCTGATCTTCTACTATTGATGACTCCATGGAGCAGTTTGCCCTCAGCGTTATTCGGCCATCCAATCTCGACCTGATCTAAAATCGCCTCAGCTTTCTTAAAATCTCTCGAAAGAATGTAAGAGCGAGCAGTCAAGACCAGCGACTCGACGTCATCGGATCTGCCTTGATAGCGCGATAGGATTTCCAGCGCTTTTTGCGGCTTGCCTAATTTTATATAGATCAGGACTCTTTCCCTTCTAATCCAGTGATCATTGGGTCTGAGGGTGTCGGCTTTGGCATAATCAGCCAACGAGGCCGGGAACTCACTCAGTTTACAATGGACCCCAGCCCTGGCGATCAGAGCATCCGAATTATCAGGGTATAGTTTAACGAGCGTGTCAAAATCATCCAAGGCTTTTCGCGGTTTACCCTCTTTCAAATATACGTTGGCTCTCTCTTTTATTGCTGGGGCATATTCGGGATCATAACGTAGGGCTCTGGTGTACTCATCTTCCGCTTTTAACAGAGACCCTTCCTTTTCATAAATTATCCCTTTGAGAGTGTAAGCTCGCGCCGTCCCGGGTCTTGTGAGCAGGAAATTCTCCAACGCCAGGGAAGCCTGATCTAATTGATCTACCATTATCAGACATTCGGCTTTCTCAAGCATAATTCCAGGCATGCGCTTGAATTGACTAATTGCCGCGTCCAGGTCCTCTAAGGCCCTGAAGTAATCTTTCAATTCCTTGAGAGCCAGCGCCCTTTGAAAATATAGAGACGCCATTGTTTTTCCGGTTAAACCCTCTGTTTGAAGCGCCTCATCAAGCAGCTCCATTTTTTTTGATGGGTCTTTAGTTTCTATCACGGTTTTTAATATTCCCGTCGATGAATCGGCGGCAAAGGATCTTGCGACAAGTAGGCCGTTAAGAGAGGCCCACAAAAAAATCAGCGCCAACATGCAGCGCACGCTTTGACGCTCAAAAGAGCTTTGAAAAAATGTCTTGAGACAGTTCGTAATGAAGAGGGAGGTTATCATGTTGTTCTTGTGGTCATGGCAAGGATTGTCATCGAAGCAGCCTAATTATAAGTCCAGAATGACATGTTAGGGTAATTTGAGCTTAATCTCCTTAACTAACGCATCGAGAATCTGGTCAAACTGACGGCGCATCACTATCATATTTTCCCTCATTTGAAGGATGACTTCAACTCCCGGAAGATTCACTTCAAGATCGTGAGTCAGATTACAAATTATCCTGATCCGCTCAACTTGGTCCACTGGATAAACCTTGTCTTCTGGGCGATCCAGAATAGAACATCTTATCAGATCCTCACTTTCCAGTTCATCCAGGAAACTCTCTTGAAGGTCAAATATTTCCAACACCTGTTCGCGACGATAATAGTTGTCCATGATTTGGTTTCTAACTCCCTACATGATGGCCAGTCCTTGAAGTAGCCTGAGAGGCCCCTTTGGTCTTGGAGTCGCTTGGCTAGAGCCTGATTCCTACAGCCTTATGGATTGGCGAATGTCGCCCTTGTAAAAACGATCCAGGGTTTTTGAGGCGCTTAGCGCTTCTTCATCGTCAGTTTCAGGGACTTGCACACGAATGGTTACGTAAAGATCTCCGGGAACCTTGGTTTTTAAATTAGGAGCCCCTTTTCCCTTGAGCCGAAAACGCTGCCCGGAGCGTGTCCCCTTAGGAATCTTGAGTTGAACCACTCCGGTTGGAGTGTATACCGGAATTTCAGCGCCATTCATCGCTTCGCCTACAGTGACCGGAATTTCTACTCTTAGCGAATCGCCATCCCTCTTATAAAACGGATGAGACGCTACACGTGTTATTATGTATAGATCTCCTGCGGGCCCTCCGTTTCTGCCGGGAGCCCCTTTGCCGACTAGTCGTATCTTTGATCCATCCTTTACCCCTGGAGGGATAGTCACATCAATTGTCTCCACAGAGGGTTTGACTCCAGCTCCTCCACAGTCCGGGCAAATCTCTCCTGCCCGACCGGAACCTCCGCAATCCGGGCAAGGTCTGCTAAAATTCAGCGGCCCCTGGGCCACATTTACCTGTCCAGTCCCGTTACAGGTTTTACAAACACCATCGCCGGCGGCGCTGATCCTACCGCTTCCCGAACATTTCGGGCATGCTTTTGAGGTTTGAAGGCTAACCCTGGTTGAACCACCGTTTATTGCTGTATTGAAATTAAGTTCAAGCTCGGACTCAATGTCCTGCCCTCGTGTAGGGCCTTTCGGCGCCTGGGAAGCCCCTCCAAACAAGTCGGAGAAAACATCTTCAAAACCTGAATATTTAAAACCACTAGGATCAAACGAAGCGCCCTGACCAAATCCTGAAAAGCCTCGCCTGCCATGACTGCGGGCGGACTGTTCATTCCATTGCTTATATTGTCTGGCCTGCTCAGGATCGAAACCACTCCTCAAGCCATCTTCTCCGAATTCGTCATAGATCTTCCTCTTTTCCGGGTCAGACAATGCGTCATAAGCTTCGGATATGGATTTGAATGTTTCCTCAGCTTGTTTGTCGCCTGGATTAACGTCTGGATGATATTTTCGCGCCAGCTTTCGGTAAGCTTTCTTTATCTCTGACGCCGCAGCGTCCTTTTTTACGCCTAATATCGAGTAATAGTCTTTACCCGCCATTTTGATTTTTCCTGTTGGTTAAGAATAACTTCAAAATAATTAATTACAGACGTTATTTTGTCAAGCGGAGACAGGTAATTCGGCTTGCCAAAAATGGATTCAAGTCCTAGTATCGTCAGTAAACGGGTCTAAATCAAGTTAAAGAAATTATGATCATAGATTGCCATACCCATTTATTACCTAAGCTTGCTAAAGAAGACAGGGGCGAGCTTATCAAGAAGGATAAGGCCTTTGCCTCATTATACTCTTCATCTAAAGCCAAGATAGCTTCAACAAATGATATCCTGCGCTATTTGGATGATTCAGGAATAGACAAGGCTGTCGTTTTCGGGTTCCCATGGGAAGACTACGACATCGCCAAACGGAATAACGACGAGATTTGGGATTTCCACGAACGCTATCCTGACAGAGTAATCCCGTTCGCCACCTTTTCCCTGATTCACAGCGATTCGACTTTCAGGGAGAGTGAACGAACTTTAGCAGGCGGTTTTGCAGGGATTGGCGAACTTGCTATGTATAATTGGGGGTGGAGCCTCTCCGATTTCGAGGCGCTGAAACCTTGTCTGGTCATGGCCGCCTATCGGCAAGTTCCCGTGATGATACATGTAAATGAACCGGTTGGGCACAACTACCCTGGAAAGATTTCAGTCGATATTCGGGCTCTGTTCAAAACTATCAAGGCATCTCCTGATGTGGATCTTATTTTAGCCCATTTCGGCGCCGGTTTTTTTGTTTATTCTATGATGCCGGAAATAGCTCCCACGATGAAACGCGTTTATGTTGATTCGGCTGCTGCCCCATTTATCTATGACTACAGAATATTCCCGGCTGCGGTTCATGCTCTTGGGGAAGATAATGTCCTGTTGGGAACCGATTTTCCACTTTTGGGCCTTGGAAGATACCGGAAGCAAATGGACGAAGCGGGCGTCGAAGAAAATCTAAGAGCGAAAATAATGGGAGAAAACTTTATGAAAATATTGAACCGGCGATTGATTCGATAACAGGGGAACGATTCTCAATACGCTCGAATTTCCGCTTGAGAACATTACACTCTTAAAGATTATAGTGAACTAGTCTCGTCCTGCCAGGTTACTCTCACTCGGGCTCCCACTCCCATGCCTAAACTGTCAGCGGCCGATGCCTTATTTATGGCAATTTCGAGCAGCCCGAAGCTGTTGATCAGCGCGACAGGCTCATAGTCTGGAACTTCATTGAAGGTTCGACTAAGTGCCCCTATTTTCAGAGATCCCAAAATTATCTCGCTCACGGGCCTTTCCAACATTTCAGTGTGGATGTTCACCGATAGATTCCCGAATCGGTCGATGTGAATGACCTTCCCTTCAATGCCCCGTTCCATTTTCATAACTGGAGGCAGATCAAAACGTTCAGGATCTGAAATCACGCCTCCAATTTCATTAAATCTTACTCCTTGGGAAAGATGGGCAGCTAATGGAGCAAAAATGTCTCTTCCATGAAAGGTGGGATGAGGACAAACAGCTACGAAATCCGGGTTTTCGATCTCACGAATTTCACATGAAGCGTCGTTTGAATATATAAAGGAAAACACCCCATTGTCAGGTCCGACAAAAAACTCCTCCTGACTTTTTACGGCAATTGCGCGCCTTGCCGATCCAACTCCGGGGTCTACTACAACCACGTGAATGGAGCTGGAAGGAAAACTGCGATAAAATCCGTTAAGTACGAGGGCCGCCTCGAATGGCGCAAACGGTTCTATGTCGTGAGTGGTGTCAACAATCAGGACATCACCGTTAATTCCAAGAATGACACCTTTCATTTGAGCCACAAATCCGTCTCGAGTCCCGAAATCCGTGGTTAGTGTTATGATATTCTTCATGTCGCGCCTCGGATACAGATTTTCGTGATCCTTTGAACAACGTCTTAACAGAATTCTGCTCAAAAATACCGAGCAATTTATTGACACTGGTTGAACCAACTGATTTACTTATTGTCCGCCAAGGCTGCGGTATCTCGAGTGACGAGAAGGCTCAAGATAGTTGGGCAACGGTCCCGATAACCAGATGAATAGACAGAATGTTTTTTCCAGAGTTATCGACTCCCTTTCCTGTGTATTATTTCCTGAGGTCTGCTATTTTTGCGGTTCCTTGAATGATACAAAAGGATCTGTAATTTGTTCCAAATGTAGAAGTTCTATCAGATCAATTCTAATGCCTTTCTGCGAGATCTGTGGACTTCCTCTTTCGAAGTTTGACCATTGTTCCGATGAGTTATTTTGTGGTTCTTGCATATCAAGGGCGCCGGCTTATGACAGAGCCCGATATGGTGTTTATTATGAGAATGATATCCGTTCGGCCATTACCAAATTCAAATTTCATGCTTCTCTTTTCAATGTTCGACCAATTGCCGAGTGCCTCATAGAGGCTTTTAACAGACATTACGCTGATGAAAGTATTGATGTGATTCTCCCTATTCCTGTTCATAGAAAACGCCTGATAGAAAGAGGATTCAACCAGGTAATAACGCTCTCCCAAAAACTTTCCAATGCGACAGGAATACCAATTGAAAGGACAAGCCTGATCAAGAGGAAGCATACTAAACCCCAGGTGGGTTTGCCGCGTTCTAAAAGAATATTGAATCTCAAGAATGCCTTTATGGTTTCCAAGCCCGAGAAAATCTCCGGTAAACGCGTTTTGATAATCGATGATGTCTCAACTACCGGGGCTACGGTCTCCGAAGCCGCAAAGGCTGTGAGAAAAGCCGGAGCGGCTTACATAGCCGTTCTGGTACTCGCTCTGAGAACCAGGTCAGAAGTGAATGGGGCTCAATCATCAGGTATCGATGCTCTTAAACTTGAAAGAGGTTTGTAGATATCTGACATTCAATTTCCATCAACAATAATTTTTTCAGGCTTTTCAGCCTGCGCCAGGAGACATTACACATGGCTCTAAAAACCCCCGAAGAGTTCGAAGCCCGTGTTCAGGGCCGACATCCCAAAGTATTTATGAACGGTAAAAAAGTTGAGAATATTCTCGAGAACCCAAACACAAGAACCGTGGTGGAATCGAATAAGGCGATCTACAGATGGGCTTTGGATCCAGAGAGCGCCGGCATAATGACGTGTTATTCACCGCTGACACATGCCACTATTAACCGCTACACCCATGTAAGCTCGAGCGTAGAGGATTTGACGGCCAAAGCCCAGGCGGGAACTTTTACAGCCGAAAACCTCGGCACGTGCATTTACAGATGCGCAGGATATGACGCGTTCCACGCTTTGGCCTCTACCACCTGGGAAATGGATCGCGATCTAGGATCCCAGTATTATTCCAGGTTCATTGACTACCTAAAGATGGTTCAGACGGAAGACCTGGCAGTGGCCGGGGCGTTGACCGAACCTCGCGGCCATAGAATGAAAAGGGCCATTGATTGGCCTGACCCCTACCTGGCCCTCAAAGTTGTTGATAAAAATTCGGACGGTATTGTTGTAAGAGGCGCAAAAATCAACATTAGCGGAGCTTACGCGTGTGATGAATTAGTAGTGCTGCCCCAGGGAGCCAGAGATAAAAATGAGGTTGATTATGCTGTGGCTTTCGCTGTGCCAACCGACGCTGAAGGCATCACTTATGTTTGTCAGTATTCGCCCTACTCTGCTGAGAGAGAGTTGGCCGACGATATTCATGAACTTGGCAATCCGGTGTTTGGCCAGAGAGAAACTGCCATGGTGGTCTTCGACAACGTTTTTGTACCATGGGACCGTGTATTCCACTGTGGGGAAACAGAATATTCAGCGAAGATAGTTACCCGGTTTGCTCGTACCCATCGTATGACTTGCGGAGGCACATGTAAAGTAGGGTTCATGAATCAAATCATCGGCGCATGCAGGCTTATCCAGGAGTATAAGGGCCTTGTAGAAGTTCCTCACATAAATGAAGAATTGACAGAAATGGTGGTGCTGCGTGAAACCGGACGGGCCTGTGGTTTAGCTGCCGCACGACTGGGGGCTGAAGATCCGGTGGGGTCTGGTGTGTTTCTCCCGGATGAACTAATGGGCAACGTCTCAAAATTGAACATCTGTAACGCCTTTTGGCGTGTAATGGCGCTAGCTGGTGACATAGGCGGTGGATTGATTGTTACCATGCCATCCCTGAAAGAACTCAACAATCCTGCAACAAAGCAATACGTCGAGGAGTTTTTTAGCTTTGGGTCGGATCAGCCAACGGAAGACATTCTCAAGGCTCACAAATTGCTCCAGCACTGGACTGCCGGACAACACGGAGTTGGCACGTGGCACGGGGCTGGACCTGTGATGGCTCAGAAAATCATGATCCAAAGGATTGCGAATTTTGATCACGAAAAGACACTGGTCAAGAAACTCCTTAATTTGAAGGGCGATTAATACAGCGCCATTACGTTAAGAAATTTAAATGATGACAGCAATTTAAAAGAGTTAACTCAGAGTAAGTCTGTCTTTTTGATCCAAATCAAGATGAAAAACAGCTTTGTGCGATATGTTCACAGGGACGCCTCCAGTTTGTTTCAATTGTGGTCTCATTGATTCAACACCTTCTGTGCAGCATCCGATAAACGATATTAGCTCAAACAGTTTTTTTCACCGTTCCACACTCCCAACCCTCGCTGCGATAGGTTCGCTCTGGTCCTTGACTGTGACACCTGCGGTTAATATGTTCAGGGACAGGATAAAGCACAGTTTTTCAGCAACCTGAAGACGGTTTTGCCCTCGTCGGGTATTCGGGGAGTAATCCATTGAACCCCGCTGTCATCAAGACGCCCGAAATAGCAGGACCGCCGCATCATCACGGAGGATGGGGACAAACATGAGTAAAGGTATAAATAGTGGCGCACTGTTCACACCATTTGATTTACGTGGGCTCAAATTAAAAAACAGGGTAGTGATGTCGCCTCTGACCCGGTCACGGGCTGGCGAGCAGCGACTGCCCAATGCGTTGATGGCAGAGTACTATGCTCAAAGAAGCTCCGCTGGGCTGATCATTAGCGAGGCCACGGTTGTGTCGAAACAGGGTATTGGCTGGCTAAACAGTCCGGGAATCTATTCGGACGAGCAGGCCGAAGCCTGGAAGCAAGTGGTGGATGTGGTTCACAGCAAGGGAACACCTATGTTTCTCCAGCTTTGGCATTGCGGACGGGCTTCCCACAAAGCTTTTCACGAGAACGGGGAACTTCCGGTAGCGCCCTCGGCCATCAAGATTAATGATGACTATAGTCACACGCCTAATGGCAAGCAGCCGTATGAAACACCTAGAGCGCTGGAAACGGATGAGATACCGGCCATTGTGGAGGACTATCGACGAGCAGCCGAGCGCGCGAAGGCAGCGGGGTTTGACGGGGTGGAATTGCACTCGGCCAATGGATACCTCATTGATCAGTTCTTGCAATCCAAGACCAATCATCGAACAGACCGCTATGGCGGCAGCATTGAAAACCGCTACCGATTTTTGGATGAAATCTTGAACGCGACTCTGACTGTCTGGCCATCCAATCGAGTCGGAGTGCATCTGGCGCCGAACGGCAGTTTCAATGACATGGGCTCACCGGATTATCGTGAGACTTTTCTGTATGTTGCGAGACAACTTGCCCGGTATAACCTCGGATACCTTCATGTGGTAGACGGCCTGGCGTTTGGGTTCCATAAATTGGGTGAGCCCATGAAGCTGGCGGAATTCCGGGACGTATACAAGGGACCGATCATGGGGAACTGCGGTTACACGCAAGAAACAGCGGAAGCTGCGATTCACAACGGACATGCGGATCTGATCGCCTTTGGACGACCTTTTCTCAGCAATCCCGACCTTGTGGAACGTTTCGTGAATGGCTGGCCGTTGAATCCGCCGGCAGATATGAAGGTCTGGTATTCGTTTGACGCTGTTGGGTATACGGATTTCCCCAAGTACAAGAATTCCCGATAGAGCTTATCCAATATTACCTGTTCATTTTGTTCCTTCTCAAAAGCAGTCGGATCGAGAGATAGGGGAAAAGGAAAAACAGAATATTGCAGATCTTGATAAAAGCTATTCCGCAGTAGCTCATCAAATCATAGTCATGCCTACTCACTTCGAACCATTTTGAGGTCATCTTGTAACCCCAGTCTCCCCCGACCAAATAGGAAAAGAACCAGAAAAGCGTAAAGGCGAAAGTCATGAGGAAACAGGCGCCAAAGAAAGCTGACAGACTTTCCAGCGGATCATCACGTTCAGCTATAGGCATGACTGACCTCCTCCCAGTTTCGTATAATGAAGCGTAGCGTTTATCAAAACAGAAATCTATCCTTCGAGCCGTTTGCAAAAGTATTTCTTGGGTGTTTAAGCGCTACGGGAGTAAAAGACATCCTTATCCCTGTTTCAGCCAATTAAAGTTGTATCCTGGAGAATAGATAACTCCCAATAGCGAGCAAAATTACAGTAAGAATTCCGAGTATCAGAAGATCCATTCCAATTCCGAATCGTGACACTTCGCCCAATGCCCCTCTCAAGCCATCTACTCCGTAAGTCAGCGGATCGAGACGAATGGCTATTTGTAAAGGTCTTGGCAAGCCATCGACAGGAAAAAGAGCGCCGGAGAAAAAAAAGAGCGGCATCACGATAAAATTCATAATTAGCGGAAAAGCCTGCATGTCCTCAAGGACAGATCCAATGGCTGTGCCCAGCGCTGTGACCATTATGGCGCAGAGGAACATAAAAAGCAGCGCAATCGGGAAAAGCGCAAGGTTCTCAATATGGAATCCCGCTGCCAGACAAATTGCTGTGACGATCAAACCCTGAATAATGGCTACGGTTGCGCCGCCCAGAGTTCGCCCCAGCACAATCTGAAACCGGGATACAGGCGCTACCAGCGTCTCCTTAAGAAAGCCGAACTGCCGGTCCCATATGATTTCAATTCCTGAAAATACTCCTGTGAATAGTATTCCCATCAAAATGATTCCTGGGGCTAGAAACTGAATGTAATTACCGCCACCGGCCTTTTGAAAGGTTGGTCCAAAGCCAAACCCAATAGCCAGCAAGAAAAGAAGCGGCTGTCCGAGCGACCCAATTATTCTGGCTCGTGCGCGAAAATAACGCTTCAATTGCCTCAAACAAAGGATGTAGACTACATTCATCTTCGTCCCCAAACTTTTCGAAACGTCCTCATCCGATCAGACGCAGAAGCCGCCTCAGGGCGAATCGCATAACCTGTCAATAATATGAAAGCGTCCTCAAGTGATTCGGAATGAGTCAGCTCTTTTAAGGTGTCAGGCGCTCCATACGCGATTATTTTGCCTTGATCTATTATTGCTATTTCATCCGCGACACGATCAGCTTCATCCATATAGTGAGTTGTAAAAAATACAGTGACGTTTTTCTCTTTGTTCAAGGTTCGGATATAATTCCAGATAAGGTTTCTAGTTTGAGGATCGAGACCGAGAGTAGGTTCATCGAGAAAAATTACCTTCGGTTCATGTAACAGAGCGCGAGCGATTTCTAGCCTGCGCTTCATTCCTCCCGAAAAATTCTTTACAAAATCCTTCCTGCGATCCCAAAGCTGGACGAGCCTGAGAAGTTTTTCCGTCCTATCCTTTCTATCCTCTGCGGAAACCCCGTAAAGCACACCATGCAACTGCAGATTTTCCAAAGCTGTCATGTCGCCATCCAAAGTCGGGTCTTGGAATACTATACCAATAGAACTCCGGACTTGACGTTGATCCCGTACAGGGTCGTGTCCATCCACGAGAATGGACCCACTGGTAGGTTTCAAAATAGTGGTGAGCATGTTGATTATCGTTGTCTTCCCAGCTCCATTTGGACCGAGAAAGCCAAATATCTCGCCGGCCGAAACCTTGAATGAAACCTGGTCTACAGCGCAGAAGGTCCCAAACTTCTTGACAAGGTCGTGTACTTCGATCATTTCAGTCATATGTTTTGATACGCTTTTTGCCCGTTTGGGCCGCACCCGATTTCTTGGACATTACTTAAGCCTCAAGCTGATTGTCTTGTCAATTGATGATGTCGTATTCCGCAGGGCTCATGAATCCCAGCCTTTCCAGTCGCCAATAATTGTTGGAGGTTTCGATAAACCCTGCCTCGGCCTCCCTGACCTGATTGATGTCGGTGTGTGTTGGGTAGTCACGTGCGGATCTGTGTGGAGGTTTTGAAAATAGTTTGCGGTGACAGGATTTTATAATGGTTCAGTTCCAGTCGGGTGATGGGAAGACCTTTTCTCCACAGGGAATGTCTGGAACAGTCGAAATAAAAAACCCTCCGGTGTGGGAGAGTCTCATGAAATGGTCTAGCAGGCTGAGAAGCGAGTTTTATGCTTCTACTATTAGCCAAATGATTCAATTACAAAGGCGTGCTGAAATCTAAAGTGAGTAGCCCCCCAATTGTCCATGCGTTTGCGTTGCGGGACAATAGTTGTTAACGGGCTTGCAAAACACCAAATATCGGTGCTGTGTCTGCTCTTTCCGCGCCTTAATGATAGTATGGAATGCTTTTATTGATCCTCGCACAGCAAACCAGATCGCCCTACACACAGGCGTGTCGTATCTACAGTGCATAATGTCGTTTCGAGCTATAACAGGTGCGGTCCAGAAGCTGTGGATGGCTCCAAAGAGAGCAAACGACGACGCTGTTATTTGAGTAAAACGGAAGAGGCGGAATTCCTTGCGACGTTTCTTGATCAGGCCGGCGCAGGTCAGATCTGCGTAGCGGGTCGAATAAAGATGCATTGGAAGATTATTTGGGCCATGAGGTTCATCATTCTACGGTTTACAGGATGCTTGACAGGAACGGTTGGCGGAAGGTAACGCCTCGTTCGGTTCATCCACAATCCAAGGAGCAGATCCAGGAGGATTTTAAAAAAAACTTCTCCAAATTAGTAGTTGAGGTCTTGGACGAAAGAGATCCGACCGACACAAGGCCATCTGTGATAATGACTCAAGACGAGAGAAGATTTGGTAGGACAAGCGATCTTCGGGCCTGCTGGGCCCCAAAGGCTGCAGACAAATTGTAAGGACATTCATTTACGTCTATGCGGCAGAGTGCATGGCGCTCGGGAAAATAACATCCCTGATGCTTCCCTATGCAAATACAGAGATGATGAATTTATTCCTGGAAGAAGTATTAGGGGACTTCAAAGACTATTTCTTCATCATGCTGGTAGATGGCGCGGGTTGGCATAGATCGGGCAATCTCAAAATCCCTGAGAATATAAGGCTGATATATCAACCTTCACACAGCCCTGAGATAAATCCGGTAGAGCATGTTTGGGACGAATTGAGAGAAAAGCATCTTCCAAACAAGGCCTTTCGATCTCTTGACGCAGTAGAGCGGGCCCTTTGCGAAGGGTTGCTCCAGCTACAACAAGACCCGGAAAGACTTCGCTCAATGACCGACTTTGAATACCTGAAAGTGATAAATTAAGTGGCGAATTGGTATTACATGGGCATGAGCGCATTTTGACACATATATATTTCTCCGCTGTTGAGCGTACCTTCTAATTGTGGTGCGCTCTTTTTTCCAATTCGACAATTTTTGTCTATTCTTATAAGGGGTAAACTGAATTTTGGGGAATCGTAAGTATGCTAGGCCTTGATTGAAAATGAACGTTAAAATTGACCCCACGAACAGCCATATCGAAGCGAATATAATGTTCGACGAAGTAAAAACATATTCCCTGAGCCAGGTGACCGCCGAGTCCACACGCACCCCTTGTGACATTCGTTGTATGTAATTGAGCACAAAAATATGGTCGGTTAAGTGTCATCCAAGTTCCGACAACGGGAACCAATGTAATTCATTCAAATTTCCTGGGCCTTTCCAAGTTGCAGTGGCGATGAGCTAGTCTAGCATTGTCAGGAACAGTTTGTCCTCCTTGCCAATATTGTTGCACGTGGTCAAGTACTGCATCATCTATCAAATTAATTGCTTGGCCGCAAATGCTGCAAGTTGAGTCCTGATCAAAAAGTTGCGCTTTCAGCGCCCTACTAAACAGTCGGGTAGAGTCATTTGGTGGTGTGGAGTCCATTATGGACTTTAAGCGATTTGCCCAAGTATTGAACGCATACTGAATTCGTCGATAATCACCAGTGGATGTTGAAACGGCATCAACCCAAGTTTCGTCGGAGCTAATAAGGTCAACATAAGCTTCGTATATCGAATCACTAGCCCGTGTAAGTGCCCCGCGGTCATAGTGTGCAAAGGATGTGGCGACAGCTGAAAATATACTGGCGTTTATGACACTAACCCAGTCGCCTGCTTTTCTGTTATCTGGGCGAGTTCTAAGGCGAAATCCCTTATTTCCGAACACAGTGAGACATACCTGCATACATTTTTTAAAAACTTGTCGGTATTCCTTGATGTCTGCGTCGTCAGCATGCTGGTATTTTTTTAAAAATTGGTTAATAAATTGTTTGAGCCCCTTTTTTGCATGGTTGTGAGTGTATTGATAAAAGGCCAAAAATCTCATAACTAAAGCTCTATCTTGCATCCGTTTCTCAAGTCCCTTTTGGCCGGCACAAGCACGAAAATCAGGATCCAAAGCGAGTTCTTTTATCAAGTCGTTGAGGCTACCAGGAAAAATACAATTACGAATTTCTGTTTCATTCAGCGCCACGCCCCCCGTATTTAGACGTTTGAAAATAACAAACATCAACTCTTTGGGAACCGATTGGTCTAATTCAAAAGTGCGTAGTGTGGAGTTTTCAAGTTTGTCTTGAGTCTCAACGTCTAAATCTTTAAACTTTTTGTTATT
Source organism: Desulfomonilaceae bacterium (assembly GCA_041662605.1). NCBI lineage: Bacteria > Pseudomonadati > Thermodesulfobacteriota > Desulfomonilia > Desulfomonilales > Desulfomonilaceae > Desulfomonilaceae bacterium. Next base: position 229,937 of record JBAZSD010000003.1, read on the forward strand.
GAGGCCTTTTAGAAGTTCAAGTTTCGATAGTTCAAATTCATTGGCAAAAAACCTAAAAACTGTTTTTAGGCGCTGAAGTCCATCTATGACCTCGTGTTTCCCCTCATCATTAGTAGCCAAGTAAATCACTGGCACAGGCAGATCGATCAAGAATGATTCAATTAGGAGTGAGGCTCGTTTATGATCCCAAACATATCCCCTTTGCCATTCGGGACTTATTATAAGCCGCCCCTTTTCATAACGTCGGTTTAACTCGAACAGGCTCCTATCGAATTTTTCCAACGCCACAGTTTGCGTTTTTGACTCAATTACCAAATCGCCTTCATCATCACCTTCAAGGTGCACTAAATCATCCTGTGCTTCATCAAAAGTGTCATCCATAGATTACGCCCTCATTTTTAACGGTGTTTAAAATTACTCAAAAATATCATCGCGAGAGAGTCAAACGGAACTTAAAAGGGTAGCATATCACCATTTCTAATATGCTGAATCCAACAAATCAACTTTTTAATGGAAAACGGATAATCTGTTCATCCCGGCCAGCACTTTGTTCCCAAACCAAGTTGGCCATTTTTCGTTTACGCTTCGCTCACTGCACACACGCACACTGTGATTATGCCGCTCGGCCCCGGCGCGGCTACATCCAGTGATATTATGTCGATCCAGTTGTGATTGATCCAATGAACAAGAGTATTAGTCGATCCAATCGAACGCGTCCAACCTGAATACAAAAGTATTGCAGTTGTAACCTTCCCCCTCTCGGTCAAATTCTAAATTGATTTAAATGTCAACGCGACTTTTGATTTTAAATTACGAATAAAGGTTAAAGTAAATTCGAGGCCCAATTTGCACAAGAGATGCACAACTAATTTTGGGCCTCTACTTCTAATGATATTAACTAGTTAGTGGAGCGGGAAACGGGATTTGAACCCTGTGCATGGCTTATAACATGTTAATATCATTGGTGTTATTTTTTACCATTTACCGTTTGCACACGGTTTGCACACAACCAAAACCCTTCCTAAGATATAAAAGATACTGTATCAAAATCATATAGTATATATATTACTGTCTTTACTGTCTTACTGTCTTTATAAGCTGATTTCAATATGTTATCCTAGACAGTAGAATCTACCCTACTGTCTTACTGTCTTTATTTCTTGGCCTGATTAAAATCAACGAAACGTTACATCGGGGAAAAAGAACACTTTTCGCTCAAACCTCAAAAACGCTCGTACGCTCTTCTTTCTTCCAATCCGATATTGTGTTTCGGCTGTTTTTGCTATCAAACAAGCGCCAGCACTGGTTTTAAAATGTTACCAACCCTTCCCTTGGTTAACAAAACAAGCGCGACATGCGCGATATTATTATCTTGACAAAGAAACTAATGGCTCTATAATCGCGATAGAGCCAGACAATGTTGTCGCGTGAGGTTATAGCGATGAAAAAAGCCGCAATATATGCCAGGGTTTCCACCGATGAGCAAAAGAAACACGGCATTAGTCTTGACGCCCAGGTGGCCCGGTGTGAGCAGTATGCCAAAGATAACGGTTATGAGGTTGTTCATACCGGAATCGAGAGCATCTCTGGGAAAGACACTGAACATCGGCCAATCCTTCAAAACATCTTGGAAATGGCAAACAAGAGACGCATCAATCATTTGTTGGTGGTTAAACTGGATCGCCTCAGCCGTGACACAGAGGATTCCCTTAGAATAGGAAAGATGCTGGCAAAGAAACATGTTGGTCTACATCTGGTAACCGAAGGCGGAGAGGTTGATCTGAGTGATCCGAATCAAGAGGCCATGTTCACCATGCGAGCCATGATGGGTCGGTTTGAGAGAAGGCGAATCAGTCTCAACACAAAGTTCGCCCTGGCCCGTAAGCGTGACCTGGGACAGAGGATCAGCCGCCACGCTCCTTATGGTTACCGATTTAAGGGCGACAAACTTGTTATAAACAGCCATGAACAGGGCGTTATTAAGCGCATCCAAGAGCTGAACGCAGATGGTTATTCGCTGCGATCAATCGAGCAAACACTATATCAAGAGGGGTTATTAAACCGATGCAACAAAAGGATAGCGGCAACTCAAATTTGGAGAGTGTTAAGGGCCGCATGAGAAAATCTATTAAGAGTATGAGCTTCCAGGAGCAGCTTGTTTCTTTGTCGAAAGATCCAAGATTCAAGGATCTCGTGACGGACATTCGGAAAGACTCAACGGATCGACAAGAGGCATTGCAAAAGCAAATTGACTCGATGGCTTCGGGTGAGTAGGCCGGACCCCCTAAAGCCGAATTAGCCCCTCCAGGGGGTCTGGCAACGGGGCAGAATCTTCGACAACCTTGTAATTTCGGCCTGTAAAATTCGGCCGTTTGGAGGCTATATGACCGAAAAATTTGTGACACATGAGGAGCTGGACAGATTCCGGCAGGAGGTTAACGCCTGCATGGCCGAAATGTTGAAGCTGGTCACCGAAAAAACGGCCACGGATTATGGGATAGATGAGCCGGAAATCGCGCCTCGCAAGGTTAAATCGAAGGCATTACAGGGAGCGAAGTTTGATTTGCGGGTCCGAGTGGACAAAAACCTGGCCGATATGCTGTTTGAACACGCGAAGCGGGACTACGGCGGGAACATAAGCCGGACCCTCGACGTGGTTTTGTGGAGATTCTATGGTCGGCCTCAGTTGTCGTGGGAAGGAAAACAGAATGAGGAATAAATTTGATCCTAAGGTTGAAGAGCGCCTCAAATCGCTTCAAATACGTTTAGGTTCGGGTGTCTTTAGGACAGCGGCCCAGGAGCGCATGGATGAGACCGTGGAACAGCTTCAGGGTGTATTAGATTCGTTGATTCGCCGGATTGATCCTGACCGGATCGAATGCGAGAATGTATCTGACGTCCATAAATTATCGATCGCCGTTTCTGGGCTGTCTCGGGCCTCCACAGAGGCATCGAAGTTGAAATTGGAATCTCAAAATCAATATCACCGGGCCATGCGGGAGTGGATTGAGCAGATGCGAGACGATCTTCGTGATGAACACCCCGAATTGGTCCTGAGGCTGCAAGAGATCGCCGCTGGAGCCGCTGAGAAGGTATCAAAGAAAAAACGGGTCGGAAGGCCCACAAAAAAAGGAGAGTCAAAATGAGCAACAGTGAAAACAGACCATTTTCGGTAAACATCAGCATAACGACAGACAAGGACGACTACAAAAAAAATACCTATAAGCTTCAATTCCCGAGCCGGGATCACCAGTTAATCCTAGACCTGCCTTTCAGTGAGGATGAATTTGAAGATGGCATGAAAGCCGCCCACGATATTACCTATTGTCTGTCTCACAACAAGGAACCAAACCCTGAGATGTCGCCTCTAACCCGCGCTTGCTTTGAGTCGGCTAATGTTATTGCCGAGGAAATTGAGCGGCGCTGTATACGAGATGGGGCCGCACGGGCGAAAAAACCAAGCGACAATGCTTGATCTGGCTTAAATAAGGCTGTTTGGTTTGTTTGGATCAGGAGGAGAAGATGCAGTTTTCAGAGTTCATAGAGATGCGAGAGGATTTTTGGAACGATCCCGCCAATATTGAGATATTCGAGCGGTACAAGGAATTGTATGCGCTAACCGACTTTTTCATCATGTTCCACGCTACGCCGCACATGCAGGAGCATTATGGCGGGAAGCTGGAATCATTGGGCCGATCCGTGGGCCTGGATTGGGTATTCGATCACGCCAAGACGCCACCGCAGTTCGTTCAATATCTGGATCTGCTTATAGACGGCGAGGGAGTGTTTTTGACGATGATCCCAGAAGGCGCTTTCAGCTTTCATCCTGACATTGCCAATGGTTCGTGGGGACTGGTTCATAACACCTGGGAGGAGGTTTTGGACGTTATCATAAACGATTATAAATCGTCCACCATGGAAGGCGGGCTACCATCGCTGCACTACAAACGCTTGATAAAGCTGTTACGGGCTATGGCCGAGAACGACACGGTTTGACTCACCCCGTTTTTTGGGTATTATAAGTTTTACTTATACTTGTGGAGGGTGAGATTTGAGTAATATTCAGGGCTATGTGGTGGAAATACAGCACGCCGAAAACTATTCAAAGTTGTCTGCGAAGACATTTTCGGATGTTCGGAAGATTCTCAAAAATCCGAGTTACCAGGGCGACGGACGATTGAGCGTTGTCCGGGCCCGGGACCAATTCGAGATATTCAGCGGGTCCGTCCAAAAGGCCCGAGTTCAGTTCGGGTTATAAGGAGGCCATGATTAGCACACTAGATTGCTTCTATTATGTTGTTGTCTTCCTGATCGTTATCAATATCGCATACGCTATCTGGAAGGATTACATGCACCGGGAATGTCCGTTTTGCAAGGCGAAGATTCCCAAGGCGGCTAGTGTTTGCTCTCATTGTTCACGGGATGTTCCAGTGATAGAAACCGGCTGGCTAGGACGTCCCTAGCGCCGACACAGCGAAGATAATGGATTCAACGTGGTTTACATCGCTTCGGGATAAAATCTCTCAAATCGCGCGAGAGGAGATATCTTATTTCGGCTGTGCTTTCTTTCTCTTTGGCTTCTCCTCAATTTTAAACGTCGGGACTTCTAAAAGAGGGAGCAACAAAGGTTTGAATCCGCACCTAGAGGAAAGACCAAACGCGTGCTCTCTAAGATACGGAAATAAAATCAAAGGAGCCCCCTTCTTTGCCCAATCAGGAACGTGCTCAGGAGAAAATCGAGATTCATCAACTTCGAAGATCCCTATCAGCTCGATCCTCATGGTATAAGGAACCTCTGATTTGTCTTTCTCGACTCCCAATTTAAGACCTATTGAGACCATGATCCTTTTTGTTTTGCTATCATATGGTGAGCTAGAGGTTCTTATGTCGCAACTATCTGGATCTGCCGTGACATTGACGTCTGGCGGTATATTGGATTGTATAAAGAGTTCTCTTACCCCAAATTTGATTAGTTGAATGGGGTGAGACTTAAATTTTGCACTGTTTTGTGAGGTCTTGGATTTCATTTTTATCCACATTTAAGCGGCAAGTTTATACTGAATTTGGCCATCTTCGGTGATAAGTTTCCTGACATCAGAGCAAACCACAACTGAAGGAATCTCGTCAACACGGCCATAGAATTTTGCGTCGTCGAAAGTAATAAGCCGTGTAGAAATAGGGACATTCTCCGTCGAGTCAGCCGCTGAGACCAAAAGCCACGCTGAGGATTCATCTAATGATTCATCCTCGATATCGAGGTAATCAAAAACTGGGTCTTCAATACTATTATAGAATTCAAATTTAGTTCTGTCTAGGAAGCGTTGAAACTCATCTTCGTTCATGTTGTTGATATAGTCTCTTACGTTTTTTTCCCATTCAGGGTCCAGATTACTCATATCGTTACTCCTGCTATATTATCCCGCTTTCAGCTAGGGAGATTCTCAATATATTTTCGGCATTCCTCACACAGATCACCAAACGAACCTTTTCATAGATTCCCGAACCCTCCTCCACAACTTGCGGATCAGGAGGTACATAAATGCATCGTACTGTATCTGCCCCAAATTCCTCGGCGTACGAATTGATTACCCAACGGAGTTTGATTTTTTTGTCTTTAAATCGTTCCACTAAGACACTTCTCCAAAATTTTATTTTGTCACGATTTTCCTGGGCAATAAGATCCAAACATCTACCAAGTTGGACTGTCGCCTGTAAGACCCCATATCTACCAGACCCCTTAGATTTTTTTTTTGCCCACCATACGGCTAGGTCTATAGCGGTTTCATAAAAATAAACACCAGTTCCTAAATGCGTATCAAGGTCATCGCTGGGCACGAACTTGTTGTTAGAAATGATTTTCTGAGCATTGTGGAATACGGTCCCATGATAGGCATCCGGGATTACCTTGTCGATATGCTCTATTCTGTTTTTAACCATTTGCCCAACGTCAAGCGGTGATTGCCGTTTTAGATGCTTCTGCCATGATTGGCATCCCTATCTTCCGTAAGGGATACATCGTGCCAAACGAAATTGCAACCCAAAACGCAAGTGAATATAAACAAATAACCATAAAACCGCGTCCTGTTCCTGAGAACTCGGCTTACGGCGAAACCTAAATGTCTAGTTGTTTATCAACTGTACCCGCAGTATAGAGGCATGTCTACAAGCATGTCAATCTATTGATTTAGGGAAGTGTTCCAGCACACTCAAGCATCTGGCAATGTTTCCCCACACCCGATTGCCTCTAGTCCTAGAAACTATAACTTACATCTTTGTCAAATTTCGCTTGACAGATTATTTCGTGATTGCGCTAGTTTAGGCTTGACAAACTATTTTTTCGAGGTAAGTAGGTATACCAGAATACAGGAGGTTCGCGAATGAGCCGGTCGAAAACGATAACGAAATTTGGAATACCCCAGGTTAACGCCAAGGAGAGGGTTTTGATACCATTTCATACGGATCGCTCATTGCGGGATCGAATCAGACAGGCGGCCCTTGAGAGCGGATTGACGCAGCGGGAAATCATTGAAACTGGCTGTAAGAAACAACTGCAAGAACTCGAAGAACAGATCAAGTCAGGCAAACAGCCTGATTATATATAGGAATATGAACATGAGCATGAAAAGCGAAATGTCGATGTTTGGCGTGCCTCACAAACGAGGATACGGAAGTCTATTGACCAATTCCAAGGACTATAAGGTTCGCTATGCAGGAAAGATCAGTAACGCCGAACTTAAAACCCGGGTCAAGACGGACTTAATAACCCCCTACCACAATGTCGTTCAGCCCGACAATGGCATTGGGTCCATGACCATGTTTGAAGAATTCATCCAAACGAGACCAGACGGCGGCCAGATTTTCCTTTCTCAAAAGGGCGAGCCGTTGACCTGGGCGGATCTGCTTGAAGCGGCGGGTATTGATCCCATTCGAGAGTCGTTTAATAGCCTTGCGGCGCTTTCTGATGATTTCAGGTATCTGTTCGGGCCGCTGGTTTCGGATATTTTTACAAAGGGTTTCAGCCAGACGCCAGCCGGATCGCCTCCTCTTTGGCAACAGTTGTGTTTCCAAGTAGGAGTTCCGAGCCAGTTTCCCGCTATCCGCAAAGCATGGTTCACATTCCAAGGTCAACCGATAGCGACTGCCGAGGGTGAAAACTTTCCCGAATCTCGAATAAGCCAAGGGACTGAGGAGATCCGATTCAGCAAATTCGGGACTTTAGTCAGGTTGACCGAAGAATATATCAAGGCTAACCCATTGGCGATCACCGAAAGCTGGCTTACTGAAATGGGCCGTGTTTATCAGGCGCTTGAAGATGGTCGTGCGGTTGACTGCCTCGCTGCTGGCGATCTTTCGACCGGAGCGAACGCTGCGCCAGTTATCGGTGTTTCGGACCCGACAGTTGGTATTGATTATGTGGATCTGGTTCGCTGTTGGATTAAAGGGCAAGCGATCGGAGAGCGTTACTTCACTATCGTGGCTGGCGAAGAAATGAGCAACAAATTGGCGGCTATTGATGAGTTTAAGGAACGTCAGGTCGGAACTTCCCAGGTTGCGTTAGTGAATCGACCGGAGCCGAGTCAAGTCGAACGCTACGTCAGCCCACACGTTCCAGACAACCAGCTTATAGTGGTTGACACGAGCCATGCGTTGAGACAGAGGAATTTTATTCCAATTACGGTTGATCGGACGTTCAGACCCGAATCCTGGGAAAGAGGCATTGTTATTGGATACCAGAGCGGGTATGAGCGAGTCGCAGACAAGGCCGTTGTCATTATAGACGAAACGAAAGCATACGCTGATTATCAGTTTCCAAGCTGGTTTGTCGTTGGCGGATATAGGCAATAATGGCTTCTGACGTAAAAACGCTACTGGAAATTACGAAACAGCTTCGAGCCTTCAAGCACAAAGCAGCCGTTAGCATGAACGCCGCATGGCGTACGACCAGAAATTGCCAGGTTTCGTTGAAAGGCATAGAAGCGACAGGTCAATCAAGCCCGCAGGAAATGGAGATTTTGGAAAAGGCGATTCTGGCCCAGGTTTGTCAGTTTCTAAACGTCAATTACCGCCTATCCCGGCGGCTTAAAGCGTTAACCAGAGATCCTATGTTTCTGAAACTGGCGGCAAAGCATGGACTCGGAAAAGTTGATCGAGGGAATCTCCGCTGGTTTGATACGCCGCTTGATTTGATCGACGCCGCTGACAATTTTGTCACCGATAACCAAAAGGAACATGAGAATGAATAAAACCGATGAATTTATAGAGTGCTGCCGTGAACTACAAGTTCAGGTTGAATCACTCAGAAATATAATCGCCTCCCGATCGCAAGAACTGCAAAAATTAAACGCTCAAGCCATAAGCGACGACAAACTTGTAATAGAGGGCGCCCAGGCGCTCTCTAACTTGATTGGAAAATCTGAAAAGCAAAATCTAGCGAAATTCTCGCAACACCAAATGAGTGTAATGAAACGTTTTTTAGAATTGGCGTCTCGGCCATCGTTTTCGTCCCTACGGGCTGTTCCGCCCCTTTCCGGCCAGGAACAATCGGCCGCGGGATAGCGGCTTGAAAGACCGAAAGCCGAAACGTAAATGTATCATTTCGCAGATTATAATGAGCGCCCCAAATACGGTTTGGTATGGGAAGGGCATTATTCGCATAATAGCGCAGCAGAAGGTGGTTGAAGAGCAGGAAAATGGCTAAACATAGGCCAAAAAAATTCGGGCAGCGGATACTACCCCACCAGCCCCCATCGGCTGAAGAGGCGATTTCCTTGATGAAACAAGCGTTCCAGGCGGGCTCAAAGGCGCTGTTGGAGATCACCGAGGCTCTGGATAACCCCGAACCTGGGGCCGAGATCGACGAACTAAGGCGCATGTACCGCCGCACGGTGGCCGAACTCCAGCTTGAAATTGACGATTTTCAGGTGTTTTGGGAACAGCTAAGGGCTCATGCCCCGGACATGCAGGCAGATCCGGCTCTACTCGAATTGCACAAGCTCGTCGAACAACAGCGCAGTATAATCGCGGAACAGGAATTTGCTCTGGATCGCTGTCTTGGCGGAATTTGTTGAGGAAATGGAATAGAAGCGAATTTATCAGCTCCATAACGGAGCGTGTTTTAGTCCTAGTGCCAGGCGCTGGTCGGTACCTCTTAGCCATAGCCAGCGCCACAAAAAGTCTCTGAGGGGAACAGTCCTAATGTTCCTTCTGACAAGCGCCGATTTTGTGGCCCTTCTCCTGGCCCGTCGTAGATCGGCGCTATTTTTTTGCCTGAAATCCGAACGTACGCGTACTCCCTCCCCTAGTAATTTCAAGACGATACGCACAATCGGCGAAAAACAGGCACGAAATAATATTAGGTAGTTAAATTAGCAGGTTAATTAATATTGAACACAATAGAAAGAAAAAGTATTAAACATATTGATTATAGTATTGACAAACACATAGCATGTGATAGCATGAGTTATGCGAGACACTATGCACATCTACCAAACTAAACACGTGCGACAATGCTTCAGCACGCTGTCTGATTCTCAAATATCGGCATTCCAAGCGAGAGGATTGGTTGCTTTTGAAGCATTACAGAAGAGCATCAGAAAGATGTTTAGATACAGCGCATTACAAATTGTCCACCTGGGTGTCTTGTCACAACTAAGTTTGTGGGGAATCCTGTCAAGGGCCGAGGCTACAAACGTGTCAGGCATGGGTAGTCGTTGGTTTGGCCTGAAAGAAGCCTATAAACTTGTGGATTTATATTATGAAGCTGGCCCCGACGTGATGTTAACAGTTACACTCACAGAAATGCCAGTCCAAAACGAAGACCAACGATTGCGGACCTCGCGCACAGAACCACTGATTCGCGTTATAAAATCAAATGACCTGGGACTTTGGATAAAAACTTACATGACCAACCCCGTCGATTCGAAAAACGCCCGGGATTTTTTCGATATTGATGACGCCGCTCCTGCGGAGTGGTTTAAAACTTTTGGATTCCTGGTTATAGATGTGGGACATATTATCCGGCACGTTTACGAGACGCTTGAGATTACCCGTTTTCTCAAGTGAATCTGTTTTAAAACGGCACCTATTAACATATGCCAACTGCATATGTAAGTGGACACAAAGTGGTTACAAACTGGATACCCATGAGGAGAAGAGAAGATGAAAATTACGAAGTTAAAAATGATTCGGTTAAGTGCCGGATTGACTTGTGAAGAGATGGGCCGGTTCATCGGCCTGCATCCAACGCTGTATTCAAAGTTGGAAAACAACTGGGACCGGAGGGTCAATTCGGTCACTAACGACAAACTTGTCGCAGCCCTCGGAGAAGGTTTCGACTTTCTAATGCAGCCAGTGGAGGTCGGGGAATTAGAGCCAATGGTTCGGAAAGCTGAGAAATCAGTCGCGGCCTAGAACGATGAAAGCCCTGGGGCGGTGGGCCTCGCAGGGCAGAAGGGTATAACTCAATAATGCCTACTTATCACCACAAACTCATTTTGTCAAGGAAACTGGCTAGATACGAATATCGAGGCGCTGGATACCCTCAAAAGGTAAGTCTCGCGGCGCTTCGCCATGGGAATGAATGACGAACAAATCACTTTAATCAAGGATACAAGGGAGCCGGACACGGCCTGGGATATGTATTTCAGCGCCCCAACTGTAACGGCGTGCCTCAGAACTGGTGACTATTCGGTTTCGGGTTATGAGGATCAAGTGGCTATCGAGCGCAAAACTATCGACGATTTAGTCGGATGCCTCGGCAAGCAGAGGGACAGGTTTGAGCGCGAACTGGAGAGATCGAGAGGCTTCGAATATTTCGCCGTCCTGGTCGAAAGCAGTTACTTCGAACTTGAGAACGGTCTTTACCGCAGTCGTTTACACCCACGATCCGGCGTGGAATCAGTGTCGGCTTTTGAGGTTCGCTACAAGGTTCCGTTTCTGTTTTGCGGATCTGCAGAACTGGCAGCAAAGAAATGCGAGAGTTTGCTGCGGAAATATCATCGGGAGCAAATGAAACAAATTGAGACTGAACTCCCCTTTTAAGGGGCTAAAAACGACGAACAGGAGAAAATCAAATGAATCAGACAACAGAAGCAAGACAGGTTTTTACTGAGGAGACCGTAACAGACCCACAAATGGACGCCATTGTCGAGCGTCTATACAAAGAGCGTGACGAGGCTTATGAGGGATATTTGAAGAACGGCAGAAAATGGGGCGTCGCTTGGGCAAAACAGGCCCAATACGTAGCACTTAAATTAGCTGTTCAGAACGACTATTACCTCAACAATGACACCGTATTTTTTGACGAATACGACGAAACATGGAGCGACTGGGTTCCAAATATTTTTGAGGCTGATCCGCTACTAGGGAGGGGGGAAGGCAATTATTTTAATCCGTTAACCCAGGCATGGATTGATGGATGGTTCGCCGGCATATCCGATTTCTGGGATCAGGTTAGCAGCAAACTTTAGGTGCGAGTTGGGGGGGGACGCACAATACTGAACAATTCAATCCCGTTTTAGGGGCAAAAATGACGAAAAAGGAGACATGAAAAATGAAGAGAGAAACAGTAAGCGCCACGTCGGATTACACCCGGCAAGACGCAGTAGAGGATGGTTTCCTGATTGATATATCAGCGAGATACCCGAAAGAAGCCGCGGTCCTTTCTTGTAAGGAATTGTATGTGACAGACCGGGTATGGAAAATTGTAGAGCAGTCTGCGGATAATCCCAATACTGGTAGTTCACGGGAAGGTATTCTCTGGGACATTATGTGGGTAGGTCTATGCAGCCTGAACCAAGAAATAGATACGTTTAACGTGGGAATTAACGGCATAGAAGGCCAAGAGGTGTTTCCCTTTAGGTTCCGCCTAATTTGGGATGAAAACAACAATCCCGGCGGAATAATCATGCTGCCAGCGGAGGACACCCACGACCGACCGATATTGTTTTAAATTGGCTAACACGGCCAATAAGGAGACGTGAGATGGCAAGAAAGAAAATTACATTCGAAGTGGTTGGAGTTCGTAATAGCGATATGCGAGACACCAAGGGGAATGTTGCGCCAGGAGCATATCAGCCATTAGTGAATAAGTTTTTAGACCTTTTTCCCGGGGTGCTTTGTTCCATGACGCACGCTGAAATTGCGCTGAAGTTAATGGAATTACAGAAAAGTGATGCGGCAAAATCAGTGCAGTTTGAGTTTCAGTTTTAAGGGCAAATCCGACGAATAAGGAGAATAAAATGAATCAAAAGACAAAGGCATGCAGAGAGATTTATCCGAACGGGACACTTACCTTTTCTGAAGATGAGACAGACAACCAAGGGCTCATCAACCCCCTAGTCCATGACCACAAAATTGACCACATAAAGGAACAGATTTTGTCGTTAGCACATGAATTACTCAGAGAACAGCTTCTGCTTCGCAATTTGCGGCCACGGCGTTTATCGATTCACATGGATGCGTTTGGAAGATCGGGTCTAACTGTTACCCTTCAGGGGAGCCATGATATATGGGGAACCGATTATTGGGACTTCCTGGCGGCCTTAGAAGGCCCATGCAAAAAAGGGAAGAACACCCTTGTTTACGACCTGATTACGGCCAGCAACCTGCGAACTCAGCTTCTTAGAGAGACGGTGACGTTGTGAGTACAAACATTTCATGGACTGATGAGACGCTAAACCTACTTACCGGATGCACAAAAGTATCTGATGGTTGTGTGAATTGCTATGCAGAGCCCACCTGTAATCGAATGAGGCTGAATCCTAATGCGAAGGTGGCCCACAAGTTCAGGAATGGATTCAAACTCACAGAACATCCGCAACACTTGAGCGATCCTGTCTTGCGAGGGAAGCCGAAGCGGATATTTCTCAACAGCCTGTCAGATACGTTCCACAAAGACGTGTCAGATGGCTTCCTTGACGCCACATTCGACATGATAACCCAATATCCACAACACATATTCCAGGTCTTGACGAAGCGCCCAGAGGGATTTTCCAGGATTCAGACTTGGCCCAGGAACGTCTGGCTCGGCGTGACAATGGAATCCGAGAAGTATCTATCACGGCTGGAGATCCTAAAGAAACAGGACGCGGCGGTCAGGTTTGCATCTCTTGAGCCTTTGCTCGGCCCTATTCCAGTGGATGCAATTAAAGGGCTTGATTGGCTGATTGTCGGTGGAGAGAGCGGACCTAAAGCCCGACCAATGGATCTAAAGTGGGCGATAGAGATACGGGAGGCGTGTCGGCGCTACGGCGTGCCGCTATGGTTTAAACAGGTTGGCGGCAAGGATCGACAGAAGGGCGGCAGTTTACTTGAAGGGAAAGAGCATCATGAATACCCAATTCTATAACCTCCGAGGGCTCTGGAAGCCGTTTAACGGCGTTTTCGACAGGTTAACACCCGCTCAATTTTACGAATTGCTTCGGCTCGTGAAGCTGGCGGAGAGGATGCGGAGGGCCGCTCAGAGAATGGATTGGCCAAGAACCAAGAAAGCCAGGTCTGACACACCCGGCCTCCTCCTGAAACCAAAATTCAACTAACTAGGTGACAATATTATGACTAGCTACAACGATGAAATCAAGGAAAAAATCAAAGACAGCATCGACTTTGAGGATTTATTCCGAGAATTATTTCCTGACAAGCATAGGTCAAGAGACAAGAGTTTTTCGCCTGCACGAGATGAAACCAATCCGTCTTTCCGATGTAATAAGGATTACGGGTACGATTACGGCGTCCAAATAGCCTATGACCATTTCGCTCTATACCAGCTCAGGTATGGATGTGATTTCCCAACAGCGTTCAACGATCTCAAAGCCAGGGCGGGGATAACGGACCCGCCCAAGAGATCGCAGACCAAGGAAACCGATAAGAAGGTTTTTGATCCCCGCAAGGACGGCAAAATTGTAGCGATTTTCGATTATGAGGACAAAAACAACAAGTATATCTATTCAAACGTAAAATTTAAACCAAAAGATCCTTCTAAGTTCCCTCCGGGAACAAAGACTTTTCTACAAGGAATACGCAACCCAAACAACCTCGAGGATATTAAATGGGGGCTAGGCGGCATTACGCCAGTTCCATTCATGCTGCCCAAACTCCTAGCGGCTCCTAAAGATCAACCAGTTTTCGTGTGCGAAGGCGAAAAAGACGCCCTGGCCATGACAAGTCAGGGGTTTACGGCAACATCAGTTGGTAGCGCTTCGACTGGATGTGGAAATTTAGAACAGCACGGAGTGGTAGATTATTTCAGGGATCGGGACGTAATTATCACCGCCGACAAAGATAAAATTGGTCGCAACTATGCCAAGAAAGCCGCCGCGATCTACGCGAAAGTAGCCAAGTCGGTCAAGATTGTCGAGATGCCGGGTGACAAAATAAAAGACCCGGCGGATCTGATTGAGCAACGCCCTACCGCCGCCAAGGACATTATAATGGCAGCCGTTAAGTTGGCGAAACCGTATTCGGCACAGACGGCCAAAGCAGAAACCAAAAAGAAACCGCCTGCCAAGGGCGCATCCGATAAATCTGAAAAACTCACCAAGTTTCAAAAGCTAGATATTTGTCTCCAATGTTTGGATTGGCAGTTTTTCTTCGATCAAAACGGATTTCCCTGGGCCAATATCCCAATTAACGGACATTCAGAAAATATTCAGGTTGATAGCGAACAGTTCAATAGGTTGTTTCAAAAAGAGTTTAAGGCTCAATATTATGACGGGGTAGGCCCAAAACAGATCGAACAAGTAACTGGCGCTGTGTTGGGGGGAATTGAGAAATTTCGAAAACCACGCCATCTTTATGTGCGGATGTGTTGGAACGCCACGAAAGATAAAATCCTTATTGATTCAGGCCGACCGGATTGGGCGGTTTACGAGATCAGTCCCGATGGCTGGCGCATGATTCAAACAGAAGGAAACCCATTCAAGCGAGCACACAAAACCGCCGCTTACGACTGCACACCGGATACCCCCAGGGCGACATGGGATAACCTATTTGAGTTCCTTCGGGTCACTAATGATAACCAAAAGACCATTATCAAGATGTGGTTGTGTTTGGCGCTGTTCCCCGGGACGCCTAGACCTGGTCTGGTAATTAACGGACCGGCGGGATCGGCAAAAACTACAACGGCTATGAAATTAAAGAAGTTAGTCGATCCAACAACAAGCCACGGCCCAAATCGTTTTCGAAAAAACGAGGACGACATGATCGCCCCGTTGGCAAATTACGCAGTTTCGGTCCTGGACAACGCTAATCAAATGACACCGGAACAAAGTGATCTGCTCTGCCAGACCATTACAGCGTTAGACGATGACAAGCGGAAATACTTCACGCAGGGGGATACTCATAGCATAGATTGTATGTGTACCTGGATTATAACAGGTGTTAGCAACCCCGGGAAAAAGTCTGACTTCTTGAGGCGCGTGTTTCTTCTCGAAACCGAACTTATTCCAGACAATGAAAGAATACCCGATAGCAAAATTGACGAACTAGCCCATAAATATACGGCAGGCATCCAGGCGCGAATTTTCGACTGTATGTCCCAAGCTCTCAAAAACGCCCCCTCTATAAAAAATGATTTACACAGCTTGGCCGAGGCGAACAAGTATTCTTTAGCAATGGCCGCAGCATTAGATTTGACCCAGGAACAGATCATGGCGGTCTGGAAAGCCAACAAGGAAGAACAACAGGCTGAAGTCAGTTCCGGGGAAATATTGACTGAACTAATTCCCGAGTTTTTGGCGATGATTGGTGGAAAATGGGAAGGGACTGCGACTGAATTAATGGAAGAAATGTCTTCCAGGTTAGAAATCGACAAACGGGCTGATAAAAAGAGCTTTCCAATCAACTCGGTGAAACTGGGGACAAGACTGAACACAATCATTGAGAATCTCTCAGGACGCGGCATAAAAATAGTTTACAAAAAGGAGGGATCGAATCGGATCAGACGGATTTACGATACACGGGTATACAAGGAAAATCCGTTTGAAAAAGAAATACCTTCTGATCCAAACAAAGTTGTCCCAATGTACCGGGACACTCAAACTCAACTTCCCTTGTCTCGGCAGACACAAAAGGACGGGGGTTCTCCCAAGAACAAGGACTTAACATTTCCATGTAACCAATGTGGGCATTACCAGGGAAACGATCTTTGCGGTCAGACAGACGGGCTTGCAGATCCCGAAAATTGTCCCTTCTCGGACATGGAACTTAAACAGGTTGGCCACAACGAGACACTAACCACCTGTTGATGATGGCCATCGAGACTGCAAAACAGTTGACACGGCGAGTCGGTAAGGCCAATATGCCGCCCCAGGAGGAGGGGCACTGGCTCATGCCTAAAATCGGAAAGATATATAAGCAACGCGGCAACCGCTGGCGGATTCGCATATCCGGCGGAATGGATATCCACTGCGACAAAAATCATCTTTCCTTTCATTCCAAGGATCACGCACAGTCCACACTAATAAAAATCGCAGCGGAGATTGAAAACGGCACATTCGATGCGAACTTCTACGCCAAGAGCAAAAAAAGCCTACTGTCGTTCAGCGTATATGCGCTGGAATGGCTGGCTGGATGTGAAAAGCGAGAACAGCGCGATGAATTAAGCCCTACCTATCTTAAAGATTTGCGGCGTTTCGTCCACAAGACATTCATTCCACATTTCCAAGACAAAAACATGCTGGACATCAAGGGGCGGGAATTGAAAGCGTTTTATTTATCCCTGAATCATCACGCTAAGACCGTCTATAATATCATGGCGGCGCTACACAAGATTTTCAAGGACGCCGTATTTGAGGAGGTTATTCCGGTCATGCCTAACTTTCCCAAGCAGGGCCCAATACCGGAACCGGATTGGCAATGGGCCCATGAGGACGTTCAGGATCACATATTGGAATACCTAGAAGAAGATGATCTGTATGCAATCTTCTTTCTCATGACGCACGGATGTCGCCCAGGGGAACTACGGGCACTCAAACACAAAGACCTCGACTTCAGAATTGATAAAGTCACTATTCGTCGGAGCTATTCAGGAACGAAACTGCGGGAGACAACAAAAGGTAAACGCCGTCGAGTTATTGACCTGGATGCGGACTGGAAAGAAATGTATCTAGCCAGGCCAAGGGTTATTGACCCGGAAGCATTCGTGTTCAACAAAGAGGGTAAACCATTATCGGCGACGTGGTTGACTAAACAGTGGCGCAAGGCATGTGACAAGGCCGGCGTTACCGATATAGGTCTTTATGGCGCCACGCGACACAGCCTGGCAAGTCAACTGGCAAACCGCGGCGTCAGCCTATACAAAATCAAACAACTTCTCGGCCACTCAACCACGAAAATGACCGAGCGTTACAGCCACCTCGAATCGAGCAATTCAAAAGAACTCGCCCGCATAAACAAGCCTATTCCAATTCGCAGCCTCAATAAATCAGGACAGTAGGACGGTAGCCGTTTTTACTGTCAAATTGTAACTTATGATTATTGTTACCGAAAGACGGTAGGACGGTAAGACAGTAGCTTCCTACCTATATATATACAAAATTCATATCCCCTATAATTTTTTTTTAATTGTATTGCGATGTCAAAAATCAGGTACGCGTACTTATGAAATTATACTTAGCTCAAAACCCTAAATATAATTCGAGGCCCAATTTGCACACGGTTTGCACACGGTTTTTTGGGCCTCTACTCTTAATGATTTCAATGGGTTAGTGGAGCGGGAAACGGGATTTGAACCCGCGACTTCAACCTTGGCAAGGTTGCACTCTACCACTGAGTTATTCCCGCAAGAATCTTCAATATACAAATATTCGGGATCTTCTGTCAACAGAAAATCCGAGGAAAGCAGCCCAGGCTATTTTTTCTATTGCGTCAATTCAATGGTGTCACCACTGTTTATGACGCCTCCTTCAATAACTTTTGCGAAGACACCCTGCTCCGGCATAATGCACTCACCAATCTTGTTGTAGATGGCGCAATGGGTGTGACATTCCTTGCCAATCTGGGTAACTTCTATAATAGCGGTTTCTCCAACTTTCAGCCTCATGCCGATCTTAACCGAACCAAGATTAAAACCCTGTGTGCAAATATTTTCCGCAAAACTTCCGGGCTGGACATCGTAACCCTTGTTTTTCATGGTTTCGATCTGCTCAATGGAAAGTAGAGACACCTGTCGATGCCAGTCACCGCCATGAGCGTCACCCTTTAGACCAAATCCTACTTCCAGGACACCTTTGCACACGTCGGCTTTGGGTGTTCCCTTTTTTTCGCTTGAACAAACAGCGATGACCCGCCCGCTGACCAGGGACAGTGGCGGCTTGTTTCGAACATCATCGGTCACTAGTCTTCTTCCTCTGTAGTCTTAGCCGAAGCCTCTACAATCTTTTCCGCTATGCTGGCCGGAACTTCTTCGTAGTGAGAAAATTCCATGGAGAAAATTCCTCGCCCTGATGTCATGGAAGTCAGGTCTGAGGCGTATTTGAGAACTTCAGCCATGGGAACCAGGGCCTTTACAACCTGGTTGCCGCCTTTGGCGTCCATACCGCTAATTCTACCACGACGCGAGTTGAGATCGCCCATCACATCGCCCATGCAATCTTCAGGGACTACGATCTCCATATTCATGATAGGTTCCAGCAATACAGGATTAGCCTGGAGCACGCCCTTTTTGAAACCCTTAGAGGCGGCTATTTTAAAAGCCTGTTCCGAAGAATCCACGTCATGGTATTTCCCATCGAACACCTTAACACGAACGTCAATGACCGGGTGGCCGGCAAGAGCGCCTGCCGCCATGGCTTCGATAACGCCCTTTTCAACCGCCGGTATATACTGCCTGGGAATAACACCACCAACGATCTTGTCCACGAATTCAAAGCCTTTTCCTCTTTCCATCGGCTCCAGTTCGAGCCAGGCTACAGCGAACTGTCCTCGTCCTCCAGTCTGCTTCTTGAGTTTTCCTTCGACTTTCGCTTTGCCTTTGATGGTCTCCTTGTAAGGAATCTTCGGGGTTTTGAGGTTTACATCAACCCCAAATTTCCTCTTCAGTTTTTCGACCACAACTTCTATGTGGACCTGCCCCATGCCGGAAATGAGAAATTCATTGGTCCGGGCGTCTCTATTGACCGACAGCGTGGGATCTTCCTCTCCCAATCGTGCTAGACTCTGCGTGATCTTCTCTTCATCGCCTTTGGCTTTAGGTTCAATTGCGAATGAAATTACCGCATGAGGAAGCTCCGGTTTGGGAAGTATTATTTGCGCCCTTTCGTCACAGAGAGTGTCACCAGTAAGTGTTTCCTTGAGTTTGGCTACGGCGACGATATCACCTGCCTGGGCGCCTTCAATCGATTTTTGAGATTTCCCCCGCATAATGAAAAGCTGACCAAACCTCTCCTTGGATTGTCCGGAAGAGTTATAGAAGTTCGAATCGGGGACAAGCTTACCCGAGAAAATTCTAAAAACACTGAGTCTTCCTGCGTATGGGTCCGCCAAAGTCTTGAACACAAAGGCGCAAAATGGTTCGTCAGCCGATGGAGTTCTCGATATCTCGTCTCCGGATGGCGTCGAACCAACTACTGGTTTCATGTCCGCAGGAGAAGGACATGCATCGACAATCAGATCAAGAATCGGTTGAATACCTTTGTTTGTAAAACCTGAGGAGATGACCACCGGCATGAAAACTCGATTCAAGATTCCGCCGCGCAATGCGTTAAACAAATCGTCAGCTCCTAGTTCCTCACCTTCAAGATATCTCTCCATTAAACCATCATCGACTTCCGCCAGGTCCTCAATCAAGACATCCCTTCGAGAAGAGGCTTCCTCTTTGAGATCATCCGGTATGTCGGCTTTCGTAGGGTTCTTACCGTCCCCCTCAAATATGAAGGCCTTCATGGTAAGTAAATCAACGACTCCCTTGAAGTTCGCTTCCTTGCCTATCGGTATTTGTAACAGTACAGGCTTGACTTTCAGGGCCTGTTTGACATCTGCGACGACCTTCTCAAAATCAGCCCTTTCTCGGTCCATTTTTGTCACTGCAAGCACTCTTGGTAATTCTGCGCCTTCTATGGCCGACCACACCTTTTCTGTCAACGGCTTGACAGAATCGACGGCGTCGACAACCAGAGCGGCCATGTCAACAGCTTTGAGGGCGAATATGACTTCCGCTCCAAAATTCGGGTCCCCAGGAGTATCAATTATGTTTATTTTCTTTTTCTTCCATTCCACCGAATAGAGAGCCGAACCAATTGAAATACCCCGTTTGACTTCCTCGGGCTCAAAGTCAAAATTGGAAGAGCCATCGGTTACTTTCCCCAGGCGATCGACCGCTCCTGAGTCCAGAAGCATGGCTTCACATAACGTCGTCTTTCCTGAACCAGCGTGAGAGACGATTGCTACATTTCGAATGTCTTCAGTTTTGAATTGCTTCATGGGCGCCCCTTCGGAAGTGAGCTACCGTAAAATTAATTCGGCGCTCGAACTTAAATGTAAAACCTCAATAAACCATAACAAAGGACCTCCAGTCAAGGAATGGATAGCCCTCTCAGAAAATTTCCCAGTAGTCGCAGAACGAAAGGTTACTCTCTGTTTAGAACAAACCAACGATTAATAATGTCCATTGACTTTCGAGGTCCATTCTGTCAACTGCCTGATCTCTTCAAACACTCGGTCACTGGAGATACCGTCCAGGCATTTCTTGTCGTTACACACTGATTTGCGACATCCCAGGCATGGTAGATTTTCAACTCTCACAACTCTGTGCCCCTCTCCGTACGGACCTACTTTCTCGGGGTCAGTTGGTCCAAAGAGAGCGACAACGTGTGTACCAAGAATTGCGGCCAGATGCATGGGGCCTGAATCCACCCCCACGTAGATCTGCGACGCTTTGATTAACGACGCGGCGCCTACCGGACTAAGACAACCTGCGGCGACCACTGGTCTGAGCTTCATCAGATTGACTATTTCCTCGACATAAGCTCGTTCTGAAGGCCCACCCCCAAAAATAACACTGCATTGTAGTTCTACAATTAATCTGTCCGCTAAATCAGCCCATGCGCGTTTGTTCCAAAATTTGGTGGCCCAGCGTGTTCCGGGGTTGGCGTAAACGATACGATCAGACATGCCGAGCCCGCTTGAATCCATAAATGACTTGGCTTCTTGTTCTGCCCTATCTCCCAGAAAAAGTCGAAAATCGTCCGGATTGACCGATATTTTCAGAAAATCAGCGAAACAAAGCAACTGGTCCACAGCGTGGGGTTTATCGGAAGGCACCCTTACGTGATCCGACTGGAAAAATGTGTTCAGTTCTTTAGCCTCGGCGAAACCCAGTCTGAAAGATTTTGGATTCATGACACTGATTAACCCACTTCTGAAAGAAGCGTGAAGATCCAGGATCAGATCGTAAGGTTTGGCGACAAATTTCCTTCTCAGGATCTTAAGCGAGCGAACAGTAGCTACAAAGGCGTGAAAATAGGCGCTTGTTCTCGCCGAAGGTTCGGATGTTGAGGGAATATCTATGGTTATAATTTCATCTATGAATGGATCAGGCTCCAGCAGGCCGGCAAGGCCCTTTTGAACAACCCATCCTATATAGCTGGTGGGATACCGGCGTTTTATCGCGTGAATCAATGGAAGAGCGTGAATCACGTCGCCCATAGAACTGGGCTTAATTATAAGAACCTTTTTATGATTCAGTTCCATGGCTTCGCAGGACTTTGAGAATTTGGTTCATGAAAATTTCATCGTTCTCTAGCTGAATTCCTATTCTTAGAAATAAAACATCTTTCCTTGCCTGAAACTCAGGTCGCAGTTTTACCCAATCTTTCTCGGTAAATACCATCCATGCGCCTTTTGCAGCCTTGACTATTCGATCAAGATCTCTTGGATCAAAATTGTGATGATCCCGGTAAACAAGGTGATCCATAATGGACCATTCGAGTGATTGGGCCATTTTAATGAAGCGTTCCGGCGCGGCTATTCCCGACACCAACAATACGTTTTCGTTTTTTAAACTTTCAGGGACCATGCTACGACTAGAGTCTGCGCCATTGAGAGAAAGGGGAACGCTCTTGAATTTAAAGTGCTCTCTATGTGACAGAAAATTATGAATTCTCGGACAAACAACGTCCTGGTTCTGATTGACGACTATCAGATCCGCCCGACTAAGGGCCGAAAACGGCTCACGAAGAATACCTAGAGGAAACATGTGATCTTCTTGCCCTGACAAAAGGACTATGTCGAGATCTCGTTTGAGTCTCAGATGCTGGAACCCGTCATCAAGAACCGCTACATCGCATTCCATATGTTCGGCGGCGAAAGTTACACACTGCAGCCTGTCGTGTCCGACCATTACAGCGGCTTTTTGATCAACGCCACTGGCGATTAAAAAGGGCTCGTCTCCGACGAGAGTGGCGTTCACTTTTGGCCCCGAACTCCCAACATCCTTAACTATAATATAATCGGTGGTGTACGAACCCTTATAGCCTCTGCTCACTACGCAGGGTCTGAACCCTTTCTCAACAAGTAGTTCAGTCACATACATTACAAACGGGGTCTTCCCGGTTCCCCCCATAGCTATGTTACCTATGGAAATCACAGGGATTGGAGCTTTGTAACTTCGTTTCCATTCAAGTTCATGAACTCGCCGCCACGCATACTGGATGATAAGATACATTCCTGCAGGGGCAGCGAGAAAAGGCGACGACGGCAGTCCTCGAAACCATCTTGAATGATCGGTCATTGTGTTATTCTAGTTGGGCATCTCTCTGTGCGAGCTAGCAAACTGCAGGTGATAGAGTCTTGCGAATTCTCCATTCAGGGCGAGCAATTCATCATGGGAACCCTGCTCAACTATCGTTCCGTGGGACATGACATAGATTCGATCCACATTCTTAATTGTAGACAACCGATGGGCTACCACAAGTGTGGCTCTACCTTTCATGAGCCCTTCCAATGCGGCCTGTACGGATTTTTCGGAGTCCGAATCCAGGTTTGATGTAGCTTCGTCGAGAATCAGAATAGGCGGGTTCTTCAATAGGGCCCTGGCTATAGCTACTCTTTGACGTTCACCACCTGAGAGCTTAATACCGTTTTCCCCTATGAGACTATCATAGCCTTCCGGTTGCGCCATGATAAAGTCATGGGCATGCGCGGCTTTGGCCGCTTCTATGACCATGTCCAAAGGCAAATCCGGTCTCCCGTAGGCTATGTTATTACGAATGGTGTCATCGAAAAGAATAGTCTGCTGAGTTACTATACCTATTTTCTCACGCAAAGATTTTTGGGTAATCCGCCGGACGTCTGTCCCGTCAACAAGAACACACCCGGACGTTGGGTCATAAAACCGTGGCGCAAGATCCAGTAATGTACTCTTGCCTACCCCGCTTTCACCCACTATCGCTATCGCTTCACCAGGGTTCACTACGAAATTGATGTCTTTGAGCACCTGGGTAGAATCATAAGAGAAACTGACATCTTTAAATTCGACCTTGCCCGATATTTCACCTAGATGAACAGCGTCGGGAGCATCCTGAACTTCAGGCGCCGTATCCAGCAGACTGAAAATCCTCTCTCCGGCGGTTAGGCCTTCCTGCAAAGTGTTGTTAACTTCGCTGACACGTTTGATGGGTTCATACAGCATTACAAGAGCCGCCATAAAAGAAAAAAAGGTCCCCTGCGTGGATTCCCCGTTGATGACTTGATATCCTCCGTAGGTGACGATAGCGCAAACCCCGAAACCACCGAGCGCTTCCATCACGGGATTTGACATGGCTCGAACCTTGAACCTGCGCATGAATGCGTTAAACAGCGTGTCATTCACCTCAGCAAACCGTTTGCGTTCATAATCCTCCATTGCGAAGGCCTTAACAATCCTGATGCCTGTGATGGTCTCATTGAGTCTTTCCGTAATATCCTCAAGAGACACCAACATCCGTCTGGAATATCGCTTCATTCGGCGGCCGAAATTCAATAGAGGGTAGATGGCCAGTGGAAAAATCACCATCGCGATAAGCGCCAGTTTAAGGTCCCGGAAAAATACCACCGCCACGAGACAGATCACCGTCAAGGTGTCACGGGCTATACCGGTAATTGCGCTGGTAAGCGCTCCCTGAACCATTGTGACGTCATTGTTCATTCTGGAGAGCAACTCTCCTGTAGAATGCCTGACAAAAAAGCCGACGGACATGTTTTCAAGTTTACAGAACATTTCTTGCCGAAGATCACGGATAACGCTTTGACCTATAAACGCCATGAGGTAATACTGACCGAAATCGCAAAAGCCTTTGATAATATAGACCGAAGCCACTACTATCGGGATTAGCATCAGCATCCGCATATTTTTCTCGAAGAAGATGTCGTCTAAGGCAGGTTTTACCAGGTAAGCGAGAGAAGCGGTAAGGACAGCCACACCTAGCATACAGAGACTAGCCAGGCACAACTTGGCGACGTATGGGGTCAAATATTTCAGTAGTCTTTTGTAAACCGCCACTTTATAAGCCTCGTCACAATGAAACTGTTCTGAAAATGACTTGAATATCTAACCTAGTCAGGGATAAAGAGGCAAGTAATCATTATGGGGACAACAAATGTCGGGAGAGCAGTTCTCTACGTTATGGGTCCCGAGGGAGGAATTCCCATGATGCAAATTCTGGCCTCATCGGCCATACGAATCGTATCTTCCGGATCCGCTATCATGGTCTTGCCAACTTCGACCGCCAACAATTTGGCGCCCGCAGTAATCATATTTCTAACAGTTGAAGGGCCTATCCCTGGAACGTCAAAGCGCATGTCCTGATTGGGTTTAGCCATCTTGACAACTATCGAGTTTGGTATATTGAGCGCTCCCGCCCTCAATATGGCTTTGTCAGTGCCTTCTATAGCTTCCACAACGATCACGGCTCTATTCTTGACGACAACCGTCTGACCGATGTCAAGCGCGCCGATAGCCAGCGCCATGTCACGACCGAAAAGAACGTCTTCCATTTGATGCTTGGAAGGTTTTTTTCGTGTAAGGACGCCTTCGGCAGCCATAAGATTAGAAGCCCACAGAGTAATACTGTCAATGGTTATATCTTCTCTCCCAAGCTCATCAGCTATAGCTGCAAGTACGGTGTCGTCCCGCCAGTCAGTCAGGGAACGAATCACCCGGATTGCTCTGCGATCCGGACGAAGGTTCCACAAACGCAGCAAATTGCTCTTGTCTATTTTACCGGCCATTACCACTCGATTGATCGAGCTTTGCTTAAGGAGCTTGATGGCCTTATCAAGTTGTCCCAATTTCAACCAATGGACCTTGATCGCAATCTGTTCAATTTCCCGATTCGTAAATCCATCAAACGCTAGAACTACTGGATCAAAACCTCTTTCACAGGCTTCTTTAGTGATACGTAACGGAAGATCCCCGGCTCCGGCGATAACGCCGATGTTCGAAGGCATCAGTTTTTCCTGAACGCATGACGACTAAGGGAAACCCTGGCTGGTCCTCTCTTGGAGGTGGCCAGGAAATCAGCAAAATGCAGAGCCTCCGGAGTATCTGACATTTCTTCACGAATTCTTCTGACCGCCTCGTCGAGTCTCAATGATGAGCGCAACGCAATCTTGAAAGCTCTCTTCAGAGTCCTGATCGTCTGAGGAGAAAACCCATTTCTCCGCAAACCGACTTCGTTCAAACCATATACATAGATTCGCGACCCTGAGGCCAAAGTGTAGGGTGGGACATCCTTCGCAACTCCTGAAACTCCTCCTACAAGGGCGAATTCTCCAATTCTGACAAACTGATGAACCGCTACTATGCCGCCAAGAATCGCCTTCCTGCCTATTTCAATATGGCCTCCCAAATGAGCGGAGTTAGCCATTATCACGCCTTCACCCAAGATGCAGTCGTGCGCCACATGACAGTAGGCCATCAAATAACATCCATCACCGATTCTCGTGACTCCTTTTCCCCTAATTGTGCCTCTATGTATAGTCACAAACTCACGGATGAGACAACCTTTACCGATTTCGACACGAGTATCTTCACCACTATAAGAGAGATCCTGAGGCGGAGCGCCGATTGACGCAAACTGGTATATCTGGGTTTTTACGTCAATCGTGGTGTTGCCTTCTATCACTACGTGCGGGCCTATTTGGACTTCGGCGCCGATTTTGGTCTTCGCCCCGATAATCGAAAAGGCGCCAATAGACGCTGTGGGATCAACAACAGCCCCGGGATCAATTATAGCTGTAGGGTGAATCATTCTTTTTCCTTAGGATTCTGTGACACAATACGTTCCAGATTTCTTATTCTTTCAAGCAGTTCCGGCAAACGTTTAAAAAGCGACTGGACCCGCAAGAATATTTTGTGAGGCATCGCAGGAATAGAGCCAGCCATTACCGACCCATTCGGAACATTTCTGTAGATTCCCACGCGCGTCGCCAGAATCACTCCATCGCCCACTCTGACATGGTCTCTGACACCAACCTGCCCACCTACCATTCCAAAAGATCCAATTGAGGAGCTTCCAGCTACCCCTACCTGAGAAGCGATAACCGTTCCTTCCCCTATGCTGACGTTGTGCGCTATTTGAACAAGGTTGTCGATTTTTGCGCCCTTGCATATAGTGGTGACCCCGGCAAGGCCTCTGTCAATCGCCGTCAATGCCCCTATTTCCACATCGTCCTGAATTTCCACTGACCCGCTATGAAACTTCTTAATGTTTATCGGACGACCGTTTGCATCCAGATCACGAGCAAAACCAAAGCCATCCGATCCGATGACCGCTCCAGCATGGATGATAACGCGAGAACCGATTTTGACATCGCGATAAATGGTTACATTGGGAAATATTACCGTGTCCCTACCAATTGTGACTCCCTCACCGACCACGGAGTTAGAACCGATAGTTGAACCTTCACCGATCACAGAGTTGGCTCCGATCACAGCGAAAGGATCCACGGAAACGCCTTCCGAGATAACCGCAGACTGATGCACCGACGCGTCGCCAGAAATTGAGACGTCTTTTCTCCGCACATAGCTGTAGAACAGAGCTGTAAGTCTTGCAAAGTCAGCTTCCGGGTTTCTGGATCTTATAAAAGGTCGCCCCGGAGGTCCAAGGTTATGAGGAACCAAAACGGCTCCAGCCTTGCTGGCTTCAAGCGCTGCCAGAAACTTGGCGTCCGCCACGTAAGAAACGTCGTTCTCTGAGGCGAACTCCAAAGGTTTGGCCCCAGAGATCTCCGGCCCTGTAACCTCAGATGACTCACAGCCAAGAAAATCCGCTATTTCTCTTAAAGTGAGCGTCATCGAAGATATTTCCAACCCTATTTGGGAGCTTTCGGTTTAGGGCCCGCTGCCGGCTTGCTTTTGTCTGCCGCTGCCGGTTTCGTTGGAGCGCTGGCGTCATAAATTTTTACGACTTCATCCGTGATGTCCAAGGAATCATCCGCTGCGAGAATTGCGCTAGTAGAATTAAGAATCAGCGAAAGCTTTTTTTGTTTACGCACATCGCCAATTATTTTTACAAGATCGCGCATCATCGTCTCATCCAAAGCTCGAGCCTCATTTTGCAGCTCAGTCTCGGCCTGCTTCTGAGCTAGTTTCAATTCCATCTCTTTCATGCCGATTTCTTTTATCTTCTCGTTACGGGTATCTTCCTTCAACATCGGTCCCTGCTTTTGAAGTTGCTCGGTAAGAGCTTTAAGCTCATTTTGCTTTTTTTCAAGGCCGGTCCGTTTGATGTTGTTCAGTTCAGAGAAGTGTTTTTGCATTTCCTGAATACGTTTGGACTTCGCCTGGAACTGCTGCAAGTCCACAAAAGCGATAGTAAGTGGCGCCTGAGCCAAGCATGTTCCAAAGGCCAAAGAAAGAATTAGCATAGCGATCGACAAACTGATCAAGGTCCTGTGACGGGTCATGGATTAGACTCCTTTCGAGTTTCTATTCTTGTATTTAGATCAAGGGTTAATAAACGAATCAATAGACCGGTTTCAATCTAGGTGTGATTCTTTATCAGAATAGTTGGCCCATAGCAAAAGCAAATGCGCCAGGATCTTCACCTTTTTGGGGATTAATTTTCCACCCATATTCTATTCTAAGCGGCCCCATGGGGGATACCCATCTTATACCTACGCCGACTCCGGCTTTAACATCCGTCATAAATGGACTATTGCAGACATTCCAGGCGTTTCCTATGTCGAAGAATGTCACGCCATTAAGTTTTAGCCTTTCTACCAAAGGAAACAAGCACTCTACGTTTGAAAACATAGCCCTGTCTCCGCCCATTATATTTCCATAACGATCCCGGGGACCAATTTCCCCGGCCTTGTACCCCCTAATGCTCTGAATACCTCCGAGTAGTATTCGTCGATCAAAAGGTATCGGATCGTTGCCAGATTCCATTAACATCGAGGCGTTGGCCCGGAACTTCAGCACTGCCTTCCAAAATAGTGACTTGTAGTAGATACCCTCAGAGTAATAACTGGAAAACGCAACGTCTCCGCCAAATCCTGACAATCGCGCCCCGAGAGTAAGTTTTGTGCCTGCCGTAGGAATAACCGAATTGTTTCTGGTGTCCCTACCAATGTTGAAAGAAAGGGAGTTCTCAGAGATATTAAGGTATTTCGCCGCGTTAGCATGGTAGCTCGCGTAATATGCTACTATAGACTGTGCGAACATCCCTTGAAAGCCTGACAGTTTGCTTGAATCTCTGGCAATCCCCGTGGACATCGACCACAGGCCGTATAGAGGATAAGACAGGAATAAACTTCCTCCATTACTGTCGCGGACATAGTTCTGCTCACCCTGGACAGCTTGATAACCCTTGATACTACCTGTTACAGGATAGTCAAAAATCCATGGATATGTGAGCGAACCCTCGTAGTTACTTCTACGGGCCGAGAGATTTGCCTTGGCGTTGGCGACTATGCCCATACCAAAGAGATTCCTCTCCTTGAGATCAACATTTCCCATGGCTCCGTCCTGTGACGAATATCCTAGACCCGCAGCGAGAGATCCGGTCTTTTTCTCTATTACTTCAACGGTTACGTTCATCGTATCGGGCCGAGACCCTGGCGCCGTTTTCAACTTTACGGCTTCAAAGAAATCCATTCCCTCAAGATTGCTCTTCGTCGCTTCGAAGTTGTCAGCGTTGTAAACATCTCCCTCTGCTATCATCAACGCTCGTCTGATTATTTTGTCCCTGGTTCTGTCATTACCGACAATATCGACCCTTTCAATGGTTATTTTTTCACCTTTAGTGATCTTGAAAGTCAGGTCGATAAAATCGTGCTTGTCGTTAATCTTCTGAAGAGGCTCGACATCAGCGTAAGCATAGCCAAGGTTATTGTATAATTTCGTTATTGTTTTGATATCGTCTGCGAGAGCGGACCTTTTGAACCATGTATGCGGTTTGCACTGCAGCATATCTTTTAGCTGTTCGGCCGGTACTATCAGATCACCTTCTACTTCGACTTTTCTAATCTGGAAACGGTTTCCTTCTCTAATAGGGTAAGTAACTTTAACTCTGCCGTCCTTTATTTCTATTTTTGGAGCGCCAACCTGGACGTTGATAAAACCATTTTCCAAATAATAGGCGATAATTCGCATACGGTTTTCTTCAAGTTTTTCCCTCGTAAATGAACCGGATTCATCCAGAAACCAGAACCAGCTTTTCTCCTTGATGTTCATAATCTTCTTGATGTCTTTGTCCGTCAATTTGGAGCGACCTTCCAAATCTATATCAGTCAGATAACTTTTGGTCCCCTCATCAATCTTGAAGGTCAGGCTTGCCTCATTAGGAGAGAGTTCTTTTATTTCATAATCAATTTTTGGCTGGTAATAACCCTCCTTCTCGTACATCTGTTTGATTTTCGCCACGTCATCTCTGATTTTCTGAACACTCTCAACTGTAAACGATTTGGTCGTCAGGGCGTCAAGGATTTCGTCTTTGGTAAAAACCTTGTTCCCTTCAATATTGATGGTCTTGATGGAAGGCCTTTCTTTTACCGTCACATAAAGGTCCATCTCGCCTTTAGGATTTTCTTCCGCTTTAATCTGGACATCATCAAAATAACCCATAGAGTATATTTCTCTGATATCATCGCTCAATCGGCTCTTAGCAAAAGGGGACCCTGTTTTCATTTCCATTTTATTGAGAATGGCTTCCCGCTGGATCCTCTTGTTACCCTCAATCTTGATTTCTCCAACCTTGGGTCTATTTAAGACAGTGCCACCGATTTCATTGGAAATTTCCTTCATTTTGCCGGCTAGATCGTGGAAATCCCGACCGGTAGCGGAGAAAAACCTCGGTTTAGCCCCTGATTCGGCCATAACCACATAGACTTCAAGCGACAGTCCATCTTCAAGCTGAGAAACCGTCCCCCAAATAGCGGCCTGCGCTCCGGCTTTTTCTGATATCCTTATAAGGCGTTGCGGGTCGACTTTCTTTTCTTGAATTGCGGAAATAAACGGCGTCCCCGAGATTACTTCAATATCTCCATCCCTGGTTAACTCAGCGGCTAACGCGCCGGCTAATTCATTATTGAAATCTTGCGCCTTGATTCCTTTCGTCACCATCTTGAAAGGAAAGACAAGGATCTTGTCTACTTTTTTTGCTTGGGAATCAGTTGAGACAATTACAAAAGAAATAATGATAGCAAAAAATAGAAAAGCCCTCTTCATTGAAGCTCCTCTATTTTGCCGGCGCTGAGGGCTACCCGTCTGTCCATAACCCTTGCGAGTGATTCTTTATGTGTGACCACAATCAAGGACGTTTTTCTCTCAAAGTTGAGGTTCCTTAATAAACTTTCAATTTCCGCTCCGGTTTCCAAGTCAAGGTTTCCGGTTGGTTCATCGGCGAGTATGACGTCAGGATTCATCACTAAAGCTCTAGCGATAGCTACGCGTTGCTGTTCGCCACCCGAAAGTTCACCTGGTCGGTGACTGAATCTATCGCCGAGGCCTACCTCATTGAGGAGCCTTTCCGACTTCCGACGTAACTCCTTCATATCCTCACCGGCTATCAGCCCTGGCATCAACACATTTTCCAAAGCCGTAAACTCTGGTAACAACTGGAAAAATTGAAAAACGAAACCAATGCGCTTATTCCTGATCTTCGCCCTCTCCACTTCCCCCAGTTCCCGAACATTTACACCATCGAGGAAAATTGTTCCCGAGGTAGGTTCATCAAGCAAACCAAGGACGTGTAATAACGTGCTTTTCCCGACCCCTGAAGGACCTGTTACAGCTACACTTTCTCCATGACGGACTAATAAAGTGACACCCCTTAGGACTTCCAGTTCCCTTACAGGGTGATAATAAGTCTTTCGTAGATCTGAAACCTGGTAGATGTACTCGTCATTCATACCTGAGCGCCTCCGCCGGTTCCAGACGAGCCGCTCTGTATGATGGGTATAACGTAGCAAGAAAGCAAATCGTCAAGGCTACGATGCAAATGGTTAGGACATCCGAGGTTGATATTGCTATGGGAAGCGTGGAGATAGTGTAAATTTCCTCAGGTAGTTCGATAAATGGATATTTTGCCAGCAAAGCCCCGCCGCCGAGTCCGGCGATTGCTCCCAGAAATGTTCCAGTAGCGCCTACTATCATGCCCTGAACGACAAATATACGCATGATGCGATCTGACGTAGCTCCGAGTGATTTTAATACGGCTATATCTCGACTCTTTTCCATCACCAACATTATAAGGGAAATAATGATATTGAATGCTGCGACCAGAACAATAAAGGTAAGAATAATAAACATGGCGATTTTTTCCAGCTTCAAGGCGCTGAATAAATTCCTGTACATGTCTCTCCAAGTTCTGGTCCAGTAAGGAGCCCCGAGGACAGACTCAATCCTGGAGGCTATTTTCGGAGCGTCATAAATGTTTTTGAGATTGACCTCAATTCCAGTAACGCCTGAACCCATTTCGAAAAATTTTTGAGCTTCAGCAAGGTCCATATAGACCAGGTTGGAATCAAACTCGTACATTCCTGACTTGAAAATTCCGACGACTCTAAAGTTTTGCACTCTGGGGATGGCGCCTATCGGGGTCCTTTTCCCCTGTGGTGATATTAGTTGAACGGAATCTCCAACCCTGAGGGAATTCGAAGTTGCAAGCTCTTTACCAATTATCACTCCGTTGATGTCTCCATCCGCAAGCCCTAGCCCTTTGAGCGAACCCTTTTCCATATACTTCGAGATCGAAATGACCTGCGGGGCCGATTTTGGATCAATTCCCCTGACAATGACTCCTCTTACCCTTCCTCTTGATGAAAGCATTGCCTGACCATAAATATACGGAGTCACTGCGTTAATTCCATCTATGAGTTTGATTCTATCCATCACCTGAACCCAGTCCGTGATGGAGCGGGTTGAATTGTTCATAACAACTATATGGGAAACAGTACCAAGAATTTTATCTTTTAGATCCCGTTCAAATCCATTCATTACACCCAGAACTATTATAAGGGTCATGACACCCAACATGACCCCAAGCACGCCAAATGCGCTGATAACTGAGACGAAAGCTTGTTTGCGTTTGGCCCTTAAGTAACGAAGGCCTACCCTCAGCTCTAGTGGCAGCTTCATTCAAGCCCTTTTTCAGGTCTCATGTGGGGAAACAGTATAACCTCTCTAATAGACTGAGCGTTAGTCAACAACATCACCAGACGGTCAATCCCCAGACCTTCACCTGCCGCAGGCGGCATGCCGTATTCCAGAGCGCGCAGAAAATCTTCATCAAGAAAGTGGGCTTCTTCATCACCCGCCTGGCGTGCTCTGACCTGTTCTTCGAACCGGTTTCTCTGGTCGACCGGATCAGTCAACTCAGTGAATGCGTTAGCCATTTCTCGGCCACATATATAGAGTTCAAACCTGTCAGTTACAGTAGGATCTTCTTCATTTCGCCTGGCAAGAGGCGAAACGTCCACCGGGTATCGATTCACAAATACCGGTCCCCAGAGTGTAGATTCAACAACTTCGTCAAAAATGGCCATGAGGAGCTTTCCATAAGAATCCTCTTTGTTTACCGATATTCCCATCTCAACAGCCTTGATGAAAACCGTATTACGGTCCTCAATCTCATCGGGACTCAGCACGCCGTTTTTAATCAGAGACTCTTTGACAGTAACCCGAGGCCAAGGGGGAGTCAGGTCAACCTCGCGTTCTCCATAGTTGAACTTGTAAGAACCGACTGTGTCCAGCGCTAAATTAGCAAGCATTTCTTCGGTCAGGTTCATGAGATCTTCGTAAGTCTTGTAAGCAAGATAAAATTCCAGCATTGTAAATTCCGGGTTGTGCTGGGTTGAAATTCCCTCATTCCGGAAATTCCTGTTGATTTCAAACACCTTATCAAAACCGCCCACAAGAAGCCTCTTCAAATAGAGTTCAGGGGCTATTCTCAGATAAAGTCGACGATTTAGCGCATGATGAAACGTTTCAAATGGACGCGCGGTCGCCCCTCCTGGAATTGTCTGCATCATAGGGGTTTCAACTTCGAGAAACCCTCGTTTAGTCAAGAAGTTCCTAAGATAGGAAATCACCCGACTACGTGTAAAAACTATGTCTCGGGATGACTTGTTTACCATCAGGTCGAGATATCGTTGCCTGTATCTGGTCTCCACATCAGACAGACCGTGCCATTTTTCCGGAAGCGGCCTGAGTGACTTGGTCAAAAGAATTAACCGTTTTACCACCAGGCTTAGTTCGCCGGTCTTGGTTTTGAAAGGCGAACCTGTGACACCTATAATGTCTCCTATGTCAAGTTTCTTTGCCTGCTTATATTCCTCAACCCCTATGATATCCCTGCCTAAATAGATCTGGAAATCACCTGTCACATCTTGAATGCGCATAAATGCGGCTTTTCCTAAATTGCGAATGGCCATGATGCGTCCGGCCAAGCCCAAGGTATCACTGATCTCTTCGGATTCATCAATTTCCGAGTATTTTGCCCTGAGTTCAGATGAATACACATCAGGGGTAAATCCAATGGCGTAAGGTTGGATACCAGATTCTTCCAGTTCTTCAAGTTTTTTGAGGCGAACATCTATTAAAGAAGAGGGAGAGAGTTTTTCTGACTTCGACGAAGGTTCCGACACCTGGAAGTTTCTCCTGGGGGCTTTCGTGATATTTGACCGGCGTTGTATACTTTTGTTAGGAAAATGTCAAGATTAGGCGTTCTTAGCCTAACGAATCCCCAATCCAATAAACTGATTTTATGACGCTTTTGCTCGCATCGACTTGATCGAGTTATGACGCGACAAAGACGCTTAAATTCTCATCAGTTTCAGAACAGCCAGATATTTTTCAGATCATTTGTCAAATCTCAAATCCACTTTTTGCGTCTAAAAGCAATTAGCATGGTGATTGCAGTAAAAGAGGCTATGGCAATTACCATTGGATATCCATACGTCCAATCGAGTTCCGGCATATACTTGAAATTCATGCCATACCAACCGCAGAGGAACGTGAGAGGAATAAATATGGTAGCGATGATAGTCAGGACCTTCATCGTCTCATTCAGTCGATTACTTACGGCCGACAAATAGATGTCCAGCATTCCGGATATGATGTCTCTGAAAGTCTCTACGGTGTCTACCGCATGAATGGCGTGATCCAGAACGTCCCTGAGATAGGGCTTGGTTGAATCTTTGACATAAGACAAGTCACCGGCGATCATTCGATTTGATATTTCTCTTAACGGCCAAACGGATTTTCTAAGAAACAGCAAATCCGTTTTCAACTGGTGGATGGATTCAAGAGTCGAGGTCGAGGGCCCTTTCACAACCACATGCTCGATAATCTCCATTCTCTCAGCAATATTTTCCAGGATATCGAAGTAGTTGTCTACGATCAAATCGACCACGCTATACAACAGATAATCCACTCCGCTGTTTCTTATCCGGCTTGTGGAGAGTTCCATCCTTTTTTTGATCGGTTGGAACAAGAGATCGCTCCGCTCCCGGAATGTGATTAAAAAATTAGCGCCCAGCACAAGTGAGATTTGCTCGGGAAAAAGTCGCATAGTGGTCTGGTGTATACCCAGCGCTCGAATTATTATAAATATGTGGTCGGAAAATTCCTCCAGTTTGGGTCTGTGACTGGTATCAACTATGTCTTCTAGAGCCAGGTTACTGATGCCGAACACCGAACCGATGCTATTTATCATTTCAACATCATGGAGGCCTTCTACATTCAACCACATCGAGGAAGAAGCGCCCGGTGGATGGGAGGCAAAAAAACTCCTAATATCACCTTGAACTTCGACTTGCTGAATTTCTGTCGGAGAATAAATTACACATTCGATTCTGGTCTTTTGTGAGTGGACGTCTCCAACATGAACCAGAGTTCCGGGGGCTTTGCCGCTTTTTTGCGACCTCTTTTTTGTCCATACTGAAGTCATTTGAGGCGCTCCGATTGGTTTTTTCCGGGTGACAATCGTAAACTTGCAATTATCTTTAGTCGTCAGGCGACCAAAGGTTACTGACGTAAATATTACCGCGACCGCTACTTTCGCTTTTACTATGTGCTATCATTTCGTTGATCGGTCCAAAATAATTAACGATTCTTATCCATGAAGAATCTCTGAAATCAAGTTTATTCTTTTAAGGAGACTGGAAATGACTTCACAAGTTTACATGATAGATCTGTCAGCGTCATGGAAGAAAAGTATGCCGGCCAAAGTCACAGATCTGTTCAACTCCCTGGCTCCAGGCGAAATCTTCAAATCCAGGGACCTTGTAGCCATTAAGATTCATTTTGGAGAGGCTGGAAATACGGCTCATATCAGGCCTCAGTTTGTGCGTCGTGTAGTTGACACGCTGAAGGATTTAGGGGCCAAGCCTTTCTTAACCGATACAAACACACTGTACGTCGGATCTCGTATTGAAGCGTGGTCTCACCTCTGTACCGCGTATGACAATGGTTTCACACGGGAGGTGACAGGAGCGCCAGTGATCATAGCCGATGGGCTTCGTGGAAATAGCGACGTTACCGTTGATCTTGGAGGCGCTCACATTGAACATGCGCATGTAGGAGCCGACATTCACTATGCCGACGGATTGGTTGTAATGACTCACTTCAAGGGCCATGAACTTTCAGGTTTCGGTGGAACGATTAAGAACGTCGGGATGGGTTGCGCATCGAGAAAAGGTAAATTGGATCAACATTCAAATATTTCCCCGAAAGTGAATGCAAAAAAGTGTGTTGGTTGCGGCGAATGTGAGGTCTGGTGCCGTGGACGGGCGATAACCCTGTCTGGAGAAAAAGGAACTCGCAAGGCGCATATTGACCCCGAGCGATGCGTAGGATGCGCAGAATGCATTTTAACCTGCCGTCAAGGCGCTATTTCAATCCAGTGGAACGAATCCATCCCGATTTTTATGGAAAAAATGGTCGAGTACGCCAAAGCTGTTTTAAGTCAAAAACAGGGGAAAGCCATTTTTATCTCCTTTGTAACTGATGTCTCCCCTTTGTGTGATTGCACACCTTTTTCCGACAGGGCAATCGTGCCTGGAATCGGAATTCTCGCATCGTTGGATTCGGTCGCGATTGACCAGGCGGCAGCGGATCTGGTTAACCAAGCCCCAGGTAATCCTTTGTCAGCATTGGAAAAGGCCTTGGAACCTGGAGCAGACAAGTTTAGAGCCCTATTCCCGGACATCGACTGGGGCCACCAACTGGAATATGCGGAGAAGATTGGTCTCGGGTCCAGAAAATATGAGCTGATCAAACTTTAATAGAATAGCTGACAGAAGCGCACAATTAATTATTTGTTGTGAGCTGTTGAACTCGACTTTTTGCCGGTGATAGCCTGGAGTTGCAACCCGAACCTAACAAGCCACGTTGACAGAGTGGTTGTAATATTGTAAAATATTTATATTGATGGATAAGTGTATAATCTTGAATATCGGGATAACATTATTGAACCGTTGACATAGCGTCAGGAGAAATGAAATGCCAAAAATAGCGTTGATCCTAACATTTGTATTGCTAACGCCAGTCTTGTGCTTTGCTCAAGGAGTTCTGGATTCGGTGTTGGGGCCTGGAGGTCTTGGTGTTTGGGGTGGAGGCGGTTCGAATCAATTTAACTATCAGCAATTTCAGGGCCAAACGGCAAGCCCGGAGTCTCAACCGGGATATCAACAGGGAGCTAATCCTTACTCTCAACCGGCCCCAGGTTACGGAGCGCCCCAAGGGTATGCGGCCCCTGGCTACGCCGGCCCTCCGCCGGCTAACCCAAATTATAGTCAACAAGGCGTATATTCTGACTGGCAAAATTATCAGCAGCCCCAATCTGCCCCACAGGGACCACCTCCTGTCAGTTATGCCGCTCCTCCCTCGCAGCAGGCGCCTCAACCAGCTCAGGCTCCTTTGGCCCAAGCCGGTCAGGGCCAATTGCGTCCGGGTCAGTATTCACAATCCCAGCAGCCTCCTTTGTTCGATGACAATTTGCCCTCGGGAGCAGTGAGGATTACGACTCAAACCCCTGATGGCACAACGGTTCAGTATTACCCTCCCCAAGGAGAAAACCTGGACGAACAGGCTGTATCGGGTAGACAGACCAGGGTTCGTCGCGGCCAATCCCAGCCTAAACAGGCCGGAACCAAGAAGCAGATTCAAGCTCCACAATCCGCGGCTACACAAGGCTCAGGGACCTCTATAGCGATGCCACGTCCCGTGGAGATTCCGCAGGGACAAGATCCTCGTTCCGGCTGGAATTCATTCAAAGGTGGCGCTCCTGTAGCTCCGCCGGCTCAATGAGCGGAATTTTGGCAAAGAAACTATTGAATTTCGTGACCGAATTTCCAAATCAAAAATATTGTTAGGTTTTCCCTAAGAAAATTGCTGTGATGCCGAAGAGAGGCCTTATGACCAACTAAGGCCTCTCTTTGCGCGCAGTGAGTTCAATTGGCGTTGAACGAAATGTAGCCACGGTTGACGGTTACTCGAAGCTGCTGTAACTTTACGCGTGGAACGTTTGGATATGGTTATGATCTCTTGGGAGTTTTATTCATGTTTGATACGCCCTCCAAAAAAGAGGCCTGCGGTATATTTGGTATATATGGGGTTGATGATCCCGCCAAACACATTTATCTCGGTTTGTACGCATTACAACACAGAGGTCAGGAATCCGCCGGAATTATAGTTTCGGACGGTATCACGGTTTCTTCGCAAAAAGGAATGGGATTGGTCCCAGATGTTTTTAAGGATGGTACCCTTGAAGACATGAAGGGGCACATGGGCATCGGACATGTCCGATACTCTACTACCGGCAGTTCCATGTTGAGAAACGCACAACCTTTTCTGGTTGAGCAGATCGACCGATTCTTTGCGCTTGGACACAATGGAAATATTGTAAACATAGCCAAGTTGAGACGTAAACTGGAATCCGCCGGCGCAATATTTCAGACCTCGACAGATTCAGAATTGATAGCCCACCTCATTTTGCACAAGAAGGGATCCCTGGAAGAAAGACTTCTGAAGGTTTTCCAGGAACTCAAGGGAGCATGGTCACTGGTTTTCCTGAGTTCTGAGGGTATATACGCCGCCCGTGATCCTTATGGCTTTAGACCGCTTTGCATTGGCCGTAAAGGTGACGCTATCGTCTTTGCGTCAGAAACGTGCGCTCTGGATATCATTGAAGCTGACTACGTCAGGGATGTAGAACCGGGTGAAATAGTTATAGCCGACAAGAATGGGTTACGCTCGTTGAGGGTACCGCAACGAAAAAACCTTGCGATGTGTATCTTTGAATACATCTATTTTTCCAGGCCCGACTCCTCGATTTTTGGACATGGCGTCTATCAAATCAGAAAATCTCTTGGTGTTCAGGTAGCTCTTGAGAGCCCCGTTCCGCAAGCGGACTTTGTTGCCCCCATGCCAGCTTCAGGCAATTACGCGGCCCTCGGTTATTCTCAGGGGAGTGGTCTGCCGTTCGAATATGGCGTCATCCGAAACCATTATGTCGGACGTACTTTCATCCAACCCTCACCCGCTATTAGGAATCTTGGGGTGAGGCTAAAATTAAACCCTGTACGTGAAATACTTAAAGATAAGAGTGTAGTTGTGGTTGATGATTCAATTGTACGTGGCACCACCAGTAAACTGCGCACAAGGGCTCTGAGGGAAGCCGGAGCCAAGGAAATCCACATGAGAATCAGTTGTCCTCCGATCCGTTTCCCCTGTTTTTTCGGTATTGATTTTTCGAGCAAAGGAGAACTCATTGCTTGTTCAAAATCGGTTCAGCAGATTTGCGACTTTATAGAAGCGGATTCTTTGGCTTATCTGAGCCTTGAAGGTATGTTACGAGCCATGCCAATCCAGGCTAAAGATTTCTGCACTGCCTGTTTTACGGGAAAATACCCTATCCAAATCACCGATGACTCAACCAAGCATTGTCTCGAAACTAATATTGGGACGCCAAATGTTTGGCCATAGTTGAATCAAGCTTTTTAAAGACCAAGAAGTCTTTCGGCAACCACAAGGTCCTGGGGACTGGTTATTTTAATATTATATTTGCTGTCGGGCACAATCGCGACCTTGAATCCCATACGTTCAACCAACGATGAGTCGTCAGTGCCGATGAACCCTTCGGAAAGGGCTTTCTCGTGAGCCTCAATTATCAGTGACGTCCGAAACGTCTGGGGAGTATGGGCAAGCCACAAATTTTCTCTCGGCATTGTTCCTACTATAAAATCGTCTGCTGTTTTAACGGTATCCGTAACTTCGCAAGCTGCTATCGCAGCGCCATAAGAATCCGCTTTCTCAAAGGATTCGGAAATTATGTCCGGATTCACTAAAGGTCGAACAGCGTCGTGTATTAGCGCCAGATCGCTATGTGAAGCGATTCTCAAACCGTTTAGCACTGACTCTTGTCTCGTGCGCCCCCCTCGAGTGATTTCACTGACCTTGGAAAAATTGTTCGCCTCAACTATTTCTGACTGACAGAATTCAATTTGGTCCGCCGGAGTGGTTAGGATTATGAAGTCTACATCGCGATGTTCTTGAAAAATTCTCAAAGTTCTTACAAGAATAGGCAGTCCGCCGAGAAGAAGATATTGTTTCGGGATCTCGGATCCCATTCTCGCTCCAATTCCTCCAGATGTGATCACAGCAGCGCGTAACATTGTGACCTTAGGGCTTCATGTAATGTTTATTGTGATTAGACTTATTTTATACAGCCGAATTAGGCTCAGGGTCAATCAATGTCTTCAAAAGCCGACTCTGTTACGCTGCGGCGCTAAAAAGGAGCCGGACATTGCGTAAAAACTATAAGCTGGATTTTGGTGAGTCATGCTATAGATTCGAACCGGCGAACGTTTCTTCCATGGAATCATATAGCGGAAGCGCCGAGAGGAGACCAAGTGGAATCAGAAATTGAAAGGAAAATACTTGATCGGATTAACAACCCAGGATGGGTGACTATTAGAGGAATTCTGGTCGACCCGTCAAGCCAGTCGGATTCGGAAGAGTACCTCATGATTCAGCAGGCTATGCGCTCTCTGTCTGAACGGGGTCTGGTCACTTTGTGGCGACTGGTCCTCGAAGCGGATGGATCTGAATTGATGGCCGTAGCGAGACCTGATCTCGAGCTTGACAAAGACCTCGAGGTTAGAGGCGCCTGGGCCAAAGCGTTTCGTCACGACGTGAGCCAGTAGTCATGTTTGTCGATAATCTTGACTGAGGTCTCTGCGACAAGGATGAAAACCTTATGGGATAGGGACATTTTTGAAAAGTTCTCTCAGACCCACCTTTGTAACGCGGAGCATTTCGTATGGATAGCCACAGCAAACATCAAAACGACCTTCCTGAGATACAAGGGGCGATTTATCACCTTTCCGGACTTGATGGCCTCACTCATAAATCGAGGTGTGTCTATTAGAATCATACACGCCGAGTCACCATCCAGGCCTTTCAGGGATCGTTACGAAAGGATTGACACAAAAGGCGGGCTCAGCGCAGGAGTGGAATTTCTTCAGTGTCCCCGGATGCATGCCAAAATTTTCATCGTGGATGGTGTGGTGACTCTCGCAGGAAGCCCAAATTTGACAGGCGCGGGTATTGGAGCTAAAAGCGCTTCCAAGAGAAATTTTGAAGTAGGGTTCCTTTTTGAAAACCAGGAGTCTACCAAACCTTTTGTAGACTATTTCGATTATATATGGATGGGAGGTCAATGCCCAAACTGTGGACGCAGGGAAATATGTCCCTGCCCAGCGGACTCATGACAACGCAAACAACAAACCATTCCCGGCGCATAACCCCACCGGTCGGCAGACAAGACACCTTCATGCCGAAAGACAGTCTTTAGCATGCAACCATCTGAAAAGACGCTTGTAAATGTATCGTTCCCTCTGCCTCTTGAAGGTCCCTATACTTACATTGTTCCAGATAGCATGTTGGCAATGGTAGGGTTTGGAAGACGCGTTCTTGCGCCTTTTGGAAAAAAGATTCGAGCAGGCTTCATTGTCGGGATCAATCCCGGGAGCCCAATCGATATAGAGCTGAAAGAACTTCATGACATCCCTAATGAAGAACCTTGTTTTGATGAGGATTGGTGGGATTTCATTACATGGGTTTCCCGATATTATATGACTCCCACCGGCCTGGTATTAAAAACAGCCATTCCAGTGGGTTTTGAAAGACGTTCCGAACCGTGGGTCAAGTTTTCCAAAGAGGGCAAAGAGTGGCTAAAAGATTTGACACTCCCGGACGGTCAACTGGCTCTTCCCAAGCCATTTAGGCCGGACTCGATTTCGTACAAAAAACTTGTCTCAAAAATCGGGAAACGAAACGTTCTCGAAGCGCTCAGATTGGGTTTGGCGGAGAAGCAAGAACACATCGCTACGATAAAGCTGAACAAGCTCCCTGCAGGATTAGCCCAAACCGGTCCTGACAGTAATGCCGATTTGTCAGCAAACTACCCGGGTGAACTTACATCAGATCAGGCGCTGGCTTGCGACTCGATAATTGAATCCATAAATACTGGAGGATATTCGCCACATTTGCTATTCGGCGTTACCGGTTCCGGAAAAACAGAAGTTTATCTCAGGAGTATTGAACAAACGCTTAACAAAGGCATGAGGGCCCTGACCCTGGTACCGGAAATCGCCCTCACCCCACAGTCGGCAGAGCGAATCGTGGAAAGGTTCGGACGGAACATATCCCTGTTTCATAGTGGAATTACAGACGCTCAAAGAGCCTTGGAGTGGCGACGAATAATGAGTGGAGAGGCGAGAGTGGTGGTGGCGACTCGCTCGGGAATTTTCACTCCAATTCCGAATCTTGGAATAATTATTGTGGATGAAGAGCATGACACTTCTTATAAACAGGAGGAGAGTTGCCCATATAACGCGAGGGATTTAGCCCTGGTTCGAGCCAAGCTGCAAGGAATTT
Source organism: Desulfomonilaceae bacterium (assembly GCA_041662605.1). NCBI lineage: Bacteria > Pseudomonadati > Thermodesulfobacteriota > Desulfomonilia > Desulfomonilales > Desulfomonilaceae > Desulfomonilaceae bacterium. Next base: position 272,298 of record JBAZSD010000003.1, read on the forward strand.
GCGTTGTGTTGGGAAGCGCCACGCCGTCATTTGAAACCTTTGAGAACGCAACAAGAGGTAAGATTAGAAGACTAGACCTGCCGTCACGATATCATGGAGGCCCTCTACCGTCAGTGCAAGTCGTAGATCTCAAGGTCAGCGGCAAAGGTGGGCAAACATCCAGGAACTTTCTCACCGAGCCGCTCTTGACGGAAATTAGAGACTCTTTGGAGAGAAAATCTCAAGTAGTTCTTTTTCTTAATCGGCGTGGGTTTGACACATTTGCCCAGTGTCAGGAATGTGGGCATCTTTTTAGATGTCCGAACTGTGACATCAGCCTGATTCACCATAAGAAAGCGCAGGACCTTCGCTGCCATCTGTGTGGTTTTTCCCAAACCGCACCCCCCTTGTGCCCCAAGTGTTCCGGTTCAAAGCTTTATTTCTCGGGAATCGGAACTCAAAAAGTAGAAGAAGAGTTGATCAGGCTTTTCCCTGATGTACGAATAGAAAGGTTTGACAAAGATTCAACAGGCAAGAAGAACCAGTTAGAAGACATCCTTAAACGTTTTAGGAACCGAGAAATTGATGTGCTTGTCGGCACTCAGATGATTGTGAAAGGACATGACTTTCCCGGAATATCTCTTGTTGGTATACTTTTTGGCGACGCTTCTCTTAATTTTCCAGATTTTAGGGCGTCAGAAAAGACTTTTCAGCTTCTAACCCAGGTTGCGGGAAGAACGGGGCGTGATCTTGACCCAGGTAAGGTCATTCTTCAGACTTTTGTGACCGATCACGAAGTTATACGGTTGTCGGCCCGACACGCTTATGAAGAATTTTTCCAACAGGAATCTGAATTACGCAGGGAGTTATGCTATCCACCCTACGGGTATTTAATACTGATCAAGGCTCAAAGTTCAAACGAAAGCCGAACTCAGGACAAAGCCTTTAAAATTGCGCAAATGGCAAGGACCCTCAAATCTGATATCCCTCATGTCATGATACTGGGTCCTGCACCCTGCCCTCGGCGTAAAATGATTGGGAAATTCAGATGGCAAATCATTCTCAAGAGCCCCGACAGATCGGCTGTGCGTAAGATGGCCGAGTCGCTCATTGATCAAGGGGTGTTAGACGGGAGTGGCGTCCAGGTTTTCCTGGATGTTGACCCCATAGAATTAATGTAATAACAACCGCTTTACGGGAAACTGGAAATGTTATGGCAATGCTATAACATTTCAGAGAAATTGTATTACAATTTAGGTTATGATATCTCGCCTGCTCTGAAGTTACCTGTCTAAAGGTTCTTGAGGATCGGTCGAGTCAAAAACAGAATTAATTCAGGTCTGGAACTAGCAGACCGGAGGCCTAATGAACAAGACTCGAGTAATTATTATCTCCTTTGTCATCTTTCTGTTTATAGGAGGAGGAATTCTGATATGGTCAGCGCGTCAAACAGGATACTCTGTCGCTAATGTCCTGCAAGGGCAAGATAAAGCAAAAGTCGAAAACTCAGACGTTAGACACTTTACCGATGACAATTTCGAAGTGGAAGTGGTGCAAGCGTCAAAGAGTAGACCCATTCTAATAGATTTTTACGCTGACTGGTGCTTCCCCTGTCGCATGCTTGATCCCATCCTTCAGGAACTCGCCAAGGATATGCGGGGAAAAGCCATAATCGGAAGAGTCAATACCGACAAGAATCTTATCGCCAGAAGATTTGGTATAACCAAAATACCGGCTGTCTTCATAATTAGAGACGGAGAAATTAAAGGATCGTTCTTTGGAGTTGTTCCAAAAGAAACAATGGCCAAAGCCTTAAATGAATATGGATCCTGATCAAGGAGTTCGGTCCAGGAAAAACCTGACAAGTCTCAGAATTCCGGCTCGGGGGGCCGGATAAATGACGACTGGATTTGGGAGTAGAGTTTAAAGGTCAAACTTCCGGAGAATTCTTATGACTGATATCCAGGAACTACTGGCGGTGAGAAGATCCTACCCCAGTTTGTGCTTATTCAGCCCCCCTTCTTCTCATTAAATAGATAGTTATACCGCTTTAATATTGAATTTTTTTGCAATTTAGGTTATCATCATAACAAATAATTATAAATGAGAATTTAAAATTTAACAGATTAAATCAAGAGGGTTTACGAATTGCCAAAAGCATTTACGGCATTAATACTCATGCTTATTTGTTTTGTTTCAGCTTCATTCTCCTCCGCTGAAATTGGCTTTAAAAACGGACACACCCTGTTCGCGAAAAAAAGTTCCCACGGACCAATGGCGTCATCGGGGCAGACAAAAGCGAAACAATCTCAGGATCAGGCTGTAGATGACAGGTCGGTTAACGACCTTAAGAATGAGAATGTCGCCGACGATACTGTAACCTTGCCGGAACGCGGGGAATTTAAATTGCTGGCTCGGGATCCACTGGATATGCTGAAGCTGGACAATATCAAGCCATTGTACACATCTCCTGCCTTGCAGGGTGAAGGTGTCTGGGAATCGTCCGGGTCTCCTCGCGATGGTCGTGGTAGACCACTGGTCTACAAGACCTTTTACCGGCCAAGCGTCGACTTCCCAAACGCTGTCGTGTACATGATGGTTATAGACATGAGCATGACCACCATGCGTTACTATGTGGGCTCCCAGGAACCGGCCGCTTCGAAGGGTAATTCCGAAGTTGAGCAGGATATGCGGTCTAAAATACTGGCTGTGACGAACGCCATGTGGATGCAAAGGCATTCCAAGGGGGCGGGCGCGATATTCAGGGGCAAACCGATGTATCCAATGTTATCAGGTATGGCCTCTTTAATTGTCTATAAGGATGGATCCGTAGATATAAGGGAATGGACTCCGGACATTCCGGTTGAACTGGTTCAGGACGCCCGCCAACTTAGACATCTTATCGTTAAAGATGGAATGGTTGTTCAGTCCGTCCTCCGCAAAGGGAAACTCGAAGATTCCGAGATAGGTTTAGGATTCCTACTGGGAGGCGGCGGAAAAGACCTGGATGGTAAACACGCATGGTTCGTAGCTCATCGTAGCGCCTTTGGAATCAGGAATGACGGCAATCTTGTCTTTGCCATCGGACATCACATAGGGAGCAAAGACATGGCCAAAGCCCTTGTTTTGGCCGGATGTGAAAGGGGAATTCACGGTGACGCCAATCCCGACAACATCGTGGCCAACCTTTATATAAGAGACATTTTCGGGAACATGGTCAGAAAGGCAAAGCTGTCCCCTGAACAAGCTAATTATACGTTGAACAGATATGATGACAGTTATGCCAAGGATTTCTTCGCATTCTTTCTGAAAGAAGGGTCTTCACCCCCCGCTTCGGCCCTGACCAGGAACTCAGGCTTAACTACCAGAACAAATCAGTGAAAAATCATGAAATATTTTAAATTCCTTTTTTCGTGTTTGATCGCCTTCGCCCTTGTTACAGGGTCCGCTCACGCGGCGAAGAAAAATCAGGGTCCTTCCGGCGCCGCCGATGAGGCGAAATCCTCGGAATTAACTCGACAGGCTATAATCAAGGCTAATTCAGGCGCATATGATCAGTCTTTGACTCTGTTTGACGCTGCGGTTAAAGCCTGGAATAGGAACCCCGCCGCTTTTTACAACCGCGGCAAGGTGTGGATGATACAGGGCAAATACGATCGGGCCATAGGGGATTTCGACAAGGCGCTGAAACTTAATCCGGAACTTGCTAGTGGATACCTGGCCCGGGGAATGGCTTTCAGACTGGCTGGAGACTTTTCCCGCTCTGTAAAGGACTTTACCAAAGTGTTGACAGTAGATCCAAAAAACACTAATGCGCTTATTCACCGGGCGGCCATATATTTTGACATGGGCGAACATGAAAGCGCTTTACAGGATCTTGACAGGATTCTCTCCCTGAATCCCAAGATGGTCGACGCATTGGGAAATCGAGCGTACATTCTCGAGCAAATGGGCAGATATGACGAAGCCGTAAATGACCTGGGAGCGATGATTGCGACGGATTCCAATAACGTAATGGCGCTTAAACACCTTGGCCACATATCGAGACAAAAAGGCGAATTTGACAAGGCGCTTCGCTGGTATCAGATGGCGTTGAAGGTAGAACCTTCCCCAAATGTCCGAACACGGATCCAGGATGAAATTTCGGAACTTCAAAAGAAGGTTGGTTCGTCCAAGTAGGCCTATTAAGCCTTCTGTTCCTGTGTCAGACCAGGATGGTGTATCCAACCCCTTGAAACGGGACAGCGACTGAACTGGTTCAATCGAGCGCGTCCGAATTCTGAGATGGTCTGCAATCGGGAATCCTCATACAATATTCATCATCTTAACGGGCTAAGACACCAAAGAATTGACTCCTGAATCAATTCTTTGATCTATTTCTCTTGACTCATCTGGCCATTCTTCTCTAATATTATTAGTTCCATAGGTCCAAGGAAGTTTGACTCGCCCGAAGCCTGACAACCTAATTAATACGTTTTTTTGTCCTATGGATTTTCAGAAGCCCTGAGGCTAATAGCCTCTGTAATACCCTGAAATCAGAACAACTTTGTCTGATCCGAGTCGATTTGAAAGGAGAGCAACAAGTGAAATCTCTGGTATGTCTTAAACAGGTCCCTGATACAGAAACACAGATAAAGGTTAACGCTGACGGATCGGGGATTGTGACGGACGGCATCAAATATGTCATCAATCCTTATGATGAGTTCAGCGTTGAAGAGGCTTTGCGTCTCAAAGAAAAATTCAAAGCTGGAGAGGTAGTAATCCTCAGCGTCGGGCCTGATAGACTTGTCGAAGCCATTCGTACCGCGCTGGCTATGGGAGCTGACCGTGGAGTCCACGTCTGCGACGACGCCGTCAACAACGCCGATCCTTTTGTAATGGCCCAAACCCTTGCAGCAGCAGCGGCCAATATTGATTGTGACATAATATTCTGCGGTCATCGGGCTATAGATGACGACTTTGCCGAAACAGGAGCTATGCTTGCTGAATTACTAAAGATCCCCCAGATTACATTAGTAACAAAAATTGAAGTTTCCGCTGATAAAAAGTCCGTCATTTGTGAAAGAGACATTGAAGGCGGCAAGGAAACCGTCGAATCTCCCCTGCCTTGTGTTGTCACTTCCCAAAAAGGACTCAATGAGCCTAGATACGCGTCCTTGCCCGGCATCATGAAGGCCAAGAAAAAACCAGTCGAAAAGAAAACTCTTTCTGATCTCGGCATTTCCACTGAAGCAAAACTTGCGACCACAAATTTTTCAATGCCCGCAGCTCGCCAGGCCGGAAAGAAATATGAAGGCATGGAACCGCAAGACGTGGCCAAGACGGTGGTCCAGGCCCTGAGGTCCGAGGCCAAGGTAATATAACCACCACTAACAAGTCATCTATTGGCTTACATAATATGGAGGCTTTAATACAATGTCTAAAGTTTTGATATATGCGGAAATTAAAGCGGGCAAGATTAAGAAATCAGCGTTCGAGCTTGCAAGTGAGGGCAGGAAACTGGCCGACGCGTTGGGAGGCGATCTGGGAGCGGCGCTTATAGGGCCCGGCCTGGAGTCCTTCGCCGCCGATCTGGCCAAGTATGGTGTGGACACTGTTTACACTATCGAAGCCCCTGAACTGGAAACCTATAATTCAGAATATTTTGCCCAGGCTCTAGCCCATCTGGTGAATGAAACAAAACCTGAAATAGTCTTGATGAGCCACACTATGCAAGGCAAAGACCTCGCCCCAAGGACAGCCGCAAAACTAGGCATGGCAGTAATGGCGGACTGTATTTCTTTCAGGCTCGAAGGTACCACCCTGATTGGCAAACGTCCGATGTACGCAGGCAAGTGTTTCGCTGAATGTTCAGCGACTGGGTCCCCTCAAATTGCAACGGCCAGACCAAATGTACTGGAAACCGCGGAAAATCCAAAAGCCGGTAGTCTGTCCAAGATCGCCTTTAGTGTGGACACAAGCCGCTCTACATACGTAACAAAAGACCTTAACCTTGACACAAGCGGCAAGGTTGACCTTACAGAAGCTGAGATAATAGTTTCCGGCGGTAGAGGCATGGGTGGATCAGACTACACATTGCTTGAAGAAATGGCCTCTATTTTCGGATCAAGAGCTACCATCGGCGCGTCTAGAGCCGCGGTGGACGCCGGCTGGCGGAAGCATTCCGATCAGGTGGGACAAACAGGAAAAACTGTTACTCCCAACCTATATATTGCTTGTGGAATTTCAGGTTCGATACAGCACCTGGCAGGTATGGGATCATCAAAAGTCATAGTTGCCATAAACAAGGACACGGAAGCTCCAATCTTTACAAAGGCTGACTTCGGAATAGTTGGAGACCTTTTCAAGGTAGTTCCCGAGTTCAACAAAGAGCTGAAAGCCATACTGGCCGAATAATTCATCCGCTTGATAATTTGGGAGTGGGATAACTATATGTCCCACTTCCAGTCCCCTTCCCTTCCATATCAATTCCTCAACAAAAATCTAAGTTGATTTCTGGTCCATGATAACCATATTTTATCTGTTTGAAGTTGTTGAATTTTAGACTTTTCCTGAAGCCTGGATTGAGAATATGAATGAACCTGTTGACTGGTGTAAAGTAGCGACCGAATATCTCCCCGAAAACTCTTCCTGCCGTGTATTTCGCATACTCGAAGATACCACCGATTTCTATGACGTGAATTACGGGGATGTCTTACTCCTTGACGACGTTGGGTACCTCGTGAGGGGAACAGAAACAGAAAAGAAGTTTGGACTTGAAGGAGAACCGAAACCTTGGGTGAAAAGCGGCATAGACCTAAGAACCGGCGAGAAAAAAATCATAAAGTTGACATTTCTGGAAGAGTTCGAATGCCGAATCTACGGCCTGAAGTTTTCTTGCCTGAGAAATCCTGAAAAAGAAGCTCGAATCTTGGACAAAGTCAGGGGAAACCCTGATTTTATGCAAGGGATTCACTGTGTGGACGGGGCGGGCAACAACGTACGGATTATAGACAGAATATCTGGAATAAGCCTTGATAATGTAATCAGATCTATGTCAATTCAGCATTATGATTACTACAACACCGTTTTAGAAGAAATTCTTCTTGGATTGGCCTACGCCTTCAAAGCAATAGGCGACCTCCATAGAATGGGCGAAATTCATGGTGACATAACGCCGGATCATATATTTGTGGAAAGAGACACAGGCCGTTACCGATGGATCGATTTTGACTATGACTATAAAGAACGAGACAATCTTATATCGCGTGACATCTTCGAAATGGGAACCGTCCTGGCGTTCGTCGTGGGTAAAGATTATCTCTCCTACAGTCAATTGCACAAAACTGCGCCTGAAAAGGCGTCAACTCTGAAACCTTCCGACATGCTGGCTATTTTTCCTAATCAGATCGCAAATCTTAAGTTGGTTTATCCTCACATTCATGAATCAATCAGCGAAATCCTCTTACGATTCTCTCTAGGCGCCCAACACCCATACCAGGACGCCGAGACGCTGGCTGCCGATATTGCCAGGGTATCGGACTTGTTGAGCTGAGTTCCAACAATTTCCAAGCATGAATTAAACCCGGTTATTTTTTCAAATGGGCGTATTTTGGGTTGACAGTTCAACAACAACAACTTAGAATTTAATTATATAAATATCCCGATTAAATCTTATAACCCATGGGCCTCCGCTAAAATTGAAATGAAAACTAAAACTGAGATTTTCTCAGCATTCTATCACTATCCAGAAAGGAGAGCATGATGCCCAGGAGATTTATTCTCCCTACGTGTCTTGCGGCCTTCGTCGCTTTTCTTGTTGCAGGGATTGCGCTGCCGACCGCTAACGCCGAAGAAAAGCTTCCTTCAAAATCGGACCAGAGTTGCCTGAAATGCCATAACTATGACAAGCAGGCCGATGTTCTGGCTGGAAAGCTCAAAGATGTTTCTGTCAAGGCAAACGCTATCCAGATTCAAATTGACAAGGGTATGGATGTCGTTCTTTTTGACGACTCAACAGTTTTGAAAAATGCGCCGTCTATGGCTGAAATCCCCAAAGGGGAATCTATCAAGATCACCTATTTTAAGAAAAATGGCAAAACCTTTGCCAAAGAGGTTGAAGTCAAAAAAGGGATCAATGTCCCAGAGAATCAACTTTTGTCAACCGAGGAAGTTGAAAAGTTGGTGGCAAAAGGCCCTAAAGAGGGAAACTACATCCTCCTCGATAGTAGACCCCCCAACATGTACAATGACGGGCATATTCCTACGGCTGTTTCCATGCCGTTTGGCGCTTTTGACAAACTTGCGGACAAGCTCCTGAAGGATAAGGAAACCACGCAAATCTATTATTGCGCCGGACTCTCTTGAGTGCTCAGTCCTTTAGCCGCTAGGAAGGCGGAAAAACTCGGTTTCAAGAATGTAAAAGTTTATCACGCGGGACTTCCCGCATGGAAAAAAGCCGGTAACTATGTTGTGTCAAACATCGCCGGGATTGACGAACTCGACAAAATGGCCATGCCATATATCTTGTTGGATCTGAGATCACCGGACGCCATTTCTAAAGGTCATATTCCCAAAGCCGTAGCGGTTCCAAAAGACGGGTTGGATTCAATCAAGAGCCAATTCCCTACTTTTAAGGCAGCGCCCATAATAATTTACGATCAGATGGGGACGGACGAGGCCGCTAAAGCTGCGTACAAAACCGTCGCAGGATGGGGCTACACACAGGTAAGCATCCTGTCGGAAGGGTTTAACGGATGGCAAGCCGCCGGAAAAACATTAGCGACAGGTCCTGCGGACACGAAAATAGCCTATGTGCGTAAACTGTTCCCAGGCGAAGTTGAATTGGCGGTTTTTACCCGTGAACTTAAAAAACCCTCCCCCAACGTTATTATCCTGGACGTCCGTGGAGCTGGAGAAATTAAAGAGGGGGTCCTACCCAATACAAAAAATATTCCTCTTGATGACCTTGAAGCCAGGCTGTCGGAACTCCCGAAAGACAAGGAAATCTTGCTGCATTGTGGTACCGGCGCTCGGGCTGAAATGGCCTACACTGTGCTCAAGAACGCGGGGTATAACGCAAAATACCTCCGTGCCAAGCTTGAGTTTGACAAGGACAACAAGAGCGTTTACAAATTCGAAGAATAGTCTTTTCTAAAAGTAACCAAACGCTTGTCAGGCTTCATTACCATGGAGCCTGACGCCACTTAACCACCTTCTGAGCATGTCTAGAGCCTGTGTGGCTGCAAGCGTCTTTACCCACTCACGATGCCCCGGGAGCAAAAAACCCCTGCTGATAACAGAATCTCCGGAAGCAAGGCCCACATAACATGTGCCTACCGGTTTTTGAGCAGTTCCTCCGTCCGGGCCTGCAATACCTGTCACAGAGAGTCCAATATCTGCGCCGGCCGCCCTTTGCGCTCCAACAGCCATTTCCTGGGCGCATTGATGTGAAACGGCCCCGTAATTCATAAGTGTTTCTTTCTTCACTTTGAGCAGGTTTTCTTTCATTTCGTTGGAATAACTTACCACAGCGCCCATGAATACCTTTGAGGACCCGGGAACACGCGTGATCAATTCCCCAATCATCCCCCCAGTGATAGACTCCCCTAACCCGATCGTCCTATTACGTTTTCCCAACAAATCCAGAGTAACCTGTTCAATGCTCTCTCCTTTTGTTGAAATGACGTTCTCGCTGATCCTGCCGCATATAGTTTCCAGTTTCTTCGCTATCGTGTCTTCCACAGCCTCGGTTGATTCTCCCGAAGCGTCCAGCCTCAATCTTATGAATGGAAATCTTGGTAAAAACGCCAAATGAAAACCTGGCTCATCAATCGCCACATCCTGTAATATTTCACCTAGCCTCGATTCAGATAGCCCATACACCATGACTGTTTGCGAACGAAAAACACTTTGTGGCTGACCGAATTTCCTGAATATGCGAGGCATACCTTGTTCTCGCAGCATTTTCATTAGTTCGCGCGGAACTCCTGGAAAAAACATCGCTATTGAATTGTATCGCTCGATCATAAATCCTGGCGCAGTTCCATGATCATTGGGTATAGGTTCCGAGCCTTCCGGGAAAAACGCCTGCTTCCTGTTACTATCGGACATCAGGCGGCCCCATTGCTGAAAACGCGCTTTGATTCTATCAAGTTGAGTCACGTCAAGAATCAACTCAACTCCAAGAAATTTGGCTATGGCTTCTGACGTCTTGTCGTCTTCGGTTGGCCCCAACCCGCCGGAAACTATAACCACTTTTGCAGTTTTCATAGCCCGGTCAATTTCATCAATCATTGACGGAATGTGATCTCCAACGGAAGACATCCCCCTCACGGAGATACCTACTGACCTTAGTTCCCTGGATATGGTTTCCCGGTTTGTGTCGGCTATCACACCGTTAATTATTTCGTTTCCTATTGTTAGTATCCACGCGTCCATAGTGGTGTCCATAATGTCCCCTGACGTTTACACTCGAAGTAATAGATCATTTATTAGTTATTCAGGATGCGCCTTATCCTCAATATGCCAAGAAACTAGTGGGCTTCATCCCAATTCTTACCTGTAGCGACATCTACAAGGAGAGGCACGGAGAGTTTGAAAGCGTTTTCCATCTCATCCCTGAGTAGTTCTTCGGCAGATTCCACGTTGTCCTTCCGGACCTCCAAAACCAATTCGTCATGAACCTGAAGAATAAGTTTAGCCGGTAGTTTCTCTTGTTCCAGCTTCTTGTGAACATTTATCATCGCCACTTTCATCAAGTCCGCGGCGCTGCCTTGCATAGTAGAGTTTATAGCTATACGTCTAGCGGCCTGCTGAGCCATCTTGTTTGGATTTGTCAGATCGGGTAAGTATCTTTTCCTTCCGAGGATGGTGGTCACATATCCAACCTTCGCCGCCTGGTCTGGAATTTCGTCCATATATTTTTTAACGCCGGCATAGGTCTTGTAGTAATCTTCGAGATATTGTTTCGCCATCTTCATGCTTACGCCAATCTGGTTGGATAACTTGAACGCCCCCATGCCATAGATAATCCCAAAATTGATCGCTTTAGCTTTCCGCCGCATTTCAGGTGTCACAAATGAGGGATGAAGACCAAACACACTTGCAGCGGTTATTGAGTGGATATCCTCTCCTGACGAGAATGCTTCCAGTAACCTGGGGTCCTGGGATAGATGGGCCATTATGCGCAATTCAATCTGGGAATAATCAGCAGCGACGAAAAGGTGATTTTCTTCGGGAACAAAAGCCCTGCGGATTTTTCGCCCTTCTGCGGTTCGAATGGGGATATTCTGCAAGTTCGGATCCGAGGAGGAAAGCCTTCCTGTCGCTGCGACTGCCTGATTGTAGGAAGTATGTATACGGCCTGTTTCGGGATTGACGAGGTTTACAAGGGAATCCGCATAAGTAGACTTGAGTTTAAAAACGGAACGGTATTCTAGTATTCTTCTTGGTAAATCGTGCTCTAGGGCCAACTCCTCAAGCACAGCCAGCGATGTTGACAGGCCTGTCTTGGTTTTCTTGGTCCCCTTAAGGCCCAGTTTGTTGAAAAGGATCTCTCCAACCTGCTGGGTCGAATTGATGTTGAATTCCTCGCCTGCCAGTTCATATATTTGGGATTCTAAGGCTTTGAGACTTTCTCCGAATTCAACAGACAATTGCCTCAAATACGCCGAATCTATCTTCACTCCAGCTATTTCCATATCTGCTAGAACTGAAATTAAAGGTAACTCTACATTTCTGAACAGATCATCTAGTCCCACTTCCTTGAGCCTCGGGATCATTAGCGACGCCACCCTGAACGTAACATCAGCGTCTTCGCAGGAATATTCCCCAGCCTCTGGAATCTCAACCTCGGCAAATGACGTCTGTTTCTTGCCGGACCCGATCAGGGAGGTGATCGGAATCATCTTGTGTTCAAGGTAAATTTCAGCAAGATCATCAAGCGAGTGGCCGCGTCTCGAGGGATCCAGCAAATACGAGGCCAGCATTGTGTCACAAGCTATCCCGTTGATGTCTACCCCTTCCCTCTTGAACACTATCAAATCGTATTTGATGTTCTGTCCTATCTTTTTTACATCCGGGTTTTCCAAAATTGACTTTAGTCGAAGCAACACTTCCTTCTTAGACAGTTGTGGTCCGTGGATATGCCCAACCGGGATGTAAACCGCTTCACCTTCTTTGGAGCAAACAGAAATCCCCACAAGCTCGGCTCTCACGGCAGACAGAGAAGTGGTCTCAACATCAACAGCGAAATAACCTTTGGCCACAAGATCTGTCGTAACCATTTCCAGTTCGTCCAGGGACTGGACAACCCTGTATTTGGAGAAATCGAGATTTTTCACAGCCGGCAGATCATCCAGCAAACGCTTAAACTCATATTCGCGAAATATCTGCCTCAGTTTCTCATTGTCCGGTTCTCGAATTTCAAAATCGGTTATGTCAAGGTCCAAAGGGACGTCGGAGGACAGAGTCGCCAGTTCTCTGCTCAGGAAGGCGTTTTCGCGGTTCAGTTCAAGCGAATCACGAAGTTTGGGCTTGGTTATATTGGCCAGGTTATCGTAGATCTTCTGGAGTGATCCAAACTGTTCAATTAGACTCGTAGCCGTTTTGGGACCGATACCTCTAACACCGGGAATGTTATCCGAAGAATCGCCTACTAAAGAGAGGTAATCGAGCATTTGTTCGGGTAGAACGCCGAATTTATCTTTAACTCCATTGGAGTCGTATAGGGCGTCTTTCTGTGGGTCCCACATCGTAACATCGTCGCAGACCAACTGAGTCAGATCTTTATCAGCCGAGACTATTATCACCCTCAAGTTGGACGAAACAGCCTGTTTGGCTAGAGTAGCTATAATGTCATCGGCTTCAAATCCGACAACGCTCAACAGGGGCAATCTGTACGCTTCCACAAGCTCTATTATCTTGGGGATTTGAAGAACCAAATCCTGGGGGGCTTCCGGTCTGTTGGCCTTGTACAGGGGGTATCTGTCATGCCTAAAGGTGGGGCCAGGCGCATCGAATATGACTGCGATCCTGTTTGGACTCTTGTCTTTTAGAGTCTTCATGATCATGTTCGTGAAACCGAAAATAGCCCCAGTGGGAAATCCTTTTGAATTCGAAAGACCGCCCATTGCGTGGTAAGCCCTGAAGATGTATGCGCTTCCATCAATTAAATAGAGTTCGTCTTTTGTCTGTCCCATTGTCGGCCTCTTGATCGGATTGAGGGATAGCGGTTTCACTGCAAATCTGTACAAGACCTTGAATTGACCATATTAACACAGTGTGTTAATTACTTATAGTTGAAGTTGGGTTTCGCTGGATTACTATCCGGTGAAACTGAATCGATAAAATAATTTTTCAACCCGGAAGGTGTTTTATGTTCCTACCTAAGATCAGTGATGAGAAATGCAAGCAGTGCGGTGAGTGTGTCGATGTGTGCCCAGCAGACGTTTTGGCGGTAAACGATTCAAAGACAACCGTTGTCAACCCTGATGAATGCCTGGGATGTGAATCCTGCGTTTCCGTCTGCCCGGAAGAAGCGATACAGGTTGAAGAGGTTTAACGCTCGACAAAAACCAACAATCTCCCGTCTGTTAATCTGACGGGAGATTTTCCTTCCGAAATCGCTCCTAAAGAAGAAAACTCGTTTTCGCTTAATTCATCCACCCCGATTCATGAGGGCGACAATTTGTCGGACCGGCAGTTGACAGATTCACGCTAAAATGTTATTCAGAAGGGATACATGGGGATGTAGCTCAGCGGGAGAGCATCGCGTTCGCAACGCGGGGGTCGAGGGTTCAAATCCCTTCATCTCCACCATTAAATCAACGATTTACGGTCACCTGGTTTCTTACGGCGGCCGTTTTTTTTCGCCAATGCTAACATTTTGCTAACACTGGTCCGTCGCAGAGTAAAGTATCAAAGGAAGAAGCTGATCCTTAATGCCAGATCATGTCTGGCGGTTGGAATAACGAAAAAAATCCCAGCATAGAGCAAAACAACGATCTTCCCCGGTGAATGTTTTCAAACTGTCAAGGTGGGGAAAGATTTCAGCGGCGTCAAGAGTTCCCTATATTACATTTCAACAAAGGCGCCAGAATCCACAATTTGTGAATATATGGTTGTTCTCATTTATTAATCCAACGATAGATTATCGTTAATTTTGAATTAAGGTTTTTCGTTTGCAAAGTCCGACTGATTCTGATACTGACTTGATACAAGTGAGGGTTATATAATTCTAACAAATTAAATTTTATTAATTTCCTCCGCATGATTTTTTATCATCCTTAAACTCGGAATTTTAGTTCGAGGCGATCCGAGAACATAAAAGACTATTCCGCTTTAGGAATTGAAAAATGCGTTCTCATCCGTTGTTCGTTCTATACAAGCGTCTTCCGGTATGGCTTCAATCGAGGGCATGCTGGTTTTATGGGTGCAATTTTTCCCGTCGTCTATACGATCAACGCTACTTCCAAAGCAGATTGAGTGGCAATCATTTCGGCCCAGGTTGAAGGTTGTGCATAAGGCATCTTCGAGATGCGCTAGGGAGAAATCGTAGATCCTGACATGATCCATTAGGAACCTTGTCGCCGAGTGATTTCACGGACGAGTGTGGTAAGTAGACTCTTGGTGCCAAGTACAAATTGAGAGTTATTTGTCGGCTAACTTTGGGGAAAGGTTCATAGAATGAACGAATCGTCAGCATTCCAGAGTTATGAACACCTGGAGAAAATCAAGAAAGACCTTTGGTCAGGAAAGCAGTACGGCAGAGCAGCCGTAATGATTGGAGCAGGATTCAGTCGGAATGCCGATCCAACCAAGGTTAACGCGAAAAAGTTCCCGAACTGGAAAGAATTGGCTGGTGCGATGTACGATGAACTTCATCCTTCGATAGGACCACGCGGCGACGTTAAACAACAAGAGAAGAAAAATTTGGCCATATCGAACCCTATAAAAGTGGCGTCGGAATATTGCAATTTTTTTGGGCGAAAGATGCTCGACGAATTTCTGTCGACCTCAATTCCCTATGATTCGTACTGCCCCGGAAAGCTTCATGAGACGCTATTATCACTCCCTTGGTCGGATGTCTTCACCACTAATTACGATCTGTTGCTCGAAAGTACGAGATCGCTTGTCCTCGATAGAAATTACGAGGTTGTCTTGACCGTCAAGGACATATCACGGAGTTCAAAGCCTAGGATTACCAAATTGCACGGGAGTTTTGAGTCTAATTGTGTCTTAATCGCAACTGAAGAAGATTACGAAACGTATCCAATGAAATTTGCTGGCTTCGTTAACCACGTTCAGCAGCAACTCGTGGAGAACAGTTTCTGTTTGATCGGTTTCTCAGGAGATGATCCCAATTTTTTGAAATGGCTAGGCTGGGTGCGTGACAATTTAAGAGAGCACACGCCTCTCATGTACCTGTGTGGGGTGCTAAGTTTGTCTGGATCGGAAAGCAAGTTACTCGAGTATCCGAACGTAATCCCCATCGATCTTTCTCCAATTGTGCCGGAAGACAAGTTCCCCGACTCTGGTGAGAGAAACAAGAAAGCTCTTAGATGGTTCTTGAATGAATTGCTGTCAGGTGAACCTCCAAAGTTGATTAATTGGCCAAGACCGGCCCGCCGACGCTCAGTGCAGGATGGTGACAGCGATTCCCAAAACCTCTCAACCGACGGGGTGGAGACCGATGAACTTGAGCAGAGCGCACAGCAACGCCAGGTAGATGGAGAAGTTTTGAAGCAACTGACGAGCGTCTGGAAAAAACAACGGTTGGTTTATCCCGGCTGGCTCGTGTGTCCGAGAAAGAATCGCGATCTTCTATGGTCCTCCACTCGTGATTGGATATCTGATACAGTTAAATTTCTCGACCTGTTGTTACCTCCGGATAATTTATTCTTGCTGCGAGAATTGAACTGGCGTCTCGAAAGGGCACTGGTGCCGTTGCCAGGACTTTCTGGGAAGTTGGAATCTGTTATCAACGCCTTCAATCCGTTTCCCGGGCTCGTCACGATAGATGGATCGCCCCTTACCCGGGAAGACCCGTCTTATGGGAGAGAAAATTGGGAGGAGATCGGCGAAGCCTGGCTGGAATTGGTTTTTGCTCTAATCAGAAATGCGAGAGAATGGTTTTATCCCGAGATTTTCAGGAGGTGGATGGATCTGATCAAAGACCTAGTTCAGAAATTGCCGAAATGGCGGCCAAGGTACTGGCATGAGGAATGTCTTTATTATTTGATTCGCCTGGACCAAAAGAGGGTCCTTGAAACGCTGAATGACTGGCCCACATCGTCCGATACTCCCATCTGGCAACTTAGACGAGCAGCCATCATGGCCGAGGTAGGTCAGGAGGAGAAAGCTGAAAAACTCGTTAAAAATGCCTTGGAGCAGATACGTCGATCGATAAACCCAGATGTAGATGACCATTCCATCCTTTCACAAGAAGGATGGGCTAGATTGCATGCCTCTCTATTGGCAATACAAAGACCATTTAGAAAAATCGGAGAAGAACTTGATTCACATCTCAGAAGGTTGACTGCGCTGAGCGCCTTTCACTGCAATCCCAAGGAAGAAATGGAATCAATGAGTGCAACTCTAGATAATGTTCCGCCGCTGCCCCCACCAAGAAGAGAGAAAAAAGTCCGAGATGGTAGAAAAACCGTTACTTACGGTATTTCTACCATCTCCCTGTTTGCATTGCGTCTTCCTGGTTTCGCATACCTCCGCCAGTTTGAAGAGGGAGGGCTCCCAGTACGTTGCGGGTCTTTCGGAATCCAGAGCGGCACGGTCAACGCCTCTCGGTGGATCGACCCGGTCTCCCCAGTTTTGGCAATGAGCTACATGGTGCGTAACGGGAAAATGGACCCCGTAGACCAATGGCTTGACTTTGTCAAAGCTTCAGCACTCAACGATGACGAGGTTCATGAAGCGGCCGGTCTGTTGATGAACTCCTGTGAGCAGGCCTTGGCAGCACTAGGAAAAGATCCGCAACAGAATGCTCACATGGCTTTGGGGATCATAGTAACAGCCCCTAGACTGCTCGGAGAACTCTGTTTTCGCTTCAGTGCTACCCACAGAGAGCAGTTATTCAAATTAACAATGGAAATTTACAAATATTCTGTACTCCATGGCGGGTTTGGCCTCCAAGAGCGTGTACAGTTCCTCGTCAAAAAATTAGTTGAGGCCATGACCAAAAAAGAGGTCTTGGCTAGGATGCCCATGCTGATCGCTCTGCCCATTTCCGAAAATCCAAACTTTCGGATCGCCTCCCCATGGTGGTGGAACGAGCCTTTCAACAGCATAGCATGCAGGTTTTCTTCTGGGCTTCCTCGTGAATCAGATCGCTCCGAGTGGGAGCAGGCAATATCAAATTTGATCGAAACCATCGAACAGGGTTCCAACTCCGCTCGGACAAAAGCTGCGATTCGACTTGAAGTTCTGGACCGCATCGGTGGGCTCACTCCTGAACAACGCGAAGCCTTTTGTAAGGCCTTGTGGTCACAAACAGATTTCGATTCAGGTCTCCCCTCCAACTTCCTGTTGCCGAATAATCGTTTTCTCGCGCTCCCCGAACTAACGACGGGGGAGGCAAAGCAGGCATTTAAACAGTGGATACTTAGACAGAAGTTCCCGCGAATACTTCCGAATGCAGACGCGTCGAAGAGAGTGGGTTCATTGCTGAACAGAATACATATCGACAGGAACAGCATAGTCGATCAGATTCTAGAAGCTACAGTGGACCAGGTAATCGGGCGAGAGAAGCCCAACGATAAGCAATTGGACTGGACCGCTGAAGAAGCAGCAAAAATTCTTTGCAGAGCTGAGGAATGGTGGCAGGATAATAAGCAGGATCTGGAAGATTTATCGGACTTGAATGACGCATTGACGGGAGACCAGTTCCGGAACCAATTATCGAAGCTTGCTCCTCTCCTGGGGAAAATCGTCCTCCCTCGACTGTCGAAGACGGACCAGGTTTCAAGGGCACAGGCTTTGAAATTACTGATTGAAATGGAGCAAGAAGGCTTTTCCATCTCACATGCAGCGCCTATGACTTTGTTGGTTGATTCCGACAAGGATGACACTGTTATTCAGAGACTCAGGTGTGGGCTAGTGTCTTCTGATGTGGAAGAAGTTGTTGCCTGCATCAACGGCTGTGTTCTGTGGTTTTCTCACGCACTTGACAATACCTTGCCCCCGTTGCCTAATGAGCTATTGAATGATTTGGTATACATCGTAGTGGGACGACGCCGGCATGGTTTGGATGTTGCCATGGAGAAACTGTCAGAAGTTCTACAACGACGACCGGACCAAATCAGCGAGGAGCAACTCCGAGCATTATGTATCGGCTTGGGCTATCTCATCAAGGAAACAGCGCTTCCTGATCCGGCAAATCCGTACATTGATCTTGATGCTGATCCAACAATTCCATTATACGACCGTCGCTTTTACCGAGAAAAGGCAGCAGTGTTAGCCTACAAGATTCATGGCAGCCTTGACGACAGGGGACTAACCATCCCACAGATACTGTTGGATTGGAAGAAGATTTGCCAAGAAGATAAGTTTCCAGAGGTTCGGCGGTCGTGGCCTTCAGAGTCGTAATTTATGAGTTTCCTGGAGCATGGAAAGAGAAGCCTTCACGAAGGCGCGACATGACGAATTCTATACCAGAGAATCGTTGGGATGATCCTGGAAAATCTCTTTAAAGTTTTTTCTTCTTTTTCTCTTTAGAAGATTTTTTATAAATTGATTCCTGGTTTTGAACGGGAAAATTAGCAAGGTGGCGATCTGCTCCTTGAATGAGAAGATCACAACAATTAATGTAGCTTTGGAATACGGCCGATGTTTTATGCGCAATCTGATTGAGGTCAACATGAACTGGCGAGAGCGAGTAACAGTCGATCCTAAGGTTTGTCACGGTAAAGCGTGCATAAAAGGACCCCGAATCATGGCATCCGTCATCCTGGACAATCTCGCTGCCGGCATTAGTCAGGATGAAATTTTGAAGAGCTATCCGTCTATTGATTCAGATGATATTCAGGCGGTAATAGCTTACGCTGCGGAACTGGCCCGTGAACGTGTTATCTCATCAATATAAAACTACCTAAACGCTTAATTAGCTTCCACCCTTTCGATACTGTCCAACAACCCTGTGTTCTAAATCGCAATAATGATTTTCAATTAATTGGGGATGGAGGCGGCCCAAGGCCAGGGCCGTCACAGGTGGGTGGGCGTGTAGAAGAAACGCGACGCGATGAACAAATAGGCTATTTCTTTTGATGCCGCCAGATCATGCCCATGACTTGACACAACTCATCACAACCCTTAACAATATTACGTGTATTGATTGCTGATGTCAAAGAAGCGAGAAAACCTGAAACTCGTGGATTTCTTTGCCAGAAAGCCCGTCTTTACCTCTGAAGAGTTCACATCTTTTTTGGATGCGGATGGGGTACGAAGTCCCAGGACAAGAGAAGCGCTACTGGCGCATCATGTCAGGACCGGACGCTTATACCGAGTTAGACGGGGACTGTACGTGTCAGTTCCTTTTGGCTTTACCCCTGACACCTATCCGGTGGACCCTTTTATCCTTGCGGGGAAGATGTCCAGCGACGCTGTTTTGGCCTATCACACAGCCCTTCAGTTCTTTGGGAAAGCTCATTCAGTTAGAGAAGAAATGATTTTCCTTACGGGTCAAGCAATACGACCAATGACGTTTCGGGGATATGAATATCGAGGAGTGGCTTTCCCAAAGCCGCTGGTTGATAAAAAGCAGGAACTATTTGCTGTAAATGTCGTTGAAAGAACGGGGATAGCGATAAAGGTAACGAGCTTAGAACGGACGCTCGTGGATCTGTTGGATCGACCGATTTTTGGCGGCGGCTGGGAAGAAATATGGCGGTCTCTGGAGAGCGTGGAATTCTTCGACATAGATAAGATCAGTGACTACGCCAGGCTTCTAGGCAACGCAACCATAGCCGCGAAGGTAGGCTTTTATCTGGAACAACATCAGAAAGAACTGATGGTTGATGACAAGCACTTAAGCCATCTTCAGGAATATTGTCCCAAGCAGCCTACTTACATGTCACGGAATGTCAGCGGGCGTCTTGTAAAGAAGTGGAACCTTGTGGTATCCGACCAAATTCTGGATCGTTCGTGGGAGGAGACGTATTGAATTTTTCGAGAGAAGCGCTCTTGGCGGAATCCGAGTCCACAGGATTCCGGCCCGAGATCCTGGAAAAAGTCTTTAACCTTATCGCCTTACTGAACGGTTTTAACAGCCACCCTTTCCTTCCTCCGTTATGAAAGTGTCTTTGGTCAAGGTGGCGACTTGAAGGTTGACCTGAACTTCATGTTTAGGGTTCCCTTATGGCCTGTGACCAGATTGAGTTCACGGCGGATTGGCCCTTACGAGGCAAAAGACTTTCCTGTAATTGACATACATGAACTAGCCGCAGGAAAACTGGCCGCCCTTCTGGCCAGGCGAGCCGGTAGGGACTTATTTGACGCTCATGCCCTGCTGAGAAGTGGGAAGTTGGACCATCGGAACTTACGTTCGGCCTTCATCGTCTATGGGGCAGCCAATCGGAAAGACTGGCGGGATGTTCGTTTGTCGGACTTGACCTTTTCAGAACGGGAGTTAAAAAGTGAACTTGCGCCGCTTTTGCGAAGAGAGGTCTGGACAGGTACCGATTCGACGAAACATTGGGGCGAAATGGTTAACGATGAGACGAAGAAAGCTCTTGCGCCATTGCTTATGTTTACTGCTTCAGAGAAAGATTTCCTGGATAGACTTCTTGATTACGGGGAAATAGCTCCATTACTTTTGACGGAAGACATGGAACTTGCTGAACGTATTCGGCTGCAACCGGCTTTGGAATGGAAGGCCAAGAATGTCCGTGAATTTAAAACCGGGCGATAGAATTCCGAAGCAGTTTAAGTTGGCTATGATGGGGCCAAACTGATTCGGCGTTTGCTGGAGGGATGAAGGCGGCGGTAGCCAGGGCCGTCACAGGCGGGTGGGCGAGGTTGTGGCTGTAATCTGTTCAGAACAGCCATCAGGAAATAATCCATAGAACCAAAGCTTATAGACTGAGTAAAGTGATTACATAGTGTCTGTTTTCGGGTGAGCGGAGCGAACGGAACCCGGCAGGATCGGAAAACGCGATGTTATGTAAGAACGCTCACTTGGACCCGACTAAGTAGCTGGAACGCAACGACAAGAAAGAATAAATCCACTGGGAAACTGGAAAACTAAACCGCGCTAGATGGACGAGGAATGGGCTAGAAAGCCACGGCGGGCACGCCTGTTGCCCGGCAAGGACCATGCGATACAGAGAATTATCGGATTGCATGGGCCGTGACGGAGTATTAGCAAGAGGCGTGATGTAGTCCTTAACCCAAGGATCGACGCCGCAAGATGTAACGGGGAAAAAGAAAAAGGTGTCTGGCGGCGCGACGCTTGCCCTGGCCGAAACATGCGGAACCAAAACGGGAATTAAAAAAGAGTAACTGCATGATGCGGGCCCGGGAAATGAAAGCGGCGTGATTGGCAAGTATATGGGCCGGAAGATATCCCCACATCCAAAACATCAAGACGATCGCAATTCGTTGATTCGTAAATCCCCTTGCTGTAGACATTCGGAGCCGCCACTCTTTTCCTAAACCGGGAAAAGGAATAAATCGGGGTTCAAATAATCTCCGTGGTCTTTGCTTATTCAGGATAGGACATGAAAGATGAGATTATCAGATCCCCCCCCTCTCGTCTTCCCTTGGATTCCTGTCCGGGACTATTCTTTAGCCACTGATCAGATTGTGGTCGGCGTCCCTACGTGCACGCGGTGGATGTCTCTCTTACCTACCTATCTGTATTTAGTTCAGAAGTCATGAGTTACACTAGCCCCCTCCCCCTTCAAAATAATTGGTTAGAGTCTGGCATGATAAAGAGCAAAAGAGACGTCGAGCTTCAGAATCGGTGTTACTTTGTCACTATAATAAGGTTATTTCATAATAATAAATATTTACCCTATATGAGAGTAACAACGAGGCCTTTGTTACTTTCGTTACCCTGTTACTTTTTTGTAATAAAAGCAACAGTGCCCGTGTTCACGTAGGACTCCCCTTCCCTCTCAGACGATGCTAACATTTTTGTACACGTCTTCGTGGTATTTTGTCGTGTAGTGTTTTGAAAGTGCTTGAAACGGTTGGGGATTTCTTACAGGCAGGCTCTTTTTCAATGCGTTCGCAACGCGGGGGTCGAGGGTTCAAATCCCTTCATCTCCACCATGAAATCAACAACTTACGGTTGCTGGAATTGCCCGGCGACCGTTTTTTATTGCCAATGCTAACATTGGTAACATTTGGCTTTGTTACTTTGCCTAACACAAAAGACCTGTTAGTTCAGCGTGTTGCATAGCAAGTAACAAAAGTACCACGTTTTTATAAGAAAGAGTTTTTATTTTGCGGTGAGAATAACAGTAGGACCGAAGTCGAATTCAAGTCTGTCGATCGCCTGAATTAATTCATGGTCAAGGATACGGCCATATCTTTCCTTAACGGTTTTTACGCCGTCGCTGTGGCCCATTATTATTTCTGTGATTTCCGGACCCACTCCTGAGTTCCGCATGTTGGTCCTGAATGCGTGTCTCAGGTCGTGAAATGTGGGGGCTGGATCCATTCCTTTTACAGCATTTTTCCATTGTCTTTTAAAACTCTCGGGGTTGGTCTTGCGCCCGTCAATAGTAAAGACATAATCACATCTCAATATCGAGGCCGATATAATTTCAACAAGGAGTTGGTCAAAATCCTTTGATATGGGAATTCTTTTCCAGTTTTTCTCTTTTGTTCCTGGTGGGGCGATAATTATCATCCGCCGTTCAAGATTAACCTGGTTGCGCTTAAGGTCTACAATTTCGCCTCTTCTTGTAGGGGAAAAACCATTCAAGCGCCATCTTGATTAATGTATTGGGAAAACGCCAAATTCTATTTTGAGGAGGAAGCCTCATTCTTTTCTGCTTTTGCACAGGACCGACAAATCTGTGATTCCGGCAATTTTAGTTGTACAATTCGTCGAAGGGTTCCGATACCGAAGCAAATACTACATGTCGGTCGTCCGCACTTTTTGCAGATACCGCCCCGTAACGTGTCGAATGCTCTCCCACAGCTATGGCATTTCCAAGGAATTATCTGATTCATGAGTCCGACCAGTGATTATGAGTTTCCAAATGACATTTTCTCCTGCCAGCCCTACCCTCCTACTATATCTCATGCGACCTCGGGTGTAAAAGTCATTCATGGTCGAGAAAAAATGGACAGTGAGCTTGCGTGCATAGACACGCTCTAAACTAAACGACATGGCAAGGATTTTTGTGAGGCCTCCTTTTCCAATATAGAATGAACTAATGACGCGACAAGGCTGGACGTTGACTCTAAAAATATCAAGAGGAACTCCAGGGCGGAAAAGAAAAACCGCGGCGGGTGAATGCCAGGTTTTAACGACTGATCCTACAGTAGGAACGTCGATCGTTTTCAAGTGATTCATCCGAAATTTAAAGGAAGGCGTCCAATCAAGACCGGACGATTTTTGGTATAAAGCCTATCATGCGTTTACTGGATCTGTTTCACGGGTGCTCAACGAGGCTCCTTTTCAAAGCCCCTGTCGCCGTACAACCTCCGAACGATTGTGATGGCGCCGTCAGATTCTAACAGGACCTTCCTGAGGTACGGTAAATCCTGATCCAGGTCTATTTGATTTTTTCTAAGGGCGTGGCTAAGGTCTTCAACGGTCAAGAGTTCTTTGGCCAGATTTTGTTTCAAAATTCTGCCATTTTCTACCAACACCGTAGGTTTTGCTTCCACGAGCCGTTCAAAGGTAGGGAAACTGTAGGAAAGTCTTGCGAAACACCAGTTGGCTCCAAACATTGTGGTTGCGCCAATTAATCCGCCGCTGAGCGAGTTGTCCGCCCCTATCATAGCATTCTGCAGAACGTTCGAGATGGTCAGCCAGATAACTAGGTCAAAGGGGCCGATGGAGCCAAGTTCTCGCTTGCCGGAAAGTCGGAACGCCACCAGCAAAAATATGTAGACGCAAAGAGGTCTGACAATCTTTTCAAGGATGGGAATTTCAGGAATTAGAAAATTAGGATCCATACCTTTGCCTCCAGAACAACATATTGGTCAGTGCAATTCGCAACAATAATTACGCCACTATGCTATATATTTGCATCCACGCGCCAATACGGCGATGCGTCGAGACCAGTACAGGAAGATCGGATTTCTACGGGTTCCTATAAAGGTCCGATCCGGTGAGTTGTTGTGGGAGAGTGATAAGAATCCAGGAATTCGCCACAGCGCTGAGACCAGGTTAGGGCGCAAGATATACCAAAGCTTTCAGCGGGAATATCTTAATAATCAATCCTCTCGATGGCAAACGATGGTGGGGAAGAAACTACTCACTTTCCTGTAGTTTCAAGTCCAGCAGTAATCACAGAACAAGTTGTTAATATTGCCTTTTCTGTATCTTCATTACCATTAAAAGCGATATTAAATGTTGCCTTACCAATGAGGATTAGCTTTTTGTCATAATCAATCATATCTATCTTGGGTATTGCTTTTTTATCTGACACATCTACCTTCCATTGTTTTTCTTTATCCCATTCAGGGCGCATCTCACGGACAGATGCTTCAATTTTCCCCAAATATGATTCAAAAGTATCGCCTTCTGTTTTAAGCATTTTATCCTCCGTATGTACTGTTCCAGACAATTCTACAGGAAAAAGCTGTTAGTTTCCATGTCACTATTCGTAATGTGGCGGAGCAATTGAGCAATGAAAAAATCGCCTTAGTTTTGAAACAAGTCAGGAAACATTTTTTGAGCGCAGTCCGGACAAATGCCATGCCTGAATCCGGCTTCTTAGTGCTCGCTTATGTATCTTTCCACTTGGTTCCAATAGCCCTTGTCATCTCGTGTCGTCTAGCAGGAAGCGCAAATGTGAAGAAATCCAGTGTCCCGGGCTGTCTTATAAATTGTAATTGCCCTG
This sequence comes from Desulfomonilaceae bacterium, assembly GCA_041662605.1. NCBI lineage: Bacteria > Pseudomonadati > Thermodesulfobacteriota > Desulfomonilia > Desulfomonilales > Desulfomonilaceae > Desulfomonilaceae bacterium. Next base: position 297,296 of record JBAZSD010000003.1, read on the forward strand.
GAATGCAGCCTCAGAACTTCCGCTGGTTCTTTAAGTCAATATTCGAGAACCCTCATCCTGGCAAGCACGACAGAAGTCAGAATTAAACAACTTTATACAGCAAGCATTCTCGATTCGCCAATGATGATGTACCATCGTAGCTATTCAGCCCGTCTCCTGCGCCCCTCGACTCCCACGGAACAAAAAGGTCAACACAAACCCCACCAGAAATCCGCCCATGTGCGCCATGTAAGCGACGCCACCCGTCTGCGCTGTGTTGGCAATGGAACCGATGCCGCTAAAAAACTGCAGAACGATCCAGACTCCAATGACTATCAGCGCTGGCACTTGAATCACTTGTTGGCCCTGCAATACTTTGACCTTTCCGTGTGGGAACAGCAAAATATAAGCGCCGAGCACGCCCGCAATCGCCCCCGATGCTCCCAAAGTCGGCACGTTTGATCCGGAGCTAAACGCCAACTGTGCAAAAGTTGCCGCAAGCCCACAGAGTAGGTAGAAGATTGCGAACTTGATGTGCCCGAAACGGTCTTCGACATTGTCACCGAAGATCCACAAATAAAGCATGTTGCCTCCCAGGTGAACCCACCCGGCATGCATGAACATGGAAGTGAACAGCGTCAAAAGATCGCCGAAGGGATCGGCAAGGAAACGGCGAGGAACGAAAGCCCACATCCCAATAAAGGTGTCACCGCCACTCTGCTCTACAAAGAAAAATAAGACGTTCAGAGCGATCAACGCATACGTGACCAGAGGAATAGTTCTGCGAGAGGTATCATCATCACCGATTGGGAACATAAGATTTATCCTTTTTTACACGCAATTATGCAGGGGTCTTGACATTTCGGGGCATGGTTCCCTGGATCTCGAAAAGGCCCCGTATCCATTCCCCAAACGGCCGGCAAAGAGGAAACCGGAGTCAGGTTGATCAAAAAGCCTGTATTTTCGTGTTTCTGAGCGTACCTTACCGAACGCGCCTGGTCAAGTGGGATGAGGGTGTGGGGGAACTCGACCAGGGTCTTGCACGACCGCGATATGCCGGTGACGACTACAAAGATCCCCCATTTTATATGTTGGCAAATCAAATGAAGGTTCAAGCTACACAAGGTTCGGGGAAAATCCATCAACCGTGGGGTTTTTCGTAGTCCCTTATTAATAAGGGGAATCATCTGAAGAGGTTCTTCGCATAGAAAATCTCGGTCATCTCTCGCTTTAAGCTGTCCTTCACTTTCTGTCGCTCCTGCCGGTTGAGCTTCTTGGCCGTGGCCCCGAAAAGGTAGTTGTCCAGCACGAAGTCCTTGAGAACCATCTTAGTGTGAAAGAGGTTTTCCTGGGAGATATTGATGTCGACACTATCGTACCGCTTCCTGACATCTTCAGCGATGAACTGCTGGATGGAATGGATGTCATGGTCAATGAAGAGCTTCTTCCCTTGGACGTTCCGGGTGAAGCCTCGCACTCGGTAGTCCAAGAGGACCACTTCCGAGTCGAAGGACTTGATCAGGTAGTTCAGAGATTTCAGCGGAGAAATTTTCCCGCAGGTGGAAATGTCGATATCGACTCGGAAGGTGGAAATGCCACTCGCCTTATCAGTCTCCGGATACGTGTGGGCGCAAATGTGGCTTTTGTCCAGATGGGCTAGACTGATGCCGGTCGTTGCTTCATGCGCCATCGAACCCTCGGCGATGAGGATCGCTACGCTGGCTCCCATTGGGTCGTAGTCCTGAGTGGAGACGTTGAGGATACGGGCTCTAATGATGTCTGTCACGCCTTTGAGGATAGTCTCCAGTCGCTCCGAGTTGTAAACCTCATCGATATAGGCGAGATACTCCTTGCGGTCCGCCCGGCTCTTGGCGTAGCAGATGTCGTATATGTTGAAGCTTAGGCTCTTAGTCAGGTTATTGAACCCACGGAGCCGGAGTTTCTCTCGGCGTATTCTCATGTCTCCCCTCCGAGCCGTAGGCGGATCCCCATATTGTGTTCCGCTACTTTCATGGTAATTACTTCGCTACCACCCGTTTCGGAACTTGCGGACCCGTGACTAAACGTCAGGTGCTGTCTGGCACTGCGAATTGCCATCGATTCTTCCCGTGAAAGGACCCGATGTCGGGAATTCGCAAATTTGCGCTAAATTATCAGCTCATTTGAGCATCTCTGACGCATATCTCGTCCGCATTCCCTCTGTCAAGCGCAATCCTGCGCATGACCGCTTACCCGAACACAGCGCTGTAAGGTCCAGCCAGGGGGAATGCTCAAGCCACATGAACATACCACCTTCGATCTTTATCATATACTTGATGAGTCACGTTTTTGAGTGCGATGCCTTTACACCGCTACGCTTATCCTGATTAATTTAGAGCAGCTTATACTCTTATCCAGTGTCTTTTTTATCTACCATTAATTTCTGGGATTGGTGAGAAATTAATCCCCATTCCTTGAAAAACTTTGACACCGGGAAAGGAAGATAATACCTTGGTCGTCAGTGTCGATAAATAGCTCTGGAAAAGGCTCCGAACTTTGGCCCTAAAAAAAGGCCCAGGTTTGCTGAACCCGGCTGACAGAAAGAAGTCGAAACTTATACTGTGAATCGCCCGAGATTCACGCCGAAACCCGTTATGCGTTACGAGTAGGCCCTTGCATACATGATTCGGATCGTCGCAAGATTGCGGCATAAGGAGGAACAAAAAATGCTTTGGACCATAGTGGTAATCTTGTTGATACTTTGGCTACTAGGTTTAGTCACCTCGTACACCATGGGCGGGGTCATTCACGTTCTTTTGGTCATAGCGCTCGTGGTGATATTGATTAATCTCATTCAAGGTCGCAGGGGTCTGTAACGGCCTGGAATGCCTTTATGCGGCCATACAAGATCAAGTTCCCGCAATAGCTCAACAGGGGGGGAGTAATTAGTGAACAGAAGAAGAAACATCGACAAGCCGTAGGTTTATGCCCATTCTTGGGCTTCTCGCGGGCGAGTATTCGTATGTCTCATGCAACGCCGTGAGACATTGCGGCATGCCACACCTGCGGTAGTAGGAATCGCGGTTCCCACAAAAAGAGTGAGCAACATGAACCTGAACGTCGCAATAAAGCTGGGACTGCTTAAAATATCAGTGGGTTACAATTATCAGCAATTTTATTTTTTGAACTGCGATCTAGTTTTCTGAAAAACCTCAAAAATGTTTAGCCGTTAAAATGTTTCTAAAATCGTCAAGCTTGCGATGACACCGCCTCAGATGAAGGGCTTCATGGTGGTTGATTTTAGCAATTCCGATACGGAGATCTTCAAGATATTTCTGGACCCCTCTAATCGAGACATCCAGTTCATACTCCCCCTAAAACTGCTTATTTCGGGCAGATGCCTCCTGGCATAAGAGCAACTAACTGGATTGGGGACGATTTGAGCCGATCTTTCTGTCTCCGTATTCCCCACTCCCCAGATCTTAACCCTATCGAACAACAATGTTTCATCATGAAGGGCAAACCCAGACGATCTGAAATATAGATTTACAAAACAAAACTGTTAAAAAATTGTCGATCATGGCATGGAGCAGAAGGCAGAGATGGGAGTAATGAAGGGTTTTCAATAATAGGAGATTTGATATGGGTTACGACATCATCATAATTCTTGCCGTGCTTGTGGCAGGGGTGGGTGGTTTCATCGTTTTATCGCGTACTATCTTGAACAATTGGAAAGCAGGATCACGGGGCAAGGAAGAAGTGGATGCTCTCCAAACCAAGAAGAACCGAGAGGAAGTGGAGAGGGAACGAGAGAATGAACGAGAGAGTTAATAAGGGATGCAAGCAAATGGCTTGAAGATGGGCATCGGAGGAATTTTGCTGTTGAAAGCCGACCGGTGGCATTTTAATGTTTCCAGTGTCACAAAATTTAAGAGAAAAAGAAAACAGGAGTGGTTACTCAACAATCAGAAACCTACAACTTTTTCCTCTTGATCATGCAGGAAAAGGCAAAGGAGATTTCCCATGAAGATTTTAGGCCTAGTGATGATGGGATTACTGCTCGTATACGCTTTCTTTGGCTTGCAAGACGTCAGGGCTGACGAAGCGGACGAGGCTTACAAAACTGGACTAAAGTATTACAACGGTGAAGGCGTCGGTCAAAATTATTCAGAGGCTATACAATGGTATTGGAAAGCCGCTGATCTGGGAAATGCCAAGGCTCAATTAAATATCGGCCTGATGTATGCTAACGGTAAAGGCGTCGCTCAAAATCTTACCGAAGCTTTAAGATGGTTTCGGAAAGCTGCTGATCAAGGTAATGCCGAAGCGGAATTAAATATCAGATCGATGAATGCTAACGGCGAAGGTGTTACTCAAAATTATCGAGAAACTGTAAAAAGGAACTATAATCCTTCAGTTCCAGTTCGACAGAATTTGAGGAAAAAAGCTGTTGGGTGCCCACGGGGGTTTTAACATGGGCCCTGGAACCTGGAGGAGAGATATGAATAGAGAGTCCAACTGACAACGGTAGAAGGCGAGACCGTCATTTCTAGGCGAGGAAATCTTGCGGGTTTTCTGTTAAGGCGCCTGCAATCTTTTTGCAATATCACTAATTGAAACTGATAAAAACGCTAACCGAAGATATAAGAAAACTAGTAGGTATGAATGATGAAGTAGTTGGTGGTCGATTTGTCGTTCATGAACACTACGCCAAGAATTTGCACTATGATTTTAGGCTTGAATTGGACGGAACACTTAAGTCCTGGGCTATTCCAAAAGGTCCATCAATGGACCCAAATATTAGACGACTAGCAATACCTGTAGAGGACCATAGTCTGTCATACATCAATTTTGAAGGAATAATCCCCAAAGGGAGCTACGGTGCTGGCCTCGTTAGTATTTGGGACAAGGGAATTTTTGATTTAATTAGTAGAACTAAGTCTAAGACAGTGGTATTTCTCCGTGGGTCAAAACTTAAAGGTGAATTTTCAATAAAACAATTTGGTAAAAGCTGTGTTATGGCGAAATCGTTTGATGATTATGCTAAGCCTGCCTGGAAAATTTCTCCCAATATATCAAAAAAAGACGCTTCAGAGAAAATAACAGCGTTTAATTCAAAAAGTTGAGTTCAAAAGGAATTCCGCGGCGTCACGTGAGGAGTTGGTGACAAAAACGTATTTCGCAAAGTCTACCGCCTTGAAGAGGCCATGGAGTAAGGGAATCGCGGGGAGTTGCCGCTGCCAGTGTTCGGAGCCGAGGAACACCATCGGACTAAAGCGGTTCTGCACGCTTCGGTAGTAGTTCTGTTCGGCGTCCTGGAAGATCTCTTGAACAGTGCCTGCGCGTCCTTCAGCATAGACCACCCCCGCTGTACAAATGGTGACAAGTCCATCTTCACGGATGCTGTTCTGGAAGTACTTCGCGATTGCGGTAGCGAAGGGAGTGAAGGCTTCATATCCATAGTACCAGGTCGGCAGTGCGAGACTGGGCCCGGCCGTACTGCCCAGATTTCGGTGGATTTGAATAGCCGGTAGCCACCAGGCGTGAAGGGCGTCACGAAGGGCAGGGTCGAAGACCCCGGAGGGTGAGACGAGGTTGTTCAGCCCGATCGGCAGGGAGGGTATCACTGACAGCCGATTGAGCGCCCCCTCGAAATCAGAATCAGTCGAGTTTTGAAACGTGGCGCCAAGATGAGCTGCCTCCATAGCGCCGGGACCGCCCCCGGTAACGATGAGGACTTGGTTTTGCGCCAGCGTCCGTGCCAACTGAGATACTTGACGGTAGGGTTGGCTACCGCGATCCATCTCGTGACCTCCAGCGATACCCACTATTTTGTTCCACTGCGTCTGAAAGGTCGCTCTTGCCTGGTTGATGAAGCAGTCGTGAAGAGCCTCCATCATGCTTGTAAAGGGTGAATAGAGTTCGCCCCTCCCCTCGGTTACGAAGAATTGGTAGGTGCGTAGATCGGGAGTGCTCTCGAGACTTGATGGGTTAGAATCCTCGAAGCCCTGAAGCAGCTCTTCGGGAGAGTAAAGACCGGAGCGGATGGGCTGGAAGGGTAGTGCAGTCATTTCGAGGTTCGCCTTTCTCTTTGGGTGAAGGTCGGAGAAATGAAGAGCCGCCTAACGCACAGGCGCCACGTGCGAGCGACCGAGGCAGCGACGATGCCACGTTTTTCCCTTCATTAAGCAGTATCATTTTTTTGTTGGTTGGTGGAATATTTTAATAGCTGTTTTGTGGGCATTGTGGCTTGTTGAGCGAGTTTGAGTAATTTAGTCGTCTAGTGGGGCATCGTGGATGATATCCTACTTTGGGGCTTCAGCCATCGATTTTCAGATTACTCCTGAAATTCCGATGGCCTTGGCTTGACCAATATTTTTATTTCTTGTCTTTTTTAATGCCCGTCAATAATTGCGGTTGAGCTTTAGATCTCTCAGCCTCTGCTCTTGATTTTGCATCTTCCAAGGCTTTGGCTTTCTGTTCGGCTTCCAAACAGAACTTCTTTTCCTGTTCCGCCTTTTCCCGCTGTTCAGCCATTAACTTGGCTTTGCGTCCCTCAGGGAAAAGGCCCGCCCACGCGGCCCGGGCGCCCGATAAATCATGGACGTTAGCCTTCCTCATCGTGCCGACGCTGTCTTCCAATTCGTTTACGAACTTGTTCCTGTCGGCCTTCGTCATCTTGCCCATTTTTATGTGTTCGGCAATGTTAACTTTTCTCGTGGCGTTGACATCGTCGTCCAACTTGTTTACGAAGTTTTGCCTGTCCGCCATGGTTATCTTAGCCATTTTTGTGTGTTCGGCCCTGAACCCGTCCATCATCACTTTCGTTTCTTTGTTCTTCGCGTTGACAAACTGGGTTACGTCAGCGACGAAAATGGCGTTTTCTCGCTTCGTGGCGGCGCCCATCGCCTTTAGGTCCTTCTTATAACCAGTAAGGAGACCGGATACATGGTTACCCACGTCTGAAACGAACTTAACGTTTGCCTTTTTAGTATTGGCAGCCATTTCAGCATGGCTTTTGTCGAAGGCGTTCAGGAGACCACCAACTTCGGCATCTAGAGTTGATACGAATTTTACTCGATAGGCCTTGGTCCGATCAGCCATAATTTTATGGTCCTGCCTGAAACCGCCTCGCATAACGGAAACCTCAGTTTTTATTTCCTTGGTTTCCTTGTTGAGCTGAGATTCGAAAACCTTCCGAGAGTCTCGCAAGGCCTCAATCTCTCCGCACAATCTGGAGATGTCATCAGTCAAGTTACCCATTGTTCCTCGTCAGTTTTTTCTCCGTGATGTGTAGCGAGGCGTCATCTCGCACATCCGGCGAAAGTCCGTTAAGTAATTAACCCGACTGACTTACCAACTCTTAGGGTATCCGATAAGTTATGTCGGGTTTCGCCGGACCCAGAAGCTATGGGGTGTACCTAGAGTAGATCCCCCCATAGCCGTTGGGATGTTAGTAGCAGACGCCTCACGCAGGAGCAGCGGCGCTGGCTGTGAGGCCAATGGCTTCGGCGTATTTCAGATAGGTCTCGACTGAGGCTATGACTACCCTAGCCTCTACTGTAAGCAGTTCGATACCGACCAATGAGACTTTCACCCACGCATCAATCACAATACCTTTGTCCAGGATCCTGTCTACAACCTCAGCGAGGCTGGAAGAATCAGTCGATTTTGCTATCTTAGCCATTTTCTTTCTCCATCATTTTTTATTTTTCGCCTCAACGGCTTAAACGGTTTGGCATGCCTGACTCGTTATTTGCGATATCCGTGCCATAACTAAAGGAGCCCTCATGAAATCTCGACAAAGCACAGCGAGTAAATATTTGTCCAGGCCGTATAATGAAATTCTCACTACGCTCGAAATGACGCCTTGCAAAGCGGAAATGCAGTGAATCATGTCTGTAAATTAATCTGACTCTTGTCCCGAAGAGCTTAGGCATGGAATCAGATGGAGATATGTGGAGTCAGATTCTATGGAAATGTTTCCATAAAGAGGTAAATCTCGCCGCAAAAGGTTGGCGTGCCCCAAAACCGTGATTGCGCTTGGCTATCTCTTTCCCGTGAGCTTTGAACTAAGGTACTACAAACAACGAATTGCAGCGTGAAGAATTGGTGTCCATCATTGACGACCTATCCCCCATCGAGGCGCTGATCCTAATTGGCTTGGTTTTCACTCTTCGTGGCTGGTATTTAGCCATGATCCTTCGCGAAAAAAAGTAAAAAACCTCGTTGTTCTTGATAAATCAAGATGATAGTATTCTTTTATCACAGAGAAACCATCACCAACGAGGTTAATTAATTATGTCACAAGGTCTTTTAGG